>JBGSTC010000015.1:0-36836 GCA_041736705.1 Erysipelotrichaceae bacterium
TACGGATTTCCTTTTAATGCTTCGATTTCTTCCTGGGTGAATCTTACTTTTGCCATTTTTCATCCTCTTTTCTTAGTATAGTAAAACCCCATAGGGGAGTCACGTGTTTTATTTCGTGTCTACTCTATGGGGTACAGTTTATCCCGAAGTCTTTTTCATCGTATGTGTTGATTGTATGTCGCGTGGAACAGCGGGCGATGCAAACGATAGCGTTCACGGATCGTGGAAACGAAGGCTTCGCTCTCCAGGCGTTCTTCAAAGGCATCCAGACTCAGGAACTCGAAATCGACCGTCTCCCCTTCCTGTAACACGACATCTTCCTCATCCACATCCAAGACGACGATGTAACTATGGTACAAACTATCCCCGCTCACATGGCGATAGAATTCAATCAGGTCTCTATCTTCAGCGACCAATCCGGTTTCTTCACGCAGTTCACGCAACGCCCCCGGACGGATCTCTTCCCCCATCAACACGCTGCCGCCAGTGATCTCCCATTGGTGACCGAACGGTTTCTCAGGATGACGCTTGGTCGTCAGCACGTACCCTTTTCGATTGATCGTATACACTTCGACCACGACGTGGTAATGGCCTTCCTTCGCCGTTTCCCCGCGGATCATTTCAAAGCCCAATAGATTACCGTGGATATCACGCGCATCGAATTTCTCCATGTCGACCTTCCTCCGCTTTCCGTCACGCTTTGTCTTTTTGCGTGTTATCCCTTCAAGTATAAATAACCTCATGCGCAAATACAAGGTTCGTTTGAGTAATCAGAAATCGTTGATTCCTTTGAATATCGAACTAAAAATGTAAATTTAATTGGTTTTTCTGAAAATATACTTTACTTTTCAGACGGGATTTGTTATCCTAACCCCAAGATTGATAGAGGCGCGTTCGCGATGAGTAGTTAAGGGAGAGGTCACTCGACAAACTTAACGAAAGGCAAGAACGCCGAAACGAATGGGATGAGATCCATTCGTTGGTGCTTCGGGGAATACCCGCTGCACTCCTGTCCCCAAACGGACAGAGGCGCTATCGATGTGTACCTTTCTAAAACAGGTTGCATCGGTACGATGCAATCTTTTTGTACCAGGGAGGTAAACACATGAGCGTCAACGAACACATCCGTGAGCTACAAAGCACGGAAACCGAGCTTTCAAGGGAGATCAGTCTATTCGGAGGAGTCAGTATTTTGGTGGGGATCATGGTGGGGTCGGGTATTTTCTACCTCGGTTCCTATGTCTTCATGTTCGCGGGGAATTCGCAGGGATTGGCGTTATTGGCCTGGGTGGTCGGCGGAATCGTGACGTTGATCAGCGGTTTATGTTATGCTGAACTGGGGGCGATGATGCCTCGTGCCGGCGGCAGCTATGTCTACCTGCGTGAGGCTTATGGGAAATCCGTCGCCTTCATGAGCGGATTCAGCAGTTTCATCCTTGGCAGTTCCGGATCGATCGCGGCGTTGGCCTTAGCCTTCGCGACGATCCTGAATAACTTCGTCGCGATCAACGAAGCGACGCAGAAAGGGATCGCCATCCTCGTCATCGTCTTATTGACGGTCGCGAACTACTATGGGGTCAAGTTCGGGTCGTGGATCCAGAATTTGTTCACGGTGGCGAAACTGGTTCCGATCCTGATCATCCTGTGGTTAGGTTTATTCTTGGGAAATCAATCCCCGGATCTTTCGATCAACGTGGATGCTTCCGTCGATATCATGGGATTGATTTCCATGGTCGCGATGGGTGTCGTCGCGACCCTTTGGGCGTATGAAGGATGGACCAACCTGAACAACGTCAGTGAAGAACTCAAGAATCCCAAGCGTAATCTTCCGTTGGCTTTGGTCATCGCGATCTTCTTCGTCATGATCCTCTATGTCCTCTTCAACTTCGCGATCTACCGTGTCCTGAGTTTTCAGGAAATCGTCGATGCGATCGCCGGCGGAAACCTCTTCTTAGGGACCGCGGTCGCCAATCGTTTACTGGGTGGCTTCGGTTCGACTCTTGTCGGATTGGGGATGCTGGTTTCGGTCTTCGGGGCGACCAACGGTTGTGTCATGGTCTTCCCCCGTCTCTACTATGCCATGGCGAAAGACGGTTTGTTCTTCCGTCGCGTGGGTGAAATCAACCCGACGACCAAGACGCCGGCCAATGCGATTCTCCTGTCCGCCGTTGTATCGATCATCCTCGTCTTCTTCCGTAATCTCAATCAACTGACTTCATTGGTTGTTTTACAAGGCTTAATCTTCAACGGCTTGATCTTCTTCTCCGTCATCATCTTCCGCCGTACGCTTCCCAACATCGAGCGCCCGTATCGCGTCTGGGGTTATCCCGTCGTCCCGATTCTCGCGACCTTGGTGATGGTCGGCTTGTTGGTGAACACCCTGATGACCAGTGATTTCAATAACTCGCTTCTTAGCCTATTGATTCCGGCTGCCGCCTATTTGATCTATCGGTTCATACCATCGAACCAACTGGGGTAAACCATGAAAACGCTGCTCTACAACGGAAACATCTATCAGGATCGCGATGTGTTCGCACAATCGATCTTGATCGAAGACAACAGAATCACCCACGTCGGAAGCGACGACGCCTTGTTTGCGTTGCGTGAGGAAGCGAATCGTTGCGTCGACCTGCAAGGACGTACGGTCGTCCCCGGTTTCAACGATTCCCACCAGCACTTCCTGATGAGCGCGATCGCCTTCACGACCGTCGACTTGTACGGATCCGATTCGATCCAGACGGTGATTCGACGGGGGAAGGACTTCCTTTTTGCGAATCCCTCCCGACCGGTACTCTTCGGACGGGGATGGAACCAAGATTATTTCAACGATGAAAGCCGCTTGTTGGATCGGTATGATTTGGACAAGATCTCGACCGACATCCCAATCGTCTTCTCGCGGGCATGCGGTCACGTGGTGACGTGCAATTCAAAAGCGTTGAACGTTTGCCAGATCGATTCAACCACGCTACAGATCGACGGCGGTCACTTCGATGTGGATCAAGCGGGAGAACCTTTAGGCATCTTCAGGGAGAACGCGATGGTATTGCTGGGTCCCCTTCAAAGCCAACCCTCCACACAAGACTACACCACCCTCCTCGACCAAGTCAGTGCGATCGCGAACTCCTACGGGATCACTTCCGTCCAATCCAACGACATCACCGTGGGGAAAGAGGGATATGAAGCGATGGAAGAAGCGTATCGGATCTATTCATCCGCTACGCCCTCCGTTCGCGTCTACCATCAAACCAGCTTCATCGATGTGGAAACCTTCGAAGAACGGATCAGGGACGGATACCATCGCAACGAGAACGACTTCAACCGTTACGGTCCCCTGAAACTCTTCGTCGACGGATCGTTGGGTGCGCGCACCGCGCTCCTGCGATCCCCGTATGCGGATGATCCGTCAACCCAGGGGATCGAATGCATGACACAGGAAACCCTGAATGAATGGGTAAGGATTGCGGATCAAAACGGAATCCAAGTCGCCATCCACGCGATCGGCGACCAAGCGATGTCCAACGTATTGGATGCGTATGGCGAAGTGATCTTGGCTTCAAACGAACTGCGCCACGGAATCATCCATTGCCAGATCACCGACATCCCCTTGCTTGAACGCTTCGCGAAGCTGGATGTCTTGGCCTATGTCCAACCGATTTTCCTCCATTATGATCTACATATCGTCGAAGATCGGGTTGGTAAACCCCTCGCTTCCACATCCTACGCTTTTCAGACGATGGAAAAACTGGGACTCCATACCGCCTACGGTACCGATTCCCCGGTCGAAGGTTTCAATGTCTTCCATTGCATCCATTGTGCCGTGAACCGACAGGATCTGACGTTGTTCCCCGAGGGCGGATTCTATCCGCAAGAAAGGGTCGATCTCGCAACGGCGATCGACCGGTATACGCTCGGAGGAGCGTATACCAGCTTCGACGAACAGAAGAAAGGTCGTTTGTATGAAGGTTACTTGGCCGACCTGGTGGTCTTGGATCGATCCCTCTTCGATCTGGATCCGACGCAAATCAAAGAAGTGAAGGTCGAGATGACGATGGTGGATGGACGGATCGTATACCAAAGATAAAGAAGAGGCGGCCATGACACTCATGACCGCCTTTGTTTATTCTTTCCCGTTGATTTTCAGAAGCTTGAAGAGTTCGACCACGGGGATCGGGATGAACACCAACATCAGCACGACTTCCCAATGGTGAAGGTCCATCATCGTCAATTTGAAGAGCGTATTGACACCCGGGATAAAGAGGACACCCAGCATCATCAACGCATTGATGAACGTCGCCAACAGTAACCAGCGATTCTTATAGAAACTGGTGAAGAAACTGTGACGGACGGAATGGATATTATAGGAGTGGACCAATTGGCTGAAGGCCAGGACGGTGAAGGCCATGGTTTGACCTAGACTTTCCGATCCTTCCACGCCCAATCGTCCCGATCCGTAGAGATAGGCGATCAGGGTCAGCGAACCGATCATCAAGCCTTGGTAGAGGATCCGCCACAACATGCCTCCGGTGAGAAGGCTGGTATCGCGTTTGGGTTGGCGTTTCATGATGCCCGCTTCCGCAGGGTCGACGCCTAACGCCAAGGCAGGCAGACTATCGGTCACCAGGTTGATCCAAAGAATGTGGATCGGAAGCAAAGGCGTGCTCCAATTCAGGAAGGTCGCCACCAACAAGACGGATAACTCGCCGACGTTGCATGACAACAGATACGAGATCGCTTTGGTGATGTTGTCGCGGATCCGTCGTCCTTCTTCGACCGCGTTGACGACCGTGGCGAAGTTGTCGTCGGTCAAGACCATGTCGGCCGCCCCTTTGGCGACTTCCGTCCCGACCAAGCCCATTGCGGCGCCGATGTCGGATTTCTTAAGGGCCGGAGCGTCGTTGACGCCGTCCCCGGTCATCGCGACGACTTCGCCTTGTTTCTTCCAGGCATCGATGATCCGCATTTTATGTTCAGGGGAAACCCGGGCATAGACGGCGATGTGACGGACTTCGTTGAAGAGGTCTTCGTCGCTCATCGCATCCAATTCGACGCCCGTGACGACGCGGTCGCCTTCTTCCATCAAACCGATCTGTTTTCCGATGGCTTGGGCGGTGGTCGCATGGTCGCCCGTGATCATGACGGCGCGGATGCCCGCTTCTTTACATTCTCGTACCGCGTCTTCGACTTCTTCACGGGGCGGGTCGATCATACCGGTCAATCCGACGAAGGTCAGGTGTTGTTCGGCACGGACGTCCCCGTCTTTGATGACTTCATCGAGTTCACGTCTCGCAAATGCCAAGACGCGTAGAGCGCCTTCTCCCAGACGTTGGTTGATTGTCTGGATTTCGACTTTATCTTGGTCGGTGATCGGTCTATGGTTTGAACCTTCGGCGATGTACGTGACCCCCGCCAACACTTCGTCGACCCCGCCTTTCACGTAGGCCAGGATGACTTCGTCCACTTGGTGGACGGTCGTCATTTTCTTGCGACCCGAATCGAAAGGTACTTCCGCGACACGCGGATGCGTGGTCGTGGTTTCTTCAAGATTCAAGCCTTGACGCTGCGCCCATTCGGACAGCGCGGTTTCGGTGGGATCCCCAAGCCATTTCCCGTCGACGATCCGGGCGTCGTTACATAAGAACGCGGCACGGACAAGGTCCGTCAGATTTTCTTCGTGGTTGACCCAATGCGTGGTGACGGTCATTTTATTCTGTGTCAGCGTCCCGGTTTTATCGGAACAGATGACGGTCGCCGACCCCAGGGTCTCGACACTGGAAAGGTTACGGATGATCGCATTGCGTTTGGCCAAACGTTGAACCCCCATCGCCATGACGATCGTGGCGACCGCAGGGAGACTTTCCGGGATGACCGCGACAGCCAGGGAGACGGAGGTCATAAACATTTCAAGGATCGGTTTTTGATTGAAAAGACCGATGAAGAAAATGAGGATGACGGAAACCAGGGCGCCGATCCCCAGCACTTTGCCGAGTTGGTCCAGTTTCTTTTCAAGCGGCGTGCTTTCGTCGCCCGTTCCGCTCAACATCGTGGCGATCTTACCGACTTCGGTATCCATCCCGATGCCGACGACCAAGCCCACAGCGCGACCGTAGGTCACGTTGGAGGAGGCATAGGCCATGTTGAGTCGATCGCCCAAGGCGGCTTTCTCGTCGACGATGACGTCTTCGGATTTATCGACCGGGACGGATTCACCGGTCAGTGACGACTCTTGGATCTGACAACTGGATGTTTTCACCAAGCGTACATCCGCCGCGACACGGTCGCCGGCCTCCAGGATCAACAGATCCATGGGGACGACTTCGCTGGACGGAATGACGATTTCCTTCCCGTTTCGGCGCACTTTCGCCAGCGGAGCGGACATCTCCTTCAGCGCGGCCAGAGCTTTTTCCGCCCGGTCTTCCTGGATGACACCCAAGATCGCGTTCAATACGACGATCGCGAGGATGATGACCGCATCGGCTTCCTCGCCCAAAAAGAAGGAGATGACGGAAGCGATCACCAGGATGATGATCATCGTGTTGTTGAACTGTTCGAAAAACATCCGAAGGAGACTGGGTTTCTTCCCTTCCTTCAGTTTGTTTTCGCCATATTCTTCCCTTTGCTTCCTCACTTGTTCGTCGTTGAGTCCGTTTTGAAGATCCGTTTCCTTCAGTGTCTCTTCAAGCGGAATCGTATGCCATGTTTTCTTCATACTCATGAATACCTCCGGTTCTAGGATAAAAAAAGACTTTATCCCCTTGGATAAAGTCTTGAGCTTACGATACGTCCGGATGTTACCATCGTGTTGACGGAACGGATCACCATTGCTGGCCCCTACTCCCTTTAACATTCACCATGATAACAGTCGCGGTCATCCTCGTCAAGCGAATCAGGCTTTCTTTTTCGTCAGGATGACGCCGACCCAACCCAGAACGTAACCGATCAGGACGACACCCGAGAGGATGGTCATCACCAAATACCCTAAGGCTTGCCAACCCGTCGTATCCGTTTGTCCTCCGATGAAGGTCATGACGGCGAAGAAGACCACCAAGGCAAGAGGCAAGACCAAGCCGTATGTATACTTGAAGTTGAATTTCTTAACCAAGAACATGACGATACCGAAATACACTAAACCGATGGCGAGAGCGACGAGATAGGGAGTCAAATATTCCATAGGTCCTCCTACATCCGCCATTCATTGGCGGAAGAACAAACAACTACTTCTTTGAAAAGAGACTTACGACCAACCAAAGGGTCACATACGTGGCCAAGGTGAGCGTAGAGACAGCGGTCATCGCGGCGAACACAAGATCGTTCCACGATCCCGGTTGGGGATTCACCCGGGCATAGACGGCCAATCCGAAGAACAGGATGACGACGCCCAGCGGTAACCACAATCCTTTCAAATATCCTATCCGGAATTTTTTCTTCAATCCGGTTACGATCAGGAAATAGACAACACCGATGATGACGAAGGGAAGATAGATGCGAAGTGCTTCTTGCATGATGCCTCCTAGAGATGATGGCGGGTGATGAAACCTAGAATACAGGTGTTCACGGTCTGCGCTTGTTCGAAGATCGCCACATGGCCGCAGTCGGGGAGTTCGATCCATTGCGAATCCTTGATCTTCTCATGGAGGATCCGTGAGAATTTCGCAGGTTTCAGAAAATCCTCTTTCCCGTTGAGGATCAAAACGGGACAGGTGATCCGATCAAGCTCGTCGCTCATCGTCACATCCTGCAGGAAGGTATCGTAAAGATAGGTTTGCCCGATGAAATATTCTTCCGGGTACGCCTTCATTTGAGTCGCTCGTTTTTGAAGCATTTCCTTGTTTTCGCGGATGAATCTCTCCCCGTAGATCGTCGGAAGCATCCCGTTGAAGAAGGCTTCCCCGTCCAGGTTATCGCAGAGATTGCGCCACGAGAGGACGAAACTCTCCAACAGCGGATCCAGTTCGCTGACCGAATCGATGACGGTCAAGCTTTGGACGAAAACCGGGAAATCGATGGCCATGCGCAGTCCGACTTCACCGCCGTAACTTGTACCGACGATGTGGGCTTTCTCGATCCCGACTTCCTGCATCAGTTCAACCGTTTCGAAAGCATGCTGGTGGAAGGAATAGGGGCCGACCGGTTTATCCGACTTCAGTTGTCCCTTGAAATCATGGAGCAGGATCTTATACCCCAGTTTCTTGAACAGTTCGACCTGATAGACCCAACTGGTGGTCGATGCCATGACACCGTTAAGAAAGACGATGGCTTCCTTTGACTTAAGATCGCCCGTCACTTCGTAATACAACTCCACGCCGTTGATGGTGAACGTACTCATGGGACCCTCCGATCGCGCCTTAGCGCAAATGTTGTTGGCCGGAAGCGATATAGATTTCGTACCATTCTTCGTGACTTAATTTTACATCGAACGCGTTGCAAGCGGCACTCAGACGCTCCAGGGAGCTGCTTCCGCTGATCGGCATCATCTTGACCGGATGATACAGAAGCCAGGCATAGGCGATGGTTTCCGGTGTCGAACGATGGCGGTCGGCGATCTCTTCGAGTTTGCGTCTCACCTTGACATACATCGGATCATTGGAGGTAAACAACAATCCGCCCGCCAACGGCGACCAGATCATCGGATGGACATGATGTTTCTGAAGGACATCCATCAGTCCGCTGTCGAAGTGTTCGAAACATACCGGGGAAACTTCGATCTGGTTGGTGGCCAATCGGTCGCCCGTGGCTTTCTGCAGGGCTTCGAATTTGAAGGGATCGAAGTTGCTGACCCCGTAAGCCTTGATCAACCCCGCTTCTTTCAGATCATGCAACGCCCGTGCGACTTCGTCATGGTCGATGAGCGGGTCTTCCCGATGGATCAAGAAAAGGTCGAGATAACCGCAGTTCATCTTCGCGATGCTTTCTTTACAGGACGCCACGATCTTCTCATAGCGCGTATCGTAATGTCCGATCTTGTAGGAACGGACGGGTGATTTCATGTTGATGCCGGTCTTGGTGACCAACTGGATCTTTTGACGTAGACTAGGATCCCAAAGCAAGGCTTTACCGATTTCTTCTTCGACGCCGTAATCACCGTAGATTTCAGCGGTGTCGAACGTGGTCACGCCCAACTCGATGCAGCGATGCATGAAATTGACCGTGTTGATGGTTTCGAAATTCCAATTCTTCAGACGCCAAAGTCCCTGAATGATGCGGGATAGTTCCACATCCTGTGTGATCTTGATCGTTTCCATCGTTGTTACCCTCTAGGTTTAGTTTAGCATACTCCTTTGTTTTCGCAAATGAAGGTGTTCTTTTCCACGTTCGATTTCTCTTGGATTTCACAATTCACCCCAAACGATAGAAAACCCCGTTGGAAAACGGGGCGGATTCTATCTTTGATCGCGTTTCATCGGTACATAATCACCGGTTTCGATCATGAATTTCAGCAGTCTTTCTCTCAACTTCAGGACTTCCCCTTGATATTCAGGGGCGTCGATCCGGTTTTCAAGTTCGAGTGGATCCACATCCAAGTCGTACAATTCATGTTTTTCATAGAGACGGTAGGTGTATTTGAGGTTTTCCATCCGGATCATGACGGCTTTGGTATGTTCGGGACCTTCGCTATACTGGGTCGATAAGCGCAGCCAGTACGGGGAACTCTCCCCATGGCCCAATTCCATCGCTTGTTTCTCGCCATGGATCCGTCCGCCTTCGCAGATGACGGCGTCCTTATGGAAAGGATTCCCGCCGATGGCATCACGCAACGATTTCCCGAATTGGGTGTACGGAAGGTCGATGCCCGCCATGTCGGCGATCGTCGCACTCAGGTCGTTCAATTCGACCAAGGCTTTGGACACCCCGGGTTTCACATCGACGGATTTCGCAGGTTTGACGATCAACGGGACGTTGCTGACGGGATTCTCGAACAAGTTCTGTGCTTTCTCCGCAACGCCGTAATCGGTGGTGAAATCCCCATGGTCGCTGAAGACGAAGATCGAACTGTCGTCGTAGAATCCGGTCTGCTTCAGTTTGTTGGTCAACAGACCGAACTGGTGGTCGAAGCGGGAAACCATCGCAAGGTAGGTGGCACGCAGTTCGTCGAAACGGGACTCATCCCACGCCGATAACTGTTGTTTCCTACCGATCTCCTTCAGCATGCTTGCCTTATCCTTCAGCGTAATCGCTTCGGGACGCCGCTTGGGCAACTTCGATCGGTCGATGCTGGAGTACCACGGATCCTCGCAGGCATAGGGAGGATGCGGAAACGTGATGGTGACATAGAGGAAGAAGGGACGATCGTCGCCTTTCTCCGCTTTGCGCTCCAGATAATCCATCGCACTCTTCAAACAATTCCAATCCAAATCGATGAACGGATCGTTGCGCTCCCCTTTTCCGACATAGAACGAATAGAGGTCGGAAGGTTGATTCACTTCGCTCTGATGTCCCATCCCTCTGAATTTCGCATCGGGATTAGGGATCACTTTATTGTGGAAGTCGATTCCATCGTAGTATTCATCGCAATAGGGTTCTTTGGATCTTGGTGCCGGGATGATGTCGTTGCGACCGACCCAGATCACTTCATATCCGGCTTCTTTCATGACACGCAGAATGTTCGGCTCGTCTTCGCGCTGCAGGAAATGCATGGTCCGATGTCCCGTGGTATGAGGATATAATCCCGTCAGGAAACTGCATCGTGAAGGGACGCATACCGGGTTTTGGCAATAGGCGTTCTGGAACGACACGCCTTCATGCAATGCGATGTGGTCGAGATTGGGCGTGATCGACGCAGGGTTCCCCAGATGGGCCAGGGAGTCGCTGCGCATTTGATCCGCGACGAAGTAAACGATGTTTGGTTGTTTCATAGAATCTCCTTCATTCAACGTAATTATTATACAGGTTTCTTTTCTTCTTCGACGGCCTTTTTGTCAAGAATGCTGATGAACGGATAATAGATGAGGAAGCCGAGGGCGATCAAGAGAACCTGCAATACCGCGACCGACCAGCCACCGGTGATGAAGGCGGAGAAGATGACGGGAGTTCCGACAGGAATGTTGGTTCCGTTGAGTGCAGGGATGATTTTCGCGACCGTCAATCCGTAGGAAATCAGGAAGGTCGTCAGCGGCGTCACGATGAAGGGAATCAACAGGACTGGATTTAGGACGATTGGCAAGCCGAAGGTGATCGGTTCGTTGATCCCGGTCAAGCTGGCGGGTAAAGCCATGCGACCCAACGATTTGAACCGTGCGCTCTTGGAGAAGAAGGCAAGATAAATACATAAGCCCAAGGTACCGCCGCCACCGCCGATAGAAGCGAAGACGAGCCAGTTGGATTGCGTGATCAGATGCGGCATGGCCGCCCCTGTCGAGAGCGCATTGAGGTTTTCCAGAGCCAACGGGGTGTAAATCGCGTTCAAGAACGGCATGACGACTTGTCCGCCATGGATCCCGAAGAACCAGAAGGACGATACCAGGAAAATGAACAACATGAAGGTCAGAGGACTGGCACCTAGACCGGTTAGGGGTTGTTGGAGGAAGGTGTAGATGAATTGATTGAAGTTCGCGTAGGTTGTCAAACTAAATCCATAACGGACCAAACTGAAGAGAATCGCGATGATGAATCCGGGGATCAACGAAGAGAAGGCATGGGAGATCTGCGGGGGGACGCCGTCGGGGAGTTTGATGACCCAACCGCGCTTAAGAGTGAAGATATAGACGGTTGGGACAAGAAGCCCGACGATGATGGCGGTAAACAGTCCGGACGCTCCCAGGAAGCGTGTGTTCAGCGCCGCGGCGATGTTGACGACTTCCTTGCTTTCGGCAGCGACACCGCTGACACCAAGGGGAATCATCAGGAAGAAAACCAACAACGAGAACATCCCGGCGGCTGTTGCGTCGTCGGCATATCCGTTTTGTTCCATGAAGTTCTTGCCAACCAGGAAAACCAGATAGACCGCCAACATGTTTGTGGTGATCGACGGTACGAACCCGATGATGGCGTTGAGTTTCGTCGCTTTGAGGAATTCTTGATAGACAGGGATCTGAAGGGTCTGCAGAAGCAGGAAAATCGCACCCATGATTGAAATCGGCAACAAGATCGAGAACCCGCGACTGATTGATTGTAGATATCGGTTGCCTGAAACCTTCGATGCGATCGGCATTAAATACTTTTCTAGAAATGCTTGTAGTTTCTCCATTTTTTCTCCTTTTGAACAGTGAAGTGAGGGATGTAGTTGGTACCGTTTACATGCCTACTTCTCTTATACTCCTCTACGAAAACAAAGTCAATGATTTATTGAAATATATTCCATATATATTTGTATAATGAAATAACTTCCATTATAGGTGACTTGCTTAAGAAATGTGATATACTACAGGAAAGAGGGAAACGTATGAATCCGATCGAAGCCATTACCCAAAATTTATCGAAACTAACGAAAAAGGAACAGGCGATCGCCGAATACATTTTAAGCGACCCGATCCGACCGGTCCAACTTTCCGCCGAGGAAATCGTAAACAAAGTCGGGACGTCGAAAGCCGCTTTCATACGATTTTGTCAGAAAATCGGCTATAACGGTTACTCCGAGTTCCGTTTCGCCATGTCCCGTTATGTCGTTTCCAACGTTCCCGACGACAATGCGGACGATGCGATCAAATCAATCATCGACCGGTACGTCAATTTCATCGCGATGATCCCATCCATGGTGAAGTTGGAGGATGTGAAGGAAGTCGCAACGATGATCTTGAGCGCAAAACGGGTTAAGATCCTTGGATATAACCGTACGGCGCTAAGCGCCCGTCAACTCCGCTTACGGATGTCGAAACTGGGTATCGATGCGGAAATCATCGACGACCAGGTACAGATGCGGGATGTCGCCGCCTATCTGACGAAGGATGACCTGTGTGTCATCTTCTCCATCAAATCAAACAATAC
The DNA here is from genome assembly GCA_041736705.1 of Erysipelotrichaceae bacterium. Classification (GTDB taxonomy): domain Bacteria; phylum Bacillota_I; class Bacilli_A; order Erysipelotrichales; family Erysipelotrichaceae; genus GWE2-51-13. The sequence goes on from JBGSTC010000015.1 coordinate 12,919, forward strand.
TTCTTATGGCGGTCATGTCCGACAGATGGCGCAAAACTCGGTGCCCATCCTCTTGATCACGATGACCCCGAACAATAAATTGGTGGACGATGTTAAAAAGATGGTCACCCTCCCCTATATTTCTCGGGCAAGTTCTACCACCTTCTTGGACGATCAAGCCATCTTCTTCGTCTTCATCGAACTGATTTTAAATGAATTGGCAAAAGGATGCGAAATAAACTAAAAAGACGTCGAACGTCTTTTTTTATCCAAAGAAAGTCATGATAAGATAAACCGACACCGCAATCAGAATCAACCCCAAACCGATGCGATAACTTTTCAGGTCCGAGTAGATCCCCCGGTTGAAGGCATCCGCTTTTTTCTTGAAGTCGCTGATTTCTTGCTTCGTCGCCATGATTCCCCTCCAAAAGTGATGTGCTTTGTATCTATCATACTAAACTCTTTTCTTAATGAGTTCAACACACGATAAGAGACGAACTTTGCTAGAGTTTACGATCCACGATCTTACGCATCCTAGGATAGGCATAATGCAGGAAATCCTGATAGCCGCAGTATCCATCATCGAAGTACGTGATGTTCAAGCGTTTGCAGTTCCCGTTGCAGATCTTGTTGAACGCACAGTCTTTGCATAAAGGACTCATGCGTTTGGGTTCGCGCAAGAACGAATCCAGGATCTCGTTCTTGATGATTTGAGGCAAGCTGTTCTCATTGACGTTGCCGATTTTATAGCGGTCAAGGACGTAGAAGTCGCAGGGATAGACGGTACCGTCCCCTTCGACGACGAACTGGGGCGAACAGAACCCCAACATCCCGCATTGTTGCGGCGCGATCCCCGCGAACATGGGGATGACGTTATCAAAGAGCGTTACGCTCATATAGTTCCCTTGGATATAGTCTTCATACCATAGATCGAAGAACGTCTTGTAGAACGTCGCGAAAGCCGTGGGGGTAAGGGAGTAGGGATCCTCGTTCTCATCCAGACCCGGCAGACAAGGAATCAACTGGACATGGCTGAAGGATTGGGCGCGATAGAATTCATAGAGTTTCTTCGGTTGTTTCGCAAGCACACGGGTCAAAACGGTCAGAATGTTGAAATCGACCTTATGTTCGCGTAACCGCTTAATCGCTCTCATCACTTCGTCATAGGTCCCGGTCTTCTTCGCACTGACGCGGAAAAAATCGTGGTTGGCACGATATCCGTCCAATGAGATACCGACGAGGAATCCGTTCTCTTTGAGAAACTTACACCACGCGTCATCCAGATTGGATCCGTTGGTCTGCAGTGCGTAATGGATGGATTGATGCGGTAATTTAAGGGCGTTAACCGTCTGCGTGAAGATCTTGAAGTATCCCAGTCCGGCCAAGGTCGGTTCCCCGCCTTGAAAGGCGAAGGTAAGATCCGTGGCTTCCGGTGCTTCCACCGCGACTTTCACCAGATTACGTAGCGTGGTCTCATCCATGATCCCCGCGGATTTGACCTCGCGGTGTTCGCTGACGTCCGCGTAAAAACAATAGGTGCAACGATAGTTGCACAAGGACGACGCCGGTTTGATCAAGAAACTGTAGTTGCGCATAGGTTCTCCGTGTTTCCCATTGTATCACGAGCCAACACGAAAAAAAACCTCATTCAATGAACGAGGCGGGGTCGATGTCGTTGGGGTCGATCTTGAATTCAAGAGGAATCTTGCTGAAACGGGACAATCTGACTAAGAAAACGATGTGAAGGATCAAATTCGCGATGATGAAAACAAACGAAAGGGTCGGGAAGATCAGAAGACCGATTCCGATGATGACGCGGAAAATCACATAGAACGGAAACAAGTCCGTGAATTGCGTACCATAATCGTCGTTGCCCGCGGCTGCCGCGACATCGCGGAGTCCGTAAAACATGAGATACATCATCCAAAGGTAAATGCCGTCGGAGATAAGAATCAAGAGGATGCTGACGGGGTCGAGTTGATTGGCGATCGGAATCCCCATCAAAGAAAGAACGAAGGTGATCAGTGAAAAGATCGACAAAGCGATCAAAGGAAAATCGATCTTCTTGAAGTGCTTGGAAATCGGCTTTAGTTTCGCTACCGCGAAAAAGATCATCAGGTATCCGACAAACGGAGGCAGGATGACGACTTTCGCCAAGCCGACGCCGAAGTTGATGGTAAAGAAAAGTAGGATGAATCCCCAGAAAATGTCGCGTAATGGTTTCATGGCTCCCCCTGTTTTACTAAATCAATCCGAAATGATGCATCGCATGCGCGATGCCGTCGTTGTCGACGGATTCGGTGATGTAGTCCGCGATCGCTTTGACTTTCTCGTCCGCATTCCCCATCGCGATCCCCAACCCGCATTCCTTGATCATTTCGTAATCGTTCATACTGTCCCCCATCGCGATGCAATCTTTCAAATCGCCGCCGAGGTGCTTCATCATGTGTTTGATCCCGCTGGCTTTATTGATGCCCTCTCCGACGATCTCGCAGGACGAGGTGGTCGGATAAAGGATGAGGTGATAATTGGCGTTGAAGGTATCCTTGATCAACTCAAGGTCCTCGTCGCTTTTCGCAAAGATCGAAATCTTATTGATCTCTTCCGTCATGTCGGGGTAGGAAACCACGGAAAGGATCCTCTCATCCGCGAGTTTATGCAGACTAAGATACGGCGTATCCGAAATCTGCAGGATCCAACGGTCGCGGAAGAATTTCAATGCCGACTCGTCATGGAAGGCATAATTGGGTCCTTCCAGGATAAACGAGATGTTGTAGGCGCGGAAGAACTCGATCATTTTCTCGACTTCTTCCCTTGGGATGATGTGCATGAACAGATCCTGCTCTTCATAGGTGACATGCGCACCCGCCCCGTAGATGAAACCATCGAACGGGAGTTTGCGGATATAGTCGTCCACATAGGATTTCGAACGTCCGGTACAGACGAAGACTTTGTGTCCGTTTTTACGTAATTGGACCAAGGTGTCCAAGGATCCTTTCGAGATGCCGTACGTGTGGCTCAGCAAGGTTCCGTCAATGTCTAGAAAAATGTATTTTGTACTCATAAAGCCCTCCATTGGTATTATACGCCGAATTACGGCGTGTTTTTCGATTTGAATGCAAGAATCGGTTAAGGTTTGGTGAATTACATGCTTGATGGTCGAAAGAGGATGCGGAAGACCGAATCGACGACGAAGATCGACAAGGCGATCATGCCGGCGACTTCAAGGACCAAACGGAAAGCGAGGTTCGCCTGGACAAGGTCGCCTTGAATGAACGCGAAGACCAAGGCATACATGCCGGCCCCCGGGACCAAGGGAAGGAAGCCGGTGACCAGAAACAAGGTGACCGGAACCTTGACGATACGGGCGACGATATGGGAAAAGAGGGCGATGAAAAGCCCTGCGAAGAAGGTCGACATGGAAATCGTAAGAATACGTTCGAATTGAAGATAGGCGAACCAACCCGCTGCACTGACCATCGCCGCATACGGAAGCACTTTCTTCGGTGCGTTCAGGATGATCGATCCGGCGATCCCGACCAAAAACGCCCCCAACACTTGCAGGATCATGGCAGCGCCCTCCATAGCCAAAGACCGGCACCGACACCCAACGCGATCGATACCGCGATGACGACCGATTCCAAAGCTCTGGATCCCCCCGACATGTAATCGCCGTTGAGGGTATCGCGGATCGCCGTCGTGATCGCGGTTCCAGGGACCAAGGGCATCATGGATGCGATGATCACGTTATCAAGCACGGCGTTTTTCATCATGAACGATTTAAGGAAACTCGCCCCGAAGGCGATGACGGTCGATGCGAACAAGGTACGGAGGAACGGGGTGACTTGCGCACGATCCACGAATACCAACGCTCCGATCAATAACACCCCGTTGAGGGATGCGAGCACCCCTTCCTGGATTCCCCCGCCCAAAAGGAAACTGAAGGATAACACAAGAAGAAGAACGGCGAGATTATGGATCGCTTTCGAATAGGAACGAACCTTGAAATTCTGAAGCCTGTCATAGGCGGTCTCCAATGTGATTTGATTCTGGCAATAGAGCCGTGAGATTTCGTTGACCTCGGCGATCTTGGCGAGGTTGATGTCCCGGTGTGCGATGCGTTTGACGCGCGTCACGACTTCATTCTCCGTTTCAAGTGTCGCGAAGACCCCGGTGACGACCGCAAAAGCCTCGGCGCTTCTCGCATCCGCGGTATGCAGGATCCGATTCATCGTATCTTCGACCCGATAACTCTCAGCCCCGCTGGCGGACATGATTTCCCCCGCCAACATCGCCGTTTCCAATATCCTGCGCTCGTCCATCGCTCCACCTTCTTTCTGAAAGTTATCCCTATCCTATCACTTTTATCCCCAAAAGAAAACAACCGCGCCGACGATGATGTACCGTCGGAAGCGGTTGCTAGAATACACGGAAGAGTCGGGCGAAGTTTTCAACCGTGATCGTCAGATTTTCGACGGCACGCGTCTTCGCGATACTGAAATCCAGCGGTTGCGGATTGATACTGAAGATCGAGGTGATGCCCAATTCATATGCTTCATCCAAGCCCTCGCCGATGCTTCCGACGATGCAAAGGACGGGAACCCCGGCTCTCTTTGCGCGCTTCGCCACGCCGATCGGGACTTTCCCGCGCAGGGATTGCGCATCGATCCGGCCTTCCCCGGTGATCACCAAATCGCAGCCCTGAACCAAATCGTCGAATTTCGCAACGTCCAAGATCGTCTCGATCCCGGATTGAAGTGAACTGTGGAAGAAGGCGACCATCCCCGCCCCCATCCCGCCGGCGGCGCCGGTTCCGGGGATGAAGGAAACATCCAGATTCAAATCGTCTTCGATCTTCTTCGCAAGATGACGTAGCCCTTGGTCAAGAACGAGGACGTTCTCTTGATTCGCACCTTTTTGGGGTCCGAAAACGTAGGCAGCCCCCTGCGGACCGAACATCGGATTATCGATATCGCACATCGTGATGATTTGTGATCCCTTGACTAAAGGATGGGGATCGGAAGCATCGATCTTCGCGATGCGATTGAGCGACCCGCCGGTCGGTACGAAGGACTTCCCTTCTTCATCGAAGAATTTGATCCCCAGCGCAGCCGCGGCACCGCATCCCCCGTCGTTGGTGGATGATCCGCCTAAGCCGACGATCATCTTGCGGCACCCGTTTTCCCACGCGGAAATCATGAGTTCCCCGACGCCGTAGGTCGTCGTCGTGAGGGGGTCAAGATGATCCTTAACCAAAGGCAGACCGGCGCAGGACGCCATTTCGATGACCGCGATCTTCCCCGGAAGGATTCCGTAGAAAGATTCGATCCTCTCGAAACGCGGTCCGCTCACTTCGCAAACGATTTTCTCCCCGCCGGAAATCGAGAGGAAGGCATCGACGCTTCCTTCCCCGCCGTCCGCGACTTCGATGCCCAGAACTTGAACTTCGGGAAGATGTTTTTGCATAACGGTCGTCACGGTATGGATGATCTGGGCGGAACTCAAGGTTCCTTTAAACGAGTCGGGTATGCATAAGATCCGTTTCAACATAGTTTCATCTCCGATTGTGATTGAGGGCTGATTGGATCAGCCCTCGCAGGAATATTAGAGGAAGAGTGAGAGGAAGAAGATCGCAGCCATCGCGGCGATCCCCATGACCAGCGTGACACCGGTTTGGGTCGCGTAGCCATCTTCGGTCTTCATTCCGCCGAAGTTGGTCACCACCCAGAAATAACTATCGTTGGCGTGGGATACGGTCATCGAGCCTGCACCGATCGCCATGACGGCCAATACGGCAAGCATCGGGGTATTCAATCCTAGAACGTTCATCATGGAATCCGTAGCCGCGAAGCTTCCCAAAATCCCGGCGGTCGTCGTGATGGCAACCGTGGAAGAGCCTTGTGCGGTTTTCAAAATCGCGGCGATGATGAAGGGGAAGAAGATGCCGATCGTCGCGATGGACGATGCATTGGCTTTCATGTATTCGACAAACCCAGCGGAAGCGATGACTTTACCTAAAACACCGCCGGCTGCCGTAACGAACAAGATCGGTCCGACGACTTTCAACGTATCGTTGCACAACGCGTTGAACTCGGACATCTTACCGGATTTAAAGAGTAGATAAACCCCGAACAACAATCCGACCGTCAATGCGATCATCGGGTTCCCCAAGAAACGAAGGACGGTGATGAACGAACCCTTCATTTTGAGGGCGACAACGACGGAACTGACCGCCATCAATAAAACCGGAGATAAAATCGGTGCCAAGGCCATGAAGCCGTTGGGAAGGTTCTTATAGTCTTTAACCAGTTCTTCATACGTCTGGGATACCAATCCGTCTTCTTCGTCTTCCGACGATTTGACTTTCTTTCCGATATACAAGGCGTAGAAATAAGCGGCGAGAAAGGCAGGCACGGAAATGACCGCACCCATCGCCATGACCAACAACAGATTGTCGGCGAGTCCCAACGAACCGGCGGCCGCGATCGGACCCGGTGTCGGAGGAATCAAAACGTGGGAGGCATAGAGTCCGGCGGATAACGCCACGGTCATCGCGACGCTGGATGTCTGCGTGCGGCGACGAAGGGCTTTACGGATCGGATCCAAGATGACGAATCCACTATCGCAGAATACCGGGATGGAAACGATCCAGCCCATGATCATGATGGCGAGTTCGGGATGTTTCTTCCCGACCATCTTAACCACCATGTCGGCGAGTTTGATGGCCGCGCCGGTTCTTTCCAACAGCGTACCGACAAGCGCACCGAGGATGATGACGATCCCGATCCCGGCGAACGTACCGCTAAAGCCGGCGCCGATGATGGTGGCGATGCCTTGTTTCGCGGGCGTGGTTTCCGTGGCGGCGATATCGATCAAAGGAATACCGACAACCAAGGCCAAAACCAATGAAATCCCCATGATCGCAATAAACGGATGCACTTTAAACTTTGAAATCGCAACGATCATCACGGCAATCGCGACGACAAACGTAAGAATCAGCGGAATTCCTGTCATATGATCTCCTTTTACACCCAAAGGTGTCTCTTCGCATTTATTATATCGATGAGACTCTGGAAAGGATATGTTCCATATGACATTTATTAACGCTTACATTTGTCTTGTAAGACATTTATCGTTTCGAGAACGCGATGGCTAAGGTAAAGATCGGGATATACCGCGCATTCCGCGGATCCATCCCCGTCACTTCCTTGATTCGACGCAACTTATACTGCAAAGTGTTCTTGTGGATGAATAGCTGATCCGCGGTACGTTGGATCGAACCGTCGTTCAGATAGAGCACGCTCAACCATTGAACCGCGACCTCCCTTTCTTCCTGATCCAACTTGCCAAATACTTTCTCGACGAATTCCCGCGATGTCGTGGCGTTCATATCGTTGATCAATAACTCCAAATACAACTCGTCATACTCGCTAACCGTCGTCGTATGGGTCGCCTGACTCGCCATCAGTGCCTTTTGAACCCTCCGGTATGCTTCACTCAGGTTCACGGCCGTCGACGGATTGTTTTCAAATCCGATATGGACATCGATGGAGTAGGCTTGGTTGATCATCTTCGCGATCCGCTGCAGCCTGGGTTTCAATTCGCTTTCAACCCGGTATTCGATCAGAAACACAAGGACGCTCCCGATGCGAAGCGTATGGTTCCCCGGGGCGTTGCATAAGGATGTCCGCAAAAACTGCGTCGCTTGGTCAAGGCTGGATTGCCGGTCGACCATGCTTTGCTTGGAGGTCTGCGAGAACGAGACAAGAATGATCCGGTACTGCGCATCCGGGTTCAATCCGACTTCCTTCGCACCTTCGCTAAAGTAGGGGTCGTGCGGCGCACTGTCGTTCATCAACCAATTTTCGATGAATCGACTGCGGATTTTCTCGTCTTGTTGCTGCTGTTTGCGCATCATGTTGTCGCGGATGTACATCTCCGTGAACCGTTTGATGATTTCGCCGTACTTGACGACGACGACGCTTCTTTCCCCCGTGATCCCGATGATCCCTTGAATCTGCTGATCGACGATGATGGGAAGATTCACGCCTTTCTTGCTTCCCGTATATTCATCATCCGAATCGATGACCAGATACGGCAACCCTTCGTCGATGATGCGTTTCGCCCCCATATGAAAACTATCGATCCGCTTGATGTCCGTACTCGCGATGATGATTCCGTTGCGATCGATGAAGTTGATGTTTTGGTTGATGACGACCCCTAGTTCCTTGACCATCTCCATTGCAAATTGTCGTGATATTTCCATGGTTTATTCCTCGCATCTATTATAGCATTTGAATGAAACGCGATTCCTAGTTTCAATCATACTTCGCCGTCAAAAGAAGCACACTGTGGACAATGTGCTCATTTGCAAGATGATTGATGTCGTCAAATGTCCTTATCCTTTACCTTGAGTTATTCATGGATCTTGTCTTGGCTTAACATCTTCATCAAGTATGATTTCATTAGGGAGAAAATGAAAGTAGAAATTTCGTTATTCAGTTGATCTACCTCATAGTCAGGATAAAACTCGAAAACCAGACCGAAGTTCAGATGTGAAATCGCCTTTGCATTGTAGCACATTACGACATTATCGAGAGGTTTTGACAGAATGTGACCAACGGTTGCCTTATTCCGCAATAGCCATCCTCCACGATAACAGACAAACAATACGAGATCGGTTTCATCGATATAGTTTTCAATTTTACTTAATTGGGTATTACTCACAAACACTGTGACGTCTTTACCATAATCACTAAGAAAATGTTGAAATAAAACGATGGCACTCAAGTCGTGTTGAGCACAAAGTATGATTATTTTCTTTGCTTTAGCTATTTTGTTTAGAATCAAATAGAGCGTACGAAAGTCGATATACCCTAGGATTTTCTTCATCATGCGGTGATATCGGACACTTTCTTCAATGAGTGTTTTCTTCATCTCCTCAGGGTTGAATTCATAAGAAATCTTTTCTTGTGCGACTGTAGGAATGGTTGCGGCGTTCGACATTTCAAGTTTCATATCGCGAAAATTCGCATATCCGATCTTTTGACAGAAACGGGAAATGCTTGCTGTGCTTGTATGACAAATCTCCGCAACAACTTCGATATTCAATCCGATGGTATTCTCGAAATTTCGAAGCATTTGTTTCGCGATGAAGTAGTCCAGCGAGTCCGTAGGCGCTAGATTGACTACTTCATTTAGGCGATAGTAGACATCATCCTTCATGTTTCTCTCCATGATCGACAAGTGACCGGGGGCAACGATGTTATATCGAGAAGTCTCCAGAATCGAACCTTCGAGACTTCTTGATCGTTCGATCTTATCACTACTCACATAAATGATTTATCTTGTTAAGTATATCATCCATGGTCTAGTCTATCCATTTTACTCAGTATAAGTCATAGACCCGCTAGAGAATTTCACCATTGGAAGTAAACACTTTCCTAATATAATCGAAACTGCGTTTCTTAATTCGGTCAAGACTTCTCAATTCTTTTTCTCCGCGGTCAACATAGACAAACCCATATCTTTTCTCCATTTCACCGCCTGAGCTAAGCATATCGATCGGTGCCCATGTTAGGTATCCAATGCAATCAACCCCGTCATCAAGAATCGCATTTTTCATCTCTTGAATATGTTTCTTATGATACTCGATCCGTTTCTCGTCTTTAATGTGCCCATCAACCACTTCTTCGCTTAAGCCGATGCCGTTTTCAAGTATAAAGAGGGGTTTGTCAAAAAGCCGCTGGAGATCATTCAAAATGTATCTTAATCCAATCGGATCGATCTCCCATCCCCACTGCGTTGAATCACAGAACGGATTTCTCACCGTCGTAGCATCGATGCATGATTGTAGTGTACTAAATTCGCCGAAATTCCGATACGAGACGACTTGACTGTTGTAATAACTAAAAGCCAAAATATCGCAAGTATACTTCAATAGTTCATTATCTTCAGGTTCAAAGCGAGGCATCCAATCCCGACTCTTTAGTAATCTCATCATATACTCAGGATATTCGCCTTTCGCAAAGACATGCATGTGAAAGTTGTTGAAAAAATCGTTTAGTCTTCGAGCGAAAAATACGTTCTGCGGATCGGAGTTAAGAGGATAAAACAACTTATAGGTCATCATTCCGCTCATCTTGCCGTTCGGAACAATCTCGCGTAACGATTTCACAGCTTTGCAATGAGCAATCAAGGTGTTGTGATTAACTTGATACAACTCTTTTTGTAAGCTGGCCTCGCATAGGTTTTTGGATCCTGTGAATCTAAACCCGATATGATTCAAATTGTGTTCGTTAAATGTCAACCAGTGTCTAACACGATTGCCATATCTCTTCATTACCGTTCTAGCATAATGGTCGAAACAATCAACGACGTATCTTGATTGAAAACCGTTGAATCGATCGACAAGACTTTGCGGGATGTCGAAATGAATCAGACAAATCATAGGTTCGATACCGTTTTCTACCAAGCAATCGATGACATTGTCATAGAAATCCAATCCTTTAGGGTTGACTTCCCCATCCCCGTCGGGGAATATTCTCGACCAAGAGAGTTGGATTCGATAAAAATTACACCCCATGTCCCTCAAAAGTCGGATGTCCTCTTGATATCGGTGATAGAAATCGACACCGACGTTCCAGTCTGATTTATCCTCCTTCACTTCTCGTCGATCAATCACTGAAATCCCTTTGCCATCACCCTTCCAGTTTCCCTCGGTTTGAAACGAAGAAGCACTCCCTCCCCAAAAGAAATTCCGATTTAGTGTCATATTCCCCTCCTTAGTAAGGTGCCGTCCTTTTCAAATTATGATATGCTGCAGACTGAATTTTATGAATCATTTTTAACCTAAGTTCCAGTTTAACTCCTAAATAATCGGGGTGATTGGAGACATCCATCAACTCATGTTCGTCTTTCTTCAAGTCATAAAGCAATTCAATCCCACCAGAACTCACATAATATTTGTAATCAAGGGTCCGAATCGTTGTTTCTATCACGCCATTCAATTGAACCGACTCTACCAGAATCGACTCTTTATGAATCAGATTCGGATCCTGGATCGGTTTGCGCAAACTTTTGCCTTTCAAATCGCTTGGGATTTGAATCCCGCAATAATCTAGGATTGTCGGCATGAAGTCAACCGCCTCGCATAAGCCATGATAGGATACACCTTTACCTATCTGATCAGGATAACGAATGATAAAGGGGACATTGATAATGCAATCATGGCCTGGCATCCCCTTGTGTACTCGTTGATGATCACCGAGATACTCCCCGTGATCGGATGTGAACACGACGATCGTGTTGTCTTTAATATCATCGAGTGCAGAGAGTAAATTCCCGACACAATCATCGACGTGCGTCACCAATGCGTAATAGCCTTTAACGATCTCTCTCCAATTCTGGTCACTCAGTTCACTTAACTCACTAGTATACTTTTGCGGGAAAAATTCCGCCATTATCTTTCTATCTTTTTCGCTTGTAATGGGCATGGGCATGTCCTCTGCATTATACAGATTCATGAATTTCTGCGGTGGATTGATAGGTGCATGAGGGGCATAATAACCCGCAATCAATAGAAAGGGTTCTTCAGTTTTTTTCTTCCTCTCAATGTACCGGCAGGCTTGATCTGTGACGAAAGACGAATGCGTCAAATCGTCGTCGCCATCGAATACATAAGGGTTCTGGGGAGAACGCTTTCGATCGGTATACTCCGGTTGATTGTAGACTCTTCCTTCGGACGGCAATCCAACCCGAACCTTTTCAACTTGACGGGGGTCGATCATCTCGACCCATTTAACATAATCATCATCATAACAACCGGGTTCATCCGAAATCAAGAATGTATTGAATCCGTATGTGCTTCCGTCCTTATCCGTGTGTTTACGATTTACGTGCGGCAAGAAATGCAGTTTCCCGATTTGTGCTGTGTCATACCCATATCTTTTTAAGATGTCTGCGATGCACATTTCATTTTCCGGGAATTCAATCCCATTATCACATACCTTAAGCTGACTTGGATACTTCCCGGTCAAGAAACTCATTCGACTAGGTGCACACACCGGGGCGTTCACATAGTAGTTCGTAAAATTCGTTCCTTCCTCAATGAATTTATCTAAATTAGGAGTAATAGCCAATGGGTTCCCATTGGCTCTAATTGAATCAAATCTTTGTTGGTCGGTATAAATGACAACTACATTTGGTCGTTTGAAACTGCGCATAATTCTCTTTGTTTCTGTGATGCCCGTTCACTTACTCTTATGAAAGGGATATAGATGACAACCGACAACGCCAACATAGCTACCTGGAAGATCTTTGTGACAATATCACCGGCAGTCGAGAGATACGCCATTAAGCCAACCGGGATCGTCCATGGCACCTGAATTACCATCGGTGCAATCAACCCGATCGAACCGACGAAATAAGCGAGCGTAAAGCATACGATCGGTGCGATCAAGAACGGGATGATGAGAATGGGATTCATAACAACCGGAAGTCCGAATACCATGGGCTCACTAATATTGAAAAGCGATGGAATCAACCCAATTTTAGCAACTTGGCGATACTCAGATGTTTTGGCGACGATCAACACTGCGATGACCAATGCCAAGACATTGCCACCACCGCCTATTTTCGTAAACATCTCGAAAAACGGAACTCCAGTAAAGAAATTGGGGATAGGTAGTCCGGCAGCGAACGCTTCAATGTTCGCAGGCATCAGTTCACCAAAGACAACGCTATTGATCGGACCCATCAATAGTCCACCATGCATCCCAAAGAACCATGCAAAGTAGGTGAAGAAGATACTAAGCAATCCTCCAAGATAGGATGTACCGATAATCTGTCGAATCGGAGTTTGAAATGTCGAATAGATAAATGTGAAGAAATCAGTCCCTGCAACACTCGTAATCGTGATCTTAATGATACTTACGACCACAAGAATTAGTAAAGCAGGAATCAGAATTAGAAATGATTTTAGGATGCTTGGGGGAACACTGTCTGGAAGTTTGATTGTCAACTGTTTGATACTCAATAGCTTCTTCGAAACAATCGGAACCAACAATCCAAGCAGAATTGCAATAAAGAATCCACGTGCACCCATGTAATTCGACGAGAAGGAGCCGTTAACGACATTTGCGACACCATCAACATTGAATACGGCTTGTGGCAGTAATACGAAGTAAATCATCATGCTAATCAACATTGTCGAAACAACATCCGTATTCGTGTTCTTCGCCGTATGGTAGGTAATGGAAACCGTAGCGAGAAGGGATACCAATGGAATCGTACCTGCAAAAATCGCATTGCAGAATGTTTTCCAGTTGTCTCCGAAAGTCGAAGTAAGAAATTGACCGACTGCCGGTACCGGGAAATTCAATAGTAGTGTGATGAATGATCCAATGATCATCGCAGGCATGATTGCCGCGAAACCATCCCGAAGCGAAGTCAAGATGACATTCCCAGCGATTTTTGATGCAAAAGGCAGTAGAATTTCTTCAATTTTGTTTGTTTTCATAACAAACCCCCTTTGTCTTGATGAAATCGATTTCATGTCACTAACATATCATAGTTTTACTAACTCTCTTTTTTCTTACATATCTTGAAAATAATTTACGCATCTATGTTTGTACATTCCTTACCTTAATCTATAAATAGTGGCTGATGCAACTAGTTTTGATGTCAATTCGGTTTGAACACCTTGTTTGAAATTAGACCTTTCGAGAAATTTGATCGACCATTGTAAGATTGTATTTTGATTGACAAAGCCCTATAATTTAATTATAAGTTCCCCGTTTATCACAAAGAGGTCCCGACAATGTTACGTAACTATACTTTTCTTGAATTCACGAATAGTTTATGTAAACATTGCCTTAAGATCGTCCCGGCGAAAATCATTCTCGACGACGGGAAGATTTTCATCGTGAAGTACTGTCCGGATCATGGACAACAGATCGAGTTGCTTGAGGAGAATGCGGCCTATCATTTGTCGAAGCGCAACTATGATAAACCGGGCAATACGATGAAGATCCAAACCGAGGTCAAACTGGGTTGCCCCTATGATTGCGGAATCTGTCCGCAACACGACCAGCACGCCTGTATCGGTTTGATCGAAGTCACCACCCGATGCAATCTGAATTGTCCGCTTTGTTATGCGTCGGCCGGAGAGGGCAGACTGTTATCTCTTGAAACGATCGGAAAGATGATCGATTTCTTCATCGATGCGGAGAACGGTAACGCCGAGATCCTTCAGGTAAGCGGGGGTGAACCAACGGTTCACCCGGAAATCTTGACGATCTTGAAGATGGCGAAAGATAAAGGCGTGAAGTATGTCATGCTGAATACAAACGGGGTGCGATTGGCCGACGACGAGGCGTTCGTCGCCGCACTCGCACCGCTGGCGGTCGGAGGAGGATTTGAAGTCTACCTACAATTCGACGGGTTCAAGGAATCGACTTACCAAACCTTACGGGGAAGAAACCTCCTTGAGATCAAAAGAAAAGCCATCGCTAATCTGGCGAAACATGGCATCCCCGTCACCTTGGTCATGAGCATCGCCCAAGGGGTCAACGACGACGAGATCGGCGAAGTGTTCCTTTACGGATTGAATACGCCGGGGATACGAGGCATCAATTACCAGCCGGTTGCTTATTTCGGCCGATTCGATGTCAGTCAGGATTTATTGAAGAGGGTCACCCTAAGCGGCGTGTTGGAGCGTTTGGAGAAACAAAGCGCAAAGACGCTGAGGATGAGCGATTTCATCCCGCTACCCTGCAATGTGGAAAGGGTTGCGATCACCTATCTCTATAAGAATCGGAAAGGGGAATTCACCCCGATCACCCGCGATGTGAAGTTCAAGAACCACCTACAACTCATCAACAATACCTTCGTCTTCACCCTTGAAGATGCCTTGAAGAACGCGGGGGCTTCGATGAAGGATTTCAAGACGACCTGTGATTGTTTCAACTTCATCACGGATTTCAGGCACATGGTGCCGTTGGATTTCTTTGTCAGAAACCAAGCGAAGAAGAAGGAGTACATCGACCAGAACACCTTCCGGATTAGTGTTTCTTCCTTCATCGACGCCCTGAATTTCGACAGTAAATCGATGCAGAAGGAATGTGTCCATGTGATTACGGAAGACCTACGTAAGATCCCCTTCTCTTCCTACAATATCCTTCATAGGGAGAAATGCCATGATTGAGTTCAATCTGAATCGAGAACTCATTCTGTGGGTCGCGATCACTTCGTTTCCCGTCCTTGCCTTGATCGTCGCGATCCTGCTTGATTTCATCCTCTTTGAAGACCGTAACGACACCAAGAAGTCCAAGCATTCCTTGGTCGCCACCGGCACGATGTTTCTCTTCTATGGTTTCTATATGCTGGCGATCGTGCTTCGCATCCTTGTGTTGAACCCCCCTTTACCGCTTGAAGCGAGATATTTCGGGGTCGCCCTTCTGTATCTCGGAAGTGCCATGAACATCTGGGGACGGGTCGTGCTGAAAAACAATTGGGCGAACCATATCAAGATCTATTCCGATCATCGGTTGATCACCCATTCCGTCTTCAAGATCGTACGCCATCCACTTTATACCTCTTTGTTTGTGATGATGTTCGGCGGAGCGATTTTCTTCAGTAACCTCGCCTGTTTCCTCTTGACCGCTTTCGTGTTCATCCCGATGATGTACTATCGCGCCAAACAGGAAGAAAGACTCCTTTGTCAGGAATTCCCGGAATATGAGAACTATCGTAGAACGACGGGGATGTTTTTCCCGAAATTATGGAGGTAGACGAATGTCGAAAATGAAACCTGTCTCTTTACCCGGCGGCGCCTTCGCGTTCTGTCGTACGACCATCGCGATTTTGTTTTGGGCATCGTTGATCCTTCAAAACGAAGCGTTGACCTGGATCGGATTTCTGATTCTCTTGAGTTCGGGGATTTTAACCGTGAAATACGCCCCCTTGATCAACCTTTGGCTGTTCACTTTCGAGAAGATCAAGCCGACCGCACCGGAGGTCGTCGACGCCAACGGAATCCGTTTCTCGCATTTCGTCGGAGCGTTTGTCTCCGCCCTCGCGTTGGTCTTCTTCGCATTGGAGTGGACGATCGCCGCATGGGCGACCGTCTGTGTCCTGGCCATCCTTCAAACCTCGGCAGCCTTCGGATTCTGTTCCGCCCTCAAGCTTTACCAATGCATGAACTCAGGGACCTGCTGTCGGGTTGGTAAAGCGGTCAGGAAAATGAAGCATGTTTGATTTCCACTGGAAACCGGCGGACTTCGGGGTGATGCCTCAGCTCTATGGGATACCGACCTATTCGATCTTCATGGTCTTGGCGATCGTTTCAGGGGTCGCCTACTATTGGTGGGATGCGCGTCATTATGAACGTAAAAACCAAGGCGCGTTCGAGATCGTCGCCGCGGCGTTGATTTTCGGCGTCATCGGCTCGAAAATCCCGATTCTGATTGAAACCCCGACGCTCGAGAAATTCCTCTATGCGAAATCGATCGTGGGTGGTCTGATCGGCGGTACGGTCGGCGTCATCCTTGTGAAACGCTGGCTCAACATCAAAGTCCGCCTCGGCAACATCATCGCCCCTTCGGTGGCCTTGGCGATGGCGATCGGTCGGATCGGATGCTTCTTCAACGGGTGTTGCTACGGGGTGGAAACCCATCTTCATTGGGGGGTGGACTTCGGTGACGGACTCTTGCGTTATCCGACCCAACTCTTCGAAATGTTCTTCCTCCTGATCGCGTTCGCGATTCTCCATTACGCGAAGAACCGGGTGAAAACACCCGGCATCCTCTTTAAGCTCTTTCTGATTTCCTACTTCATCTTCCGCTTCCTCATCGAATTCATCCGTGTCAATCCGATCATCTATGCCGGCTTATCGATCTATCAGATTCTTAGCGTTCTCGCTGCGATCTATCTTAGTATCGGAGTCTATCTTAGGCAGCGCAAGTCGTCTTGACGTGTGGAAAGAAAGTGGTGACCCTATGGAAACGTCGAAATTCGATTTCAAGAAATTCTTCATCGGCTTTCTCATTACCCTCTTCAGTCTCTCGATCGTATCCACCTTGTTCATGCTTTATGTCTTTCTAAACCAAGACATATCCAACGAACTGCTTCTGGATAATCTCATCCAATCTTTTCTCGGCTTTCTCATGTTTTGGTTTATCCCGGGAGCCATCGGAGGCGCGATGTTTGTGAAACGTGGAAAACGCGGACTCCTGTTGACGATCGGTGCCACGTTGGCACTCGTCGCGATCATATTTGCGACTTGTGTCGCTTCCTTCAATGGCATTTAGTCCTAATCGTATCGCTTATCCATGAAACGAGGTGCACCATGGAAGAAAAGGTAAAGTTTGACACTAAGAAGTTCTTCAAAGGTTTTTTGATTACGTTGGGTATCTTCATCGGATTGACCGCAGTCTTGTCTTTGCCTCTGCTCTTTAATCTCCAACTGACCACCGAAGAATTCTTCACGAATCTTCTATCCTCGATCGGCGCCTCACTGCTTTTGTGGGCGATTCCTTCCCTGATCGGCGGATGGGTCTATGTACGCAGAGGATGGAAAGGGATCGCATGGACTATTGGGATCACCATCGCCATCGGTGTGTTGGTCTTCGCAACCTGCGTCGCCTCCTTAAGTCAGATGTGGGGATGATCCGGTGCGTCCGATACCAAGATTCCTTCAAGGTATGCTTTTGGCTTTTGCCGGATATTTCGACGCATCTTTTTTCAGCGGACTCTTGTTGATCCTCATCCATAACGAATGGGGTAAACCGATGGCGATCGAAATCCTAGGCCTGGGTTTTGTTTCGCAAGCCGTCTTCTGGATTCCGATCATGATCCTCTCCGGTTTGATCTGCCGCAAAAACGGACTTCGCAAGACCTTCGGTGTTGTCTTAGCCGCATTCTTGGTGACGCTCTTGGCCGTCGTCGGATTTTTCGGATTGTTCTTGAATTATTGACTCTCGGTTATGTTTACCTAACCCTCTAAAAGGAGACGAACCATGGAAACGACACAGAAAAAACCGATGGACTGGAAGAAATTCATGAAAGGCACCCTGTTTACCTTGGCGATCTTCGTCGTTAGCTCACTGATCTTTTTTGTCCCCGCCATGTTCGGCGAGGGATTCTCGACGACTGATTTCTTGATGAATCTCTTGGGACTGATCGCGTGGCTTGTCGCCTTCTTCATCATCCCTGCCTTAATCGGTGGATTCCTCTATGTCCGCAAAGGGAAAAAAGGCATCGTCTGGACGATCGGTATCACGGTCGCAGTCTATGTTTTGGTGATCGCCACTTGCGTTTCCAGCCTAAACAACATGTTTTAACTCGATTCCTATCCCATTTAAAAGAACGCGTGACATGACCGGTGTCGATCGGATTTGTGTCCTGCGTTCTTTTTGTTTATAATGAAGTTACCACGGATGCGAAAATATCTGTCACCGTTTCGCATTCGTTGTCTGAAAAGGGGGGATTTTGATGAAGAAGTTCCTGTGGGGGGGACTTGTCGGGGTTTTCGGCTATTTGCTTTCTTCAACCGCCATGTCCCTCGTGATTTATGTCGTTGAAAACAAGCTGTTGTTTGAGCCGGCGAGTTTATCCGAAGTGATTCGGTTTTCGCTGGGTTCGCAGTTGCCGGTCTGGTTCATTCTCATCCTCTGTAGCGGCCTCTTGAATTGGAAGTTCGATCTACGGACTACGATCTACACCGTGTTGATGGGAGTGGTCGTGTGTGGATTCGTCCTGGGTTGTTACTTAGGCGCCGTCGTATTCTAAAAGGAACACTTCGCAGTGAAGTGTTCCTTTTCTTTTAGAGGGACTTGAAAGTATCGATGACGTTTTGAACGGTGAATCCGAATTTTTCGAAGAGGACTTCGCCCGGTGCGGAAGCACCGAAACGGTTGAGTCCGATGCATTTCCCGTCAAGGCCGACGAACTGATGCCAGCTGAGGTCGGCGGCGGCTTCGATGGCAACCCGCTTACGCAAGCTCTTCGGTAACACTTCGTCTTGATACGACTGAGGTTGTTTCTTGAAGAGTTCGAAGGAAGGTAAGGAAACCACGTTGACTTCGATGCCTTCTTCATGGAGTTTCTTCTGTGCGTCGACCGCGAGGAAGACTTCCGATCCGCTGGCCATCAGGATCCCTTGCGGATTCCCTTGGGCTTTGGAGAGGATGTATCCGCCTTTGAAGGCGTCTTTACCGCTGCCATCCAATTGAGGAAGGTTCTGACGGGTCAAGACGAGGACCGTCGGGGCGTCTTTCGCCGTAAGTGCGACCGCCCATCCGGCTGCGGTTTCGCGTGCATCCGCAGGACGGAAGACCGTGACATTGGGTTGGGCGCGAAGCATGGTCAGTTGTTCGATGGGTTCATGGGTCGGTCCGTCTTCACCCACACCGATACTGTCATGGGTAAGGACGTAGATAAGCGGCAGATTCATGACGGATGAGAGACGGATCATGGGCTTCATATAGTCCGCGAACACGAAGAACGTGGCGACGAAGGAAATCAGACCGCCATGGAGGCGAATCCCGTTCCCGATCCCGGCCATCGCGTTTTCACGTACGCCGAAGTGGATGTTTTTCCCTAAGGGATTGTCTTTACTGAAGAATCCGACACCTTTCATCTCCGTCTTCGTGGAAGGCGCCAAGTCGGCGGACCCTGCGAAGAGATTGGGGACTTTATCTTTGATGCGGTTGATCAATTCGCCGGAAACATTGCGTGTCGCCTGCGGTTTGGCATCGAAGGTCCAGAACGCTTCATCTTCCAGGAAGGACCAATCGGTTTCTTCGAAATAGGTCTTCCAGAGTTTCGCCTTTTCAGGATAAGCGACGCAATATTCCGCGAAAAGCGTGTTCCAACTTTCTTCGGCTTTCACACCTTTTTCGGCACAGGCTTGGTAATGGGCATAGATTTCTTCATCGACGAAGAACGGTTCGCTATTCGACCAACCCAGATTCTCACGCAACTTTGCGATGTTTTCCAATCCTAACGGTTCACCATGGGCGCTGGCACTGCCTTCCCTGGGGGAACCTTGTCCGATATTGGTGTGGATTTCAATCAAGGTCGGACGGGACGAGTCGGCTTTCGCCGCCTGGATCGCGAACGCGATCGCGTTTAAATCCGTTCCGTCTTTCACATCCAAGGTCTGGAAGCCATAGGCTTCAAACCGTTGTTTTACATTTTCGGTAAATGCGATATCCGTCTTCCCTTCGATGGTGATCCGATTGGAATCATACAGGACGATCAGCTTGCCAAGCGCCAAGGTACCGGCCAACGACATCGCTTCCGACGCCAAGCCTTCCATCATGCACCCGTCGCCTGCGATGACAAACGTATGATGATCGATGACGGGGAATCCCGGTTCATTGAACGTCGCCGCCAAATGGGATTCGGCCATCGCCATGCCGACCGCATTGGTCATTCCGGCACCCAAGGGTCCCGTCGTGGTTTCGATCCCGACCGTATGTCCATATTCGGGATGTCCCGGGGTCTTGGATCCCCATTGACGGAAGGATTTCAAATCGTCCAGGGTGACACCGTAACCAAAGAGATGAAGAAGCGAGTAGATCAGCATCGAACCATGTCCGGCGGAAAGTACGAACCGGTCGCGGTTAAGCCAGTCCGGGTTTTTCGGATTATGTTTGAGTTCATGAGCCCAGAGTTGGTAGGCCATCGGCGCCGCCCCCAAGGGAAGTCCCGGATGACCGGAATTCGCTTTTTGTACACCATCGGCGGAAAGGATACGGATCGCATCGACTGCTTTTTGATTGATTGTCATAGCATTCTCCTTTTTCGTTCTTATTATACTGTAAAACACTCTGTTTCGGCAGAGGTTTCTCATCGAAAGTTTATTTTTTGTCGAATTTATTGATTGTTTCAAACTTTTTAATGAACATATGTTCATATATTTGTGATTTTCGTATACTTTCTTGCATTCTTTACATTCTTTGTGCCGTTCTTGGAAACACGCAAGAAATCTCCGTCAAACTTGGATTACTTACCATGCACATTCACGGAGATTTAATGATCTAAATGATTTTCTAAACAAAATTAAATATAGGTTGCTGGTGCATATTCAGCCGTTCGTCGTTGCATTATTTCTGACATCGCGGACAGAATGTGATGCTTCCTCCCAGAAACGGTTCTTTCAATATTGTCGCAGAACAGGCCGGGCAGGATGTCCCGACTGTCTTTGCATAGAGTGTCGGTGCATACCCGCCTTCTTTCCCAAATAAATCCTTCTCGGTCGCCCTACCGCCACGTTCCACCATTTCAGGCAACGTTTTCTTGATCGCATCATAAAGTTGACGAAGATGCATTTCATCGAGTGTCTCATGTTTGCGTTTGGGATGAAGCTTCGCATTGAAGAGGATGTCTTGTAGACAACCGTTGCCTAAGCCCGGGATTCTCTGCTCGGTCGCCAACATCCCTTTGATCGACATCGTCGGCGGACAAGAAGCGACCAATCCTTTGAAGTAATCGAATGTAAATTCATCCAGAAGAGGCGAGGGCTTCTCTTTCGCAATGATCGTATACGGATTCGAGTTCTCTCCCTTGGGATAGAGATACATCATCCCGTACATCGCGATGGTCACGGTGATCGTACTTTGGTCCTCGAAGCGGATCATCATCTGATGTTTCAACGGCAATTTCTCGTCGGGTTTGAAATAACGCGGACTGGCGCCATCGCTGAAATACAGATGCATATCGTCGATTTCGACCTCGATCTGGCCTCCGAACGATTTCGCCCCACGGATGGTTTTCCCTTCCAACAACATCGGGTAGCGGTCCGCATCCAATGAGAAAAAAGCGAACTTATGCGGTGATGCATTGAGGATGACTTTCTCGATTTTCTTTCCGACCAGCGTCTGATTGATCTGTCGGGAAACGACGATGCTTTCAGGTAACTCGATCATTTCGGCTCCTTCTCATGGACATCCGTCCTTTGGTTTCACTTTAGCAAATCCCTTTCTTGAATTCAATATCCCGATACGATTCAGCGAAGTGTTTTCTCCTTTGACGTTCAAGGTTTCTTTGGTATAATTGTCCCATGAAACACCTACCCCCGAGAAGGAGAGTAAGAATCGGACGACTGATCCTCGTCGTTTTTTTACCTTTACTCTTGCTTGTCGGAACGGGAATTGTTATTTCTACCCTTCTTCAACCGAAGGAAGAACCCAAGCAACTCGAACCGGCCGATGGTTTGCCTTTGACCCTCCTCGACTATGGCATCGCCCCTTTACCCGATTATGACCATGACGGTGTCGATGATTTCAGAGAGATCGTCTATGGCGCACGGATCGATGCGCAAAACATGGTGACCTACCGTAGCGCCTACTATGCCGGAGGATATCCGCCGGATGACGAGGGCGTGTGCACGGATCTGATCTGGCGCGCACTGAAGCAAGCCGGATATAGTTTGAAAGACTTGATCGACGAAGATATCAAGGCGCGTCGTTGGACCGCTTATGATTATATCGAATTCCGCGACCCGAACATCGATTTCAGACGGGTCTTGAATGTGAAGATTTTCCTGGATGCCCATGCGGTGAAACTGACCAACGACATTTACGACCGCGACCAGTGGGTGCCCGGGGATTTGGTTGTATTCGGGGATGACTTCTCCCATATCGCCGTTATTTCCGACATCAAGAACATCAACGGCATCCCGTTCATCATCCACAACAGCGGACAACCCAAACGGGAAGAAGACCGCTTGGAAATCGGAAGTAAAACGCAAGGCGTTACCGGACATTATCGCTGGATCCTTAATCCATAAGTAAGCACCTGACGATTCAGGTGTTTTTAGTTTGCGGTCTGGGGGAAGACATATTCGGCGAACGACAGGTACTCCTCCTCGGATAATGTCATATATCCGGTATCGTCGAATTCATGGTCATAGAATTCCGCTTGATCAAGAAGGAAATAATCATACATCGGTTTCTCGATCGGGTAATCATAATCATCCCACGTCGCATCGACATATTTCCACTCATGATCGACATAGACCAGATTCCAGGCATGGTCTTCCGCATCAGAACTCACCATGAGAATCGGTATCCCCATTTCCTTCAGTAAACCCATATACGCTTGGCTATACCCGTTGCATACCGCCAATCCATCTTCGAAGACCCCGATTGCGGAAAAAGAATCCGAGTCGCGCTTCTTGTTTTTGATCGCCTCGTCGTCATAGCGGACACGCTTGATGATTTGATCATGTAAGTACTTAACATCTTTCGCATCTTCCAGATTCTGTTTCTTCAACACATAGGTCCATTCATCGATCTTCTTTTCCACAAGGTCGACTTCTTCCTCGTCGACGACCAAGGTAACCGTATCGGTGACCACCTGTAGCCTTCCGCCTTCGCTATATTCGACCGTACCTTCATAGTACTCGAAGTCATGGACGAAGAGACTGATCAAGTATGAGACGACTTTATCATGATCCAAGCGTTCTTCGCTTAGATATTCCGTCAGGAGGTTGCCTTGTTCAAAGCGTAATGTCAGAAGAAGCGCCAATTCCATTTCGGACTCGACCCAGAAAACCGTCGAATCTTCTTCGATGTATTGACTATGAGCCAAGTGGAATTCGGTATCGATCGCATAATAATCATCCGATACCACCCACGTTTGGGAGTGCGTGAGGTCTTTGGGGATTGGACGTGTGAAAACACATCCTGAGAACGTCAAAAGGATGACAAGAAAGGCGATAATGATTCGGGTATATCCTTGGTGCTTCATAGGTTCATTATAGTCGATGACCGGTATGTTTTCCACCTACCAAATCATAACTACCGGCTTAGCCGGTAGTTTGCCTTCGCCCTATAAGGGCTTGTTGCTGCCGTCCCCTCCGGGACGCCGAGGGCCTGACAGCCGCAGCGTTTCCTCAGCTGGCACCTTACGGTGCCTTTTCTACTGCTTTA
>JBGSTC010000010.1:0-49879 GCA_041736705.1 Erysipelotrichaceae bacterium
GGTGACCCGTTAGGGACTCGAACCCTAGACCCACTGATTAAGAGTCAGTTGCTCTACCAACTGAGCTAACAGGTCAATACGATGCCTAATGATTATATCGTACGTTTCCCACAAATGCAAGTCATCCTCATGGTTTTATCACGAAAGAAAAGGCTTAGGATGTCATGGGAATCATGACGCTGACCCAAGCCGAGGGTTCGGAGTAAATCTTGACAGAATTGACGATCTTGTAGGATCGGATCGAGACTTGGATCCCCACGTCGACAGGCAACCCGTTCAGTTGCGTCTGGGTCGCGGTGAAGGAACTGACGGTCGTCGTACTTTCCCCGTCGATTTTGACGGACAGTTCGTAGCCGTTTACACCCGACACTGCGGTCCACGTGACATCGATTGTTCCGTTGTCGTTCGCATTCGCATTAAGGACGGGGGTCGGCGGGATCGGTTTGATCCCTTGGACTGTGGAATATCCCCCGTAATACGTCACACCGTATTGGATGCGATACGCCCTTACTTTATAGTAATAGGTCGTCCCGGTACTTAATCCGGTATTGAGATAGGAGGAGGATGTCGTCGTCGTCACACGCGTGTAGGTTCCGTTGATCGTACTTGCACGATAGATTTGATAGGCGGTGGCTCCTTGTACGGATGACCAAGCGATGCGTATGGACGAAGTTGATTCGGACTTCAAGGTCATCGTCGGCGCATTCAACGCGGTCTTGGCGGATACGATCGAAGAGAAATTCCCATACACGCGTCCCGTGGGGGTCGTCGTGAACGCACGTACCTTATAATAGTAGGATGCATTGAAATTAAGCGATATATTCGTAAAACTGGTGGTATAGATCGTCGTCAATCCGAGATAGGTCCCGGTCGATGAAGTTGAACGGTAGATTTCGTAGCCGCTGGCTCCCATCACCGGTGCGAATTGGATGGTGATCGAGGTATAACTTTGCGATGTCGCCTTCGGTGATCCTACGGTCGCGGGAATCGCTTTCGCAAGAAGGTTTGTTGAGTACGCGGAATAGACTTTCGTCTCCCCCATCCACCGGTAGGAGCGGATGCGGTAGGTCTGGATGACCCCGGTCGGACGTTCAGGATGGGTGAGTCCGAGCGAAACGGTATCCGCGATCTCCACGAACCGGTTCGTCGAGGGGTCGAGCATCTCGACCGCATACCCTTGGGCACCGGCCACGCTAGACCAACCGAGTTTGATCGTATCGTATGCGAGCGACGAAGCACTTAAGGTCGGAGCCGTGACATTGGGGGTCACGGTCGCGACGTTGGTGAAATTGCCGTAGATCCGAACATTGTTCACGATCCGATAGGCACGTATTTTCAGAAGGATCGCCTGGTTAAAGGGTTGGTTGACGAATGTATACGAAGTCCCCATGGTCCTGTACACGAACACGAAGGGATCGCTCATCGATGACGAACGATAGATTTCATATCCCGAGGCACCTAAAACCGCGGACCAGTTGGCTTTGACACTGGAGTAGGATAGTATCGAGGTACTCATCGTCGGAGTGGCAGGAATCGGCTTGACCGACGTAACCGACGAGTAATTCCCGTAGAGACGTCCGCTGGTCAGTGTGCGATATGCCCTCACCTTATAATAATAGGTTGCGTTGGTTGTGAGAGATGAATTGGTATAGGAGAGACTTGTGGTCGTCGTCCAGTAATAATACGGACCGTTCACACTGGTCGCACGGTAGATCTGATATGCGGAGGCACCGCTCACCGCAGGCCAGCTGATCCTTATGGAATTGTACGACACGGAGACACCGGAAACGATTGGGGTCGACGGAATCGGTTTCCCGCTCACGATCAAACTGAACGCGCCATAAACCCGGAGATTATTGACGAGGGTGAACGCCCGGACTTTATATGAATACGAGACACCTGCCGACAATGCCGAACTGGTGTACGAAGCGAGAGTCGATTCACCGATTTTCGCATAACTCGTACTCGTCCCGGTCGCCCGATAGACTTCATACCCGACGACGTTCTGTGCCGTCCATGTCAGGTTCAAGGTGGAGACCGAGGTCGAAGTCACCTTGAGATTGGACACGGATGTTGGTGCCTGAACCCATTTCGCCACGATCGTCGTTCCACTCTCGACCGGTTGGTTGAAATCGAATAACCGGCTATATGTGCCGTCTTGATACCAATTCTCAAAGAGATAGCCCGCTTTGGTCGGATTGGCAGGACGATAGAGAAGCGATCCGTAATCCACCGTCTGTGAACCCACAAGCGTCCCACCCAGTGAATCAAACGCCACCGTGAGACGTATCTTCGACCACTTCGCAACCAAGGTCATGGCATTGACCACCAGGTCGCTCTCCAGCGACCACGGGGTAAGGTAGGATGAATCCGTGAACCATCCCTCGAAGACATAACCGATGCGGGTCGGTTCAGCCAGACTGCCGATCGCCGAGCCATATTCAACATCGAGCGTAGGCATAGGGTCGGACAGCGTCGTGAAAGAAACGGGATAGGTCCCAGATTTTAGAATGTTGAAGGTGACACTCGACGTATTCCCGACCGTATCCGTTACATCGATACGATAGGATCCATTAAGGACAAACCGCCCGTCGACCGGCCACCCGATTTCAGTATCATCCCGGGTAACTTTGGTTTGGACGTCCGTTTCATCGCTGATCTCTACGACGACATCTTCATCGCTTGTGCTGCCGCTCTCCAAGACGTCTCCTTTGGACATCATGGTGATGAGAGGAGGGGTCGAATCCGCGGATCGAACCGTGAAAGTATAAGGATAAGGTGTTATCGATTGATTTGTCGCACTGAGTGCGAAATAGTATTTCCCTTGGGCGAGTTGAAGCGACCGATGGATTTCTCCGTTACCCAAAATTATGCTTTCCTCATGGATCAGATCCATCTGCGAACCATAGAGTCGCCAATCCATCCCTAAATTACCAACCGATTCGAAAATCAATTCGACCGGTTGTGCACTTGTCAGAGTGAGGGTATAGATGTCTTTGTCTTGAACCAGATCGAAACGACCTAGGATAGAGGTATCCAGTTCCAAGGCATCGGCCGAATCGAAGGTATCGTTATCATCCACGACACCCGGTGTTTGCGTAAGAAGAAACAAGTTCCCGACATCCAGGACACCGTATCCGTACTCGATATCATAACCTGTCGCACCGTAGTCATCGGCACTCGAGCAAAGTAACCGTTCTTTCACCTCATCGCTCAATGTTGGAAAAGCACTCTCCAACAATCCAAGCGCGGCGGCGATGGTCGGAGCCGCGAAGGATGTCCCGCTAAACCAACTGAACGATTGATTGACCCGATAATAAAGCAGGATGCTCTCCCCGGGGGCGACGATATCCAATCCGGGACCACGATTCGAGAACGAAGAAACCTGGTTCCCCTGGTTGGATGAACCGACGGCGATGACGCCCTCATAGCGTGCCGGATAGGAAATCCGATCCGTGTACCCGTCGTTCCCGGAAGCCGCGACCACCATGACGCCGTGGGTAGTAGCATACTCAACCGCTTCTTCAAGCTCGCTTTGCGGATCATCCCCGCCCAGACTTAAGTTGATGATATCCGCCCCATGGTCGACCGCCCAGACGACACCCTCCGCAACGGTCAGGGTCGACGCCGTGCCTGAACCGGTCGGAAACACTTTGACCGGCATGATCGCGACGCCAGGCGCCATGCCTGCGATGCCATAGGCGTTCATTTGAGATGAAATCAACGAAGCGACCGCCGTCCCGTGATAACCGCCATCGGATGAATACTGGCCGGGATAGGTATCCTCAAGGACCAACGTTCCCGTCATATCCGCACCGTTGACGATCGTCCCGAAATCGCCATACGGTCCCACCCCGGTATCGATGACCGCGATGATGACCGAAGGTACTCCGACCGTGATCCCCCACACGGACTCCAACCCCATGTTTTTCAAATTCCATTGGTAACTGGCGTAGTAACTGTCACTTGGGACAATGGCAAGTTCAAGGTCGTGGTCCAACGTGACCGAAACCACGTCCGACCGCATTGACAATGCCTCAATGGTTTCTTCTGGATTCTCCACTTCGATCAATAACTTATGTTGACGCGGATACCGCGAACGTATTTTGAATTGTCCGGCGAAGTCCCCGATCTTCGCATCTTCCGTCAGCGTAACGACCAAGCGTTGCATACCTTCGCGAACCACCGGTTGATTCGCCACGGTCTCGATCGGCTTGTCTTTCGCTTGTGCGACGACAAAGGTCCCCATCGGATCCAAAAGTAATCCGATGGTCAATACTAAGGATAGTGCTTTGGTTAAGTAGGTTCTCATGTGCACATTATATCCCAAATCGCCAGATTGAAAAGTACCTAAAAAATGAAAAAAGACGCCGTAGCGTCTCTTTATTGCACAATGGTGACCCGTACGGGATTCGAACCCGTGGATGCTTGCGTGAAAGGCAAGTGAGTTAAACCGTTTCTCCAACGGGCCGTGGCGCCTGAAACAGGACTCGAACCTGTGACCAACCGGTTAACAGCCGGTTGCTCTACCGACTGAGCTATTCAGGCAAGTGCTAATAAAATATACCATAAACCCTATCGTTTGGCAAGTACGGAATACACTTTTTTTACGAGATTTCCTCGTGGATTTCAAGGATGTCCGGACGCTCCATCGTAAGGTTTTTGACCCACTTTTCCTTACGGATCAATGTATAGGCCAAGGTCAGTTTCAGGAAATCCGTGGACTGTCCGGCGATGTAGACCGCAAACACCGGCCACTTCGTCAAATACGTCGCGGCTGCGACAACCGGGATGTTCACCGTCCACATGAAGACGGAATCCATGAAGAGGGTCGATTTGGTATCCCCGCCGGCACGTAAGATGAAATAGCACTCCGCCGTCCCCATGTAGATCCAGAACATGATCGACATGATCCGAAGCTGGGTCGAGGCGATCCAACGGCTTTCTTCACTGACGCGATATAAATAAGGAACGAAGAAACTCGACGCGAACATCAATACCGCGAAGATCATCGCGAGAACGACGCTGAATCCCAACATCTTATATCCGTTGCTTCGCGCTTCATCCAACTCGTTGGCACCCAAAGGTTGGGAAATCATCACGGTGGTGGCAGCCGCCATCCCGCCGAAGAGGACGAAGAAGAGATCCGCCGTCGAACCGGCGATCTGAAAGCCGACCAATACGGCGTCGCCGCGCGTACTGTAGAATTTAAACAAGGTCGCCATACCGCCCGACCAGAAGATTTCGTTGGTAGTCAGAGGGAGCGCCTTGATGGTGATCGTCTTGATCAGATACTTCTGTACCTTGAACAAGTCGACGATTTTGGTGGAGAATGGGAAATGCTTGTAGTTCATGACGATCAGTAGAATCACCATTTCGACCAGACGCGCGATCAAGGTCGCCCAAGCGGCTCCGGCGACGCCAAGCGCAGGGAATCCGAACTTCCCGAAGATCAGCATATAATTGAAGACGGCGTTCGTCAAAACGGATGCTACGCCTGCATACAGAGGGATCTTGGTTTGACCGATCGAACGCATCGCCCCGCCCACGGCCATGGACATCGCCATCGGGATGAAGGTCAACGCGGCGATCCGCATATAAATGACGCCTTCGTCCAGGATCGACGTCGTCTGCGTGAAGAAACCGAGGATGGCTTTGGGAAACAGCAATCCCAGTACGACGAAGGGTGCCATGACCAGATAGGCGCTTAAGATCGAGTAACGGAACGACTGTTTCATATGGTCTTCGTCTTTCGCACCGTAGAACTGCGCGATATAGATCGAAGCCGCCCCCAAGACACCGAAGGTACCGAAAATCGCGACCATGAAGAAACGGTTGGTCACGGCGACCCCGCTGAGCGAAGCATCCCCCAACTGACCGACCATGAGATTATCCAACAGGTTGACGGATGAAGTAATCAATTGCTGCAACATCAAAGGAATGGCAACCACCATTACTTTCTTATAAAACGCCTTGTTCCCGATAAAGCGGGCAAATCGTAGAGACATAACCAAACCCCCGTTCGTCTGCATTGTATCGAAGAAACCCGATCCATGCAAGAGTAAAAAAAAACGTCCTGCCGGACATTGGATTTTACATTGGTGGAGCTTATCGGGATCGAACCGATGACCCCCTGCTTGCAAAGCAGGTGCTCTCCCAGCTGAGCTAAAACCCCATGTATATTTAATTCGATGGTGGGCCTGAATGGACTCGAACCAACGACCTCGCCCTTATCAGGGGCGCGCTCTAACCACCTGAGCTACAGGCCCATCCTCACCGAATGCCTATAAAATATACCATGATTGAGTTGGGGTGTCAACACAAAAGTGCAGAAAGTAAGCCTTCCGATGTTGATTCAAGACGATGGTCTTCTGATCGGTTTTCAGCGGTTTCCCCAACGATTCAACCCGTTCCACCCAAAGAAGTCATGATCGCTAGATCGGATGATGGTGGACAAGGAAATCATCATGAGAGAGACCGACACATCTTTTCATGTGGCGTTTTTCCATAAACTGAATGATTCAGTTCGGTCAAATCCACAAAAAAGCCCCGATAGAACGGAGCTCTTTGCACAATTGAATGTAAAACCGATTAACGTTTCGAGAACTGCGGAGCGCGACGTGCACCCTTCAATCCATACTTCTTACGTTCTTTACCACGCGAGTCGCGGGTAACGAATCCGGCTGCTTTCAGCTTCGGACGGTAATCCGCGGAAGCTTCCATCAAAGCACGGGTGATTCCATGACGCATCGCACCGGATTGACCGGTATAACCGCCGCCTTGGACATTGATGTTTGCATCCATGCCGGCGAGGGTTCCCGTCAATTCAAGCGGGGAACGGACAACCATGCGCAATGTTTCCAAAGGCAGGTATTCTTCCAACGTCTTGCCGTTAACGGTGATGACACCGGTACCGGGGGTAAGGTAAACGCGAGCGACGGAGGTTTTACGACGTCCGGTTCCAAGATAAACAACTGCGGCTTTCTTTTTCGTGACCATGTCTTGTTCCTCCTATCCTTTGATCTTCAACTCAACGGGTTGTTGAGCGGCGTGCGGATGATCCGGGCCTTTGTATACGAAGAGATGCATACGTTGACGATCACCCAAGCGGGTGTGCGGCAACATTCCGTGAATCGCACGTTCGACCCATTCGACGGTGTAGCGTACACGCATCGTCTTCAAAGAACGAACACGAAGACCGTCCTTCCATTGGGAATGGTTGTAATAATTCTTGGTTTCGTCTTTGTTTCCTGTGACGACGATTTTGTCCGCGTTTACGACGATTACGAAATCACCTGTGTCCACGTTGGGGGTGAATGTCGGACGGTGCTTGCCGCGCAAGACCGTTGCGACTTCACTCGCTAAGCGTCCAAGGGTGAGTCCGGTCGCGTCAACGACGAACCATTGACGTACGACTTCATTGGGTTTTGCCATAGTTGTTTGGCGCATACTGGTTATTTCCTCCTAACCAAAAGTAGTTTCCGGGGCTACATTTGGCATAAAGTGCCATATACAATAATATGCAACTTATGCCGTCTTGTCAAGGGATTTCGCTTGACAGGGGGATTATGTTATACTTGAAGCGGTGATACCATGGAAAGCGTCTATATTCCCGTCGAAGAAGAATTGATGATTGGCGAACTCTATGCGCCTGAAGGGAACGGTTCGTTTCATACCTTGGTATGGATCGCCGACCCCTCGTCGTTTGAACCCCTGCCTGACTATGAAGCGGTCTTACTGATCCGCCGTCCGGTGGGTCATCCCTTGTGGTTCGCGGGGATTTGCGATGAACTGCGGATCCAGGATTTCTATGATAAACCTTGTACGTTGCGGGTCGATCTTCCGATCATCCCCCCGCGTTTTGTCCCGGATCATCCCTTCAGGGTGATCGAAGGGATTTACGGAATCGACGTAAAACGGTGTTTCCCGGGAAATGAACTTTCCTAGAAGCATCGTTTTTTTATATGCGCTTATCGTTGACGATGATCCCCAATGAATTCAGAAACGAAATCGCGTCGTCGATGGATTTTTTGTCATGAAAATCCATCGGACTATGCGCATCGATGCCGATCCGTACGTCGTTTCCGACCTCCGCCGCGATTTCCCAAAAGCGGGGATAAGGATAGGTGAATTCGAAGAAACGACTGCGTACGCCCCCGAGGTTGTACTCGACGGGGATATGATGTTCCTTACAGGATTCCAGAATCATGCGGCTGGCGTTTTCGGCTTCCTGCGTCCATTGCGTCAAACTCCGCACGAAGATGTCGGGATGGGCGAAGTATCCGTAGACGCCGCTTTCGATCGCGGCGAGCGTATCCGCAACGTAATCACGAAGCAGGTTCTTCTTATCTTTATAGGATCCGAAGTAGCGTGTGTGATGTTCATACTCGTGGAAGTGGTTGCCCAAGATGATCAACTCGAGGTCGTATTTCCGTATCGTTTCCTTCAACCACTCCATGCGATCCGCGAAGTACTCGCATTCCAATCCGATCTTGATCGAGATCCGATCCTTGTACTCTTCCTTGAGTTGACGCAGACTATTCACATAGTCGGGTAACAGGACGAGTTTCATCCGGATCATCCCGGGCTCATAGGGATGAAGCGGCCAGGGGGAATGATCGGTGAACGCGATCTCGCTGAATCCGGCGGCGATGGCCGCTTCCACATAGTCGCGGTCGCGTCCTTCCGCATGGTTGCAACGATGGGTATGGACATGGTAGTTAGTCGTAATCATGGAATCTCCTTGTAAGAAACACTCACCAAATACAGTCCGCACGGCGGTGCGACCACATTGGTGGCATGTTTGTCTTTCGCTGCGAGGATACGTTGGATATCCTGCTTGTTTTTCTTGTGGAGTCCGACGTCGATGAGATTCCCCACCAACATGCGGACCATATAACGCATGAACCCGTCCCCTTCCAAACGGAAGCGGACGATCTTGTCTTCAATCGTGATGTCAAGCAGTTGCAGGGTTCGGACTTGGTCCGGCGTCTCTACGATGCTGTTGACGCAGAAGGAAGAGAAGTCATGTGTACCGATCAGAAGGCTCGCGCTTTCACGCATGGCGTGTACGTCGAGTTCCTGGTTGAGCTGATGCTCGAAAGGATATCTGAAGGGGTCGTATTCCCCGGTGTTGACCAGATAGTCATAGCGCTTCGACAGGGCGCTATAGCGGGCATGGAAATCGTCGGGTACTTCATGGACCCGGGTCACGCGGATGTCTTCCGGCAACTGCGCGTTGAAGGCTTTGCGCCATTGCACCGTATCTAGGTTCATGTCGGAGTCGAAATGAAAGACCTGACCGTAGGCATGGACCCCCGCGTCGGTCCGCCCCGACCCGAAGATCTGGACCGGTCGGTTGTGCATGCGGCGCAGGATGGTTTGGATGACTTGTTGGATGGAAAGAAAGGAGGGCTGGATCTGCCAGCCCGCGTACTTCGATCCGTTATAACTCACGACGACCGCGAATCTCATACCACGAAAGCCAGGGTGATCAATCCACCCAAGAGAAGCAGGACGATGAACAGCATAATATAATCCTTAAGCGTACGCTTTAATTGTTTATAGCGCGTGCGTGTCGCGGATGGGACGTAGCCCCTGGCTTCCATCGCATCGGCCAAATCCTCGGCGCGTTGGAAACTGGAAACGAAGAGCGGAACGATCAACGACAGGATCGCCATGATCTTCTCTTTGAACTTCCCTTCTTTCAAGTCGACACCGCGGGAAGCCTGCGCTTTCATGATGCGTTGGGTTTCTTCGATCAGCGTCGGGATGAAGCGCAAGGCGATCGAGATCATCATCGCGATTTCATGGGCGGGAACGCCGAAACGTTTGAGCGGACCCAGCAAGTCTTCGATCGCCAAGGTCAAATCCAAAGGTTTGGTGGTGGCGGTCAGGGCGGTGGTGATCATGATCATCAACGCAAGACGGAAAGTGATGTATAAGGTTTGGTAGATCGCGTCGCTATAGACCGTGAACCCGTAGAACGAGAACAGGACATAACCGGTGCGCAGGACAAGGACGTTGATCATCAAGAGGAAGACCAACATGAACGCCATCGGTTTCATGGCGCGGAAGATGAAATTGAGCCGCAGTTTCGCGATCAAGAGAACGCTGACGATGAAGATACCAAGAACCCCGTAACCGGGATACCCTGCGGGGACGAACACCGCGATCAAGAGGAAAAACATCGCGATGATCTTCATGCGCGGATCGAGTTTATGGATCAGACTATCCAGCGGGATGTATCTACCCAGGGCGATGTTACTCATGGTTTGATCCTCCCTGCGATGGCCTTCGCCAAGGTTTGAAGATCGGAAATCCCTTCAGGCAGATTCAGTTCGCCCTTCGCCAGCGATTCTTTGAAGCGCAGGACGTTGGGGACTTTGATGTTCAATTCATGCAGAAGCTTGCCGTCGTTGAAGAATTCCTTGACGGTTTGGTGGGTAACGCATTTCCCCTCCTGCATGACGACGACGTTGTCGCAATAATTCAACACATGTTCCATGTCGTGGGTGACGATCAATACGGTTTTTTCATATTGGCGGTTCAATTGGGTGAACAGTTGCATCATGGATTTACTGCCCTGCGGGTCCAAACCCGCGGTCGGTTCATCAAGGACGAGGACTTTGGGGTCGATGGCCAGAATCCCGGCGATCGCGATCCTGCGCTTTTGTCCACCGGAAAGGTCGAGTGGCGATTTCTCGGCGATCGACGGATCGATCCCGACCACCGTCAAGGTCTCCATCGCCCGCTTCTTCGCCTCTTCTTCCGATACGCCGAAGTTCAAGGGTCCGAACATGACGTCTTTCAAAACCGTCTCTTCAAACAATTGATATTCGGGGAATTGGAAAACCAAGCCGACGTTCTTACGCAGCGACTTCAGTTGTTTGGGTTTGTCCGCATGGGTGATGATACGATCCAACACCAGCACCTGACCGTCGGAGGGTTGAAGCAGGGCGTTGAGATGCTGGACAAGGGTTGATTTCCCGCTTCCGGTCGGACCGATGATGGCGGTGATCTTCCCCATTTCGATCGCTAAATCGACTTCTTTAAGGGCGGCATAGGAAAACGGCGTCCCCGGTGCGTAGGTATAGCTTACTTTTTCAAATGCAATCGGCACAGTTGGTCCACCATCCCTTCTTCATCCATCGGGTTATCCAAGACAATCCCGAGTTTCTTGAGTTCCAAGGCGAGCTTGACGCTGAACGGAGCGTCGAGGCGGAGTTTCACCAGATCCGCATAGCGGTGCAGGATGACATCCGGATCTCCGTCCATGACGATCTGTCCTTCGTTCATGACCAAGACATGGTCGCTTTTGCGCACTTCTTCGATGTCATGGGTGATCGAGAGGATTGTCATGTTGCGGCTATGGTGGAGTTGGTCCACCAGTTCGTTCACATCGCCCTTCCCTTCCGGGTCGAGCATGCTTGTGGCTTCGTCGAGGATCAGGATTTCCGGGCTCATCGCCAAGACGCCGGCGATCGCGACCCGTTGTTTTTGTCCGCCCGATAAACGGGTCGGTTCATGGTTAAGATAGGAAGTCATGTTGACTTCCTGGGCGAAACGTTCGATGATGCCGTCCATTTCCTTTGGATCGACGTTGTGGTTCTCCAAACCGAACGCGATATCGTCGCGGACGGTCGCACCGATGAATTGGTTATCCGGATTTTGAAAGACGATGCCGACTTTACTGCGGATCGCGGCGAGATTCTCCAAAGTCAACGGCGCACCGTCGATGAGGATCTCCCCTTCTTCCTTTTCCAATAGACCGATCAATAACTTGGCGATGGTTGACTTCCCGCTTCCGTTATGACCGATGATCGTTGTATAGCTTCCGCGTTCCACAGAAAAACTGACGTCTCTGACGACGTCCGTTTCCTGGTCGTACGAAAATTTGAGATGTTTGACCTCAATCGGTTTCACACAGTACCTCCTCGATGCGCTTCTATTCGATATCCGTTGCCGAACGGGTGAATCCTTTGTAGGAACCTTTGTTCGTAAATGCCAGTTGGGCGATATCCAGGATGCTTTGGTAGATCGAATCCGCATCGGCGCTGATACGCAGTCGCACCGAAACGGTGTTATCCGCCCCGGCTTCATCCAGATGGTATTTCTTCTGTTTCGCCTCTTTTACGAAGGCGAACATGTCGTTTGCGCTTTGAAAACGGACTTGATGGAGAAGATCGACCGTGTCGTTCTCGCCATACCCATCCGCCATCAACCTTGCCTGGATACGATAACTCTGTTTTGCGTTCTCATCGACTTCCGCCGGCGTTTCCACGTCGGTTTCATCGCTGAAGTGCGCCCATTCTTCCGGATTCAGCGCCGTCTTCGGGTTTTTTTCTTCTTTGTATTTGCGGTAGGCGGCATATCCTGCGGCCGCCAGACCAAGGAATGCTAATACAGGGATGACTTTTTTCATGGAGAGGCCTCCTTTACGTTATTGTATCATAAGTCGACAAACATTACGCTTTGGATGTGCTTCATCTCATCGAGAAAAAGGAGCGATTGCTCGCTCCTTTTTAGACCAATTCGATGGTGGCCATTTCGGCCGCGTCACCGCGGCGCGTGGTGGTTTTCATGACACGGGTATAACCGCCGTTGCGGTCGGCATACCTGGGCGCGATTTCGTCGAACAGTTTCTGAAGCGAGGTTTGCCCGGTTTCTTTGTTGACGACGACATTCTTAAGATACGAGGCGACTTGACGGCGAGCGTGCAAATCCCCGACTTTGGCTTTCGTGATGAGTTCATCGACGACGGAACGAAGGTCCATCGCTTTCATCTCGGTTGTTTCAACTTTACCGTAAACGATCAGGCTGGTCGCCAAGTTTCTCAACATGGCTTTGCGGTGATCGGCTTTACGTCCAAATTTACGATTCCACATGGTTCTTCTCCTCCTTAGGTTTATTCGTAGGATTTGAAGCCAAGACCCAGCTCGAACAGTTTGTCTTTGACTTCTTTCAAGGATTTTTTACCCAGGTTACGGACACGCATCATTTCGTCTTCCGAACGTTGGGTCAGCTCTTCGACCGTCTGGATTCCGGCACGTTTCAAGCAGTTGTAGGAACGTACGGAGAGGTCCAGGTCTTCGATCATCATGACCAAGCCCTTGTTGACGATTTCCCCGTTGGCGTCTTTCATGACAGAATCCAAGTCATTGACGTTGTCGGAGATTTCCGTGAACAATTCGAGGTGGTCGATGAGGATCTTGGCACCCAACGCCAACGAGGTTTGCGGTGTGATGGATCCGTCGGTCCAGATTTCAAATATGACTTTGTCGTATTTCAAGTCTTGTCCGACACGGGTCGGTTCGACATTGTATGAAATACGTTCTACGGGTGTGTAGATGGAGTCCGTATAGATGGTGCCGATGCCTTGCGAAGATCCTTGATACAAGGATTTATTCGCATCCGCACTGACATAACCGCGTCCGTTACGGGCTTTCATTTCCATTTCGAGGACACCGCCCTGTTCAAGCGTCGCGATGACCAAGTCTTTGTTTAGGATTTCCACATTCGTCGGGCATTCGATGTCCGCGGCGGTGACGACCTTGGGACCCTTGGCGGAAATCCGCAGGGTATAGGCATCATCGTCGGAAATCGTCATGATCAGGTCTTTGATATTCAAGACGATGGTCGTGACATCTTCTTCTACGCCGGGAATGGAAGTGAATTCATGATAAACGCCGTCGATCTTGATCGAATATACGGCAGCACCCGGTAGAGAGGAGAGTAAAACCCTTCTTAAAGCGTTACCAATCGTCGTCCCGAATCCACGTTCGAGCGGTTCGATGACGAACTTCCCGTAATGGTCGGATTCGATGTATTCTTTGACTTCGAAATTGGCGCGTTCGAATTTTTGCATTAAATAGCCCTCCTCACCGTTAGTTTAACCACGGGGCCGTTTCGGCGGACGGCATCCGTTGTGCGGAATCGGCGTCACGTCGTTGATGACGTTGATTTCAAGACCGGCGGTCTGTAAAGAGCGTACCGCGGCTTCGCGTCCGGGACCCGGACCTTTGACGTTGACTTCGACTGTTTTCATACCGTGGTCGACAGCGGCTTTCGCGGCTGCTTCGGCGGCGAGCTGCGCCGCGAACGGCGTAGACTTTCTGGAACCTTTGTATCCGAGGGCACCGGCGGAAGACCAGGAAATGACATTTCCTTTTTCATCCGTGATGGTGACGATCGTGTTGTTGAAGGTGGAGTGGATATGCGCGATACCGCGGGCAACGTTCTTACGAACGCGACGTTTGCGGCTTGCTGCTTTCGTAGCTGCTACTTTTGCCATGTTTCGTTCCTCCTACCCTATTTCTTCTTGTTCGCGACAGTGCGGCGCGGACCTTTTCTGGTACGCGCGTTCGTTTTCGAACGTTGACCGCGAACCGGTAATCCTTTACGATGACGGCTTCCACGGTAGCTCCCGATTTCCATCAATCGCTTGATGTTCAGGTTGACTTCACGACGAAGATCGCCTTCGACTTTGATTTTGTCGACTTCTTTACGGATGGCGTTGACTTGGTCTTCGGATAGATCCTTGACACGGAGGTCTTCGCTGATTCCGCAGGTTGCTAAGATTTGTTCGGAAATGGTGCGACCAATTCCGTATACGTAGGTTAGGGACACCACTACGCGCTTGTCGCGCGGGATGTCAACTCCAGCAATACGAGCCATTTTTCTGTGTTACCTCCTTATTACCCTTGACGTTGTTTGTGTTTCGGGTTTTCACAAATTACCATTACGCGGCCTTTGCGTTTAATGATGCGGCACTTATCGCATATGGGTTTGACAGACGGTCTTACTTTCATGCGTTTCCTCCTGATGACATTTATTTATGTCTGAATGTTATGCGCCCACGTGTTAGATCGTAGGGTGAAATCTCAACGGTGACACGGTCACCCGGTAAAATGCGAATGTAATGCATGCGGATTTTACCGGAAACGTGGGCCAGGATCATGTGTCCGTTGGCTAGCTTCACCTTGAACATGGCATTGGGAAGCGTGTCTTCCACGATGCCGTCGATTTCGATGACGTCTTGTTTACCCATTCTGTGAGTGATCCTCCTTGTTTCTTAAAACGGTTAGGATTTCATACCCGTCGTCGGTTACGACGACCGTATGTTCATAGTGTGCCGCGAGGGAGCCGTCCCGTGTGACCACGGTCCAGTCGTCGCTAAGCACTCTGGTGAAAGGTTTCCCCATATGCACCATCGGTTCGATCGCCAGGCACATCCCCTTTTTCAAGAGGGCGCCGCGACCCGGTTCCCCATAGTTAGGGATGGACGGATCTTCGTGCAGTTGCGCGCCGATTCCGTGACCGGTATATTCGAAGGGCACGGTGTAACCGAAACCGTAGACGTATTCGCCGATGGCGTTGGACACGTCCGAGATCCGATTCCCGGGTTTGACTTTCTTCAGGCCTTCAAAGAGACTTTGCTTCGTGACTTCCATCAGATGCAGCGCTTCGGGCGATACGTTTCCGATGGCATAGGTCCAGGCGCTGTCGCCGTGATAACCTTTAAAACAAGCGCCGATATCGACTGAGATGATGTCTCCGTCTTTCAGTACGGTGGAATCGGGGATTCCATGGACAAGCGTGGAATTGATCGATGTGCATGCGGCGGCCGGAAAGCCGTTGTAGCCCTTGAACGAGGGCGTCGCCCCGTTCTCCCGGATCACTCGTTCGACGATCGTGTCGATGTCGCGCGTGGTGATTCCGGGTTTTAGGGAAGTTATCAGGGCATCGTGCGCTTTCGCGACGATTTCCCCGGCAATGCGCATCAGTTCGATCTCACGCTGCGATTTCGTGCTGATCATCGCAGGTTCGCCAGAATCTTGTCCACGTCCATCCACACGGTTTCGATGTCCCGCGAGGCGTCGACGTTGTAGACGAGGTTCAGATTGCGATAGTGATCCAAGACGGGTCTTGTCATGATGACGTGTTCTCTTAAGCGTACAGCCAACTGCTCGATGGTGTCGTCTGAACGATGGATCAATCCGTTGCCACAGACATCGCATATCCCGTCGACCTTTGGGGGTTGGTGGGTGATGTGATAGATGGCACCGCATTTCTGGCAAAGCCGGCGTCCCGTGATCCGGGAGGCCAGGTCGTCCAGGTTGACCGTCAGGTTGATGACGGCTTGGACGGGCTTGCCGATGGCGGCGGAGATCCATTCGAAGGCGATCGCCTGCCCGAGGGTACGGGGGAATCCATCCAACAGGTAGCCCCGTTGGCAATCATCCTTTTTCAGACGTTCGCGAACCATCGCGATCGTGATTTCATCGGGGACCAAGTGACCCTGGTCCATATAGAGTTTAGCGCTTCGACCCAATTCGGTGCCTTCGGTGATGGCGGAGCGGAACATGTTGCCGGTCGAAATGTGTGGAATGTCGTAACGTTCCAGTATTTTCTTGGACATGGTTCCTTTACCGCTGCCGGCGGCGCCCATAATCAGAATGTTCATCGCTTCCCTCCTATCGATTCACGAACCCGCGGTATTGACGTTGGGTCAGCTGACCTTCCAAATCCTTCATCGTTTCAAGCGCTACGCCGACGACGATGATGATTCCGGTCCCGCCCACGGAAATACTGGTGGGGAGGTTGGAGATCATCGGCAACAGGTAAGGCAATACACCGACGAAGGTGAGGAACAAGGCGCCCAGAACCGTAATACGGTTGAGGACTTTCTTGAGATAGGATTTGGTTTCCGACCCCGGACGGATGCCCGGAATGTAGGTCCCCTGTTTGCCGAGGTTTTCGGCGATCTTTTCCGGATCGACCTGCAGGTTCGTATAGAAGAACGTGAACAGGATGATCAGGATCGCGTAGATCGTCAATCCCAGAGGTTTCTGGAAGTTGAAGATGTCGCTGAACCAGCTGTACAAGCCTTGCGTCTCACTGAAGAAACTGAAGGCCGTCGCCGGGGCGGTCATGACCGCGGAGGCGAAGATGACCGGGATAACGCTGGCGGAGTTGATTTTCAAAGGCAGGTAGGTGATGTCGTTTTTCGCCTTCCCCATGTTACTTGACGTATATTGGATCGGGATTTTACGAACGGCTTGCGACATGAAGATGACCAACACGATAATCAGGATGTACATCATCACGAAGAGACCGAAATTCAGATAACCGTTGAACATGGCGGCGCTGCTTGAAGTGTCGACCATGGTTTTGA
Source organism: Erysipelotrichaceae bacterium (assembly GCA_041736705.1). Classification (GTDB taxonomy): domain Bacteria; phylum Bacillota_I; class Bacilli_A; order Erysipelotrichales; family Erysipelotrichaceae; genus GWE2-51-13. Next base: position 17,177 of record JBGSTC010000010.1, read on the forward strand.
AAACCGAAGAAAACTGGAAGGGAATGTTCGAAACGATCCCGGCGAAGATGATGATGGAAACCCCGTTGCCGATCCCATAGGCGGAGATACGGTCGGCGATCCACAGCAGGAACATGGTCCCTGCCGCCAAGACGACGGAAACGTACAAATAGGTTGCGAAACCCGCGTCGTTGAGGATGCCATAGTTGACATCGAACGCGTAGGTCATCGTAAACGATTGGAACAGGGCGAGGACGACGCCGAGATAACGGGTGACCTTGTCCAGTTGTTTTCTTCCCTGAGCTCCCGACTTCTGCATTTCCGTTAAGGCAGGGATGACATCCATCGCCAAAAGCTGGACGATGATCGAGGCCGTGATGTAGGGTCCGACGCCCATCGCGAAGATGGAGAAACGTTGGAGTGCGCCACCGCCAAGCAAGTTCATGATACCCAAGACGGAAACGTCGCTGACACCTTCCAATAAGGCCGCGGTGTCAACCATCGGCGCCGGGATACCGGCTCCGAGTCGGAAGATGAACAACATGCCCAAGGTAAAGAAGATCTTTGTACGGATCTCTTTACTCTTGAACAAGTTGATGAATGTGTTGATCATGTTAGATCACCTCGACTTTGCCGCCTGCTTGTTCGATCAAGGTGACGGCGGACTTGGAGAACTTATGGGCTTTGACGACCAGTTTCTTTTCCAAGGCTCCGACGCCGAGGATTTTAATTCCGTTCAACTCTTTACGTACGAGTCCCGTTTCGATCAGGAGTTCCGGAGTGATCTCCGTACCCTCTTCGAAGCAGTTGAGCGTGCCGACATTGACGATGGCGTACTCGACGCGTGTAAAGTTGGTGAATCCGCGTTTCGGTAAACGACGGAATAAGGGGGTCTGTCCGCCTTCGAATCCGAGGGCGACTCCGCCTCCGGTACGTGCGTTCTGACCTTTATGACCTTTACCGGCCGTTTTCCCTGTACCCGAACCTTGTCCGCGTCCGAGGCGTTTTACGCTTCCTTTGCGGGCTCCTTCGGTATAATGCAATTCATGTAATTTCATGGTTGTTTCCTCCCCTTAGCGCACGTCTTCGCGTTTGATTTCGCGCAGACGGGCAACTTGCTCGACGGTTTTCAGACTCGTGAGAGCCGCCATCGTCGAACGTACCATATTGATCGGGGTGCGGGATCCCAAGCATTTCGTCAAGATGTCTCCGATACCGGCTAGTTCAAGCACGGCACGGACCGGACCGCCGGCGATAACGCCGGTACCTTCGGTCGCCGGACGAAGCAGGACGGATCCTGCGCCGTAGTTTCCGACGATCATGTGCGGAATGGTGGTTCCGACGATCGGGATACGGACGAGATTCTTCTTGGCGTCTTCGATCGCCTTCTTAATCGCATCTGGGACTTCGTTGGCTTTGCCGGTACCAAAACCGACACGGCCTTTCTTATCCCCGATGACGACCAAGGCCGCGAAACGGAAACGACGTCCGCCTTTGACGACTTTCGTGACGCGGTTAATCGTGACTACGCGTTCTTCGAATTCTTTCGCTTCTTTTTCAAACCGTCTAGGTCTGCGTTGTTGTTGTTGTTCCATGGTGCCTCCTAGAATTTCAGTCCGGCTTCTCTGGCTGCTTCAGCCAGTGCCTTGACGCGTCCGTGATAGAGATAACCGCCACGGTCGAATACGACTTCACTGATCTGAGCTTCGAGGCCACGTTTGGCGATTTCCGCACCGACCGCTTTCGCCGCGTCGATGTTTCCACCTTTTTCCAATTTCATTTCCACGGAACTTGCCGCTGCGAGCGTTACACCCGCGACATCATCGATCAGTTGCGCATGGATATGCGCGTTGGAACGGAATACGTTCAGGCGAGGACGTTCCGGAGTACCTGTAACCTTGGTGCGAACGCGCGCATGACGACGTTGACGTTCAACATTCTTCGAAATTTTCTTAAGCATGTGTTCAGTTTCTCCTTTCCGTTATTTCTTACCTGCCGTTTTTCCTTCTTTACGGCGGATGATTTCACCTTTATACTTGATTCCTTTGCCGAGGTACGGTTCGGGTTTGCGGACTGCGCGGATATTGGCCGCCCATTCCCCGACACGTTGCTTGTCGATGCCCGAGACGACGATTTCGGCGTTGGTGGGACATTCGATCTTGATGCCTTCCTCGACTTCGAAGATGACCGGGTGCGAGTAACCGATGTTGATGGTTAGCTTCGTCCCGACGATGTTGGCACGATACCCGATACCGACCAGTTCCAACGAACGCTTGAATCCGTTATGGACTCCTTCGATCATGTTGGCGATGAGTGCGCGGGTCGTACCATGCAATTGTTTGGTGTGTTTTTCTTCATTGGGGCGCGCGACAGTCAGGATACCGTCGTTCAGCTCGATTTTCATGAGCGGGCTGAAAACGCGTTTCAGTTCCCCTTTGGGTCCTTTGACAGTCACCTCATTCCCTTGGGCGATCGTGACTTCAATGCCGGCGGGAATGGTAATCGATTTATTTCCGATGCGTGACATTTTTCATTCCTCCGTGTCTTACCAGATGTAGGCGAGCACTTCGCCGCCGACATTTTGTTTTCTGGCTTGTTTGTCGGTCAACAGACCGTGGCTGGTGGAGATGATCGCAATGCCTAAACCGTTAAGGACGCGCGGGAGACGGTCGACTTCGACGTACACGCGCAATCCCGGTTTCGAGATGCGTTTCAAACCACTGACGACTTTTTCTTTGTTTTCACCGTACTTCAAGGTGATGGTGATGACTTTCGCCAAGTCGCCGCTCACTTCGAAACTCGTGATGAAGCCTTCTTCTTTTAAGATTCGGGCGATTTCTAATTTTTCCTTACTTGACGGAACTTCGACGGTTTCGTGACGCACGTTGACGGCGTTACGAATACGTGTCAGCATATCCGCAATGGGATCGGTCGTAATCATCATGACGTATGTTCCTCCTTACCAACTCGCCTTTTTCACACCCGGGATCTGGCCTTTGTAGGCCAACTCACGGAAGCAAATACGGCAGAGTTTGTACTTTTGCAATACAGCGTGGGGACGTCCGCAGCGTTCGCAACGGGTGTAGGCACGCACTTGAAATTTTTGAGGACGTTTCGATTTTACGATCAGAGATGTTTTTGCCATGTTCTTGTCCTCCTATTTCTTTTCGAACGGCATGCCGAGTTCTTTCAGCAATGCGCGTCCTTCTTCATCGGTGTTGGCCGATGTGACGATGACGATGTCCATCCCGCGTACTTTATTGACTTTATCGAAGTTGATTTCGGGGAAAATCAATTGTTCCTTGACACCCAGGGTGTAGTTGCCGCGGCCGTCGAAGGCGTTGATACTGACACCGCGGAAGTCGCGAACGCGCGGTAGGGCGATGTTCACCAACTTATCGAGGAATTCATACATTTTTTCGCCACGCAAGGTGACTTTACAGCCGATCGACATCCCTTCGCGGAGTTTGAAGTTCGCGATGGATTTCTTGGCTTTCGTGATGACGGGTTTTTGGCCGGTCAACTGGGTCATTTCGGAAACCGCTTCTTCCAACGCTTTCGCATTGGCGATCGCGTCGCCGACCCCCATGTTGACAACAACCTTCAAGACTTTCGGTGCCTGCATGACGGAGGAGTAGTTGAACTGCTTCACCAACGCGGGTACGACTGTATTTACATATTTTTCGTTGAGCCGATTCATGTTGCTGTTCCTCCTTTATTTCACAACGGCGCCCGTTTGTTTGATGATACGGACTTTCTTGCCTTTTTCGACCTTATACCCGACACGTCCCGCCTTCTTCGCTTTCGCGTCGTAGATCGCGACGTTGGATACGTGGATCGGGGCTTCCTTTTCGACGATGCCTCCGTCCGGATTGGCCTGGGTCGGTTTCAAATGCTTCTTGACCAGGTTGACTCCTTCGATGAGTACTTTTTCGTCTTTCGGGAACGCCTTTAAGACTTCTCCGATCGTTCCTTTGGAACTCCCGGTAATGACTTTGACTTTATCGCCTTTTTTGATCTTCATGTCTACCTCCCTACAGGACTTCCGGCGCTAAGGATACGATTTTCATGAAATCCTTGTCGCGGAGCTCTCTCGCCACGGGGCCGAAGATACGGGTCCCTTTCGGCGTGTTGTCGTCTTTGATGATGACGACGGCATTGTCGTCAAATTTGATGTAGGTTCCGTTGTCACGGCGTACGCCGCGGACAGTGCGAACGATGACAGCCTTGACGACTTCACCCTTCTTGACGGTTCCGCCCGGTGTCGCTTCCTTGACGGTGCAGACGACGATATCCCCGATATTGGAATAACGGCGACGGCTACCACCCAAGCAGCGAATGACCAGGACTTCTTTAGCGCCGGTATTATCGGCTACCCGGCATCTACTTTCATTTTGGATCATGAATGTTCATCCTCCGGTCTAAAGCACAACGGCCTTTTCGATAACTTTGACTAAGCGGAAACGCTTCGTTGCGGAAAGCGGACGGGTTTCCATGATTTCCACTACATCACCCGTTTTGGCTTCGTTCAACTCGTCGTGCGCTTTGAAACTCTTCGAATACTTTACGCGTTTGCCGTATAACGGATGACGCTTCGAGGTCGAGACTTCGACGACGATCGTTTTTTCCATTTTATCGGAGATCACGGTACCGCGGTATACTTTGCGACTTGTTCTTTCCATTACTGTCAACCTCCTATTTACGCTCGCCGAGCGTGCGCTCGGTGAGAACGGTTTTGATGCGGGCGATGGTCTTGCGGACTTCGCGCATACGCGCCGGACTGGACAATTGCCCCGTCGCCTGTTGGAAACGGAGGGTGAACAGTTCTTCTTTCAGCGTGTCGACTTGCTTCAGCAATTCAGCATTGCTTTTTTCACGTAGATCGTTTTTCATGACTATTCCTCCTCACCTTTTCTAACGAAACGAGTCTTGACCGGCAGTTTGTGGCCTGCGAGACGGAACGCTTCGCGCGCCGTTTCTTCGTCGACCCCGCCGATTTCAAACATGATGCGGCCCGGGGAAACGACGGCTACCCATCCTTCAGGAGCCCCTTTACCGGAACCCATGCGGACTTCGAGCGGCTTCCTCGTGATCGCCATGTGCGGGAAAATCTTAATCCAAACGTTGCCGCCGCGGCGCATATGACGGGTCATAGCGATACGGGCGGATTCGATTTGTCGGTTGCTGACGTAGGCGCCGGATTCGGCGACCAGACCGTATTCACCGAAGACGATGGAGCGGCCGGCTTTAGCGCGACCTTCGTAGCTCACACGGTGAGGTCTTCTGTACTTCGTACGATTCGGCATTAACATGATGACTACTTCCCTCCTTCTACTTCAGTGGCGGGTGTCGCAGGAGCGGCTGCGGTTTCGGTGCGCGGACGGCGATCACGATTGGCGGCTGCGGGGCGGTCCCCACGGTTGTCGCGACGTTTCTTGTCGCGGTCGAAACCGGTGATTTTCGGCGCTTCGGGTTCTTTGACCATTTGTCCCGGCAAAACTTCGCCGCGGCAGATCCAAACCTTTACACCCAAACGTCCGTAGGTCGTCGCGGCTTCACACACCGAGAAATCGATGTCGGAGCGCAGCGTATGCAGGGGGACGATGCCCTCGGCATAGCCTTCGGAACGAGCGATATCGTTGCCTCCCAAACGGCCGGAGACCATGGTTTTGATTCCCTTGGCGCCTGCACGCATGGTGGCTTGGATGGCTTTCTTCTGCGCCGTACGGAACGAAGCGCGTTGTTCGAGCTGTTCGGCGATTTTACGGGCGACGATGGTGGCGTCCAGGTCCGGGTTGGCGATTTCCAACACACGCAGGTGGACGGTCTTTCCGACCGTAAGTTTTTCCAACGCCGCTTTCACGGTTTTGGCGACGGCGCCTTCCTGACCGATGATGACGGCGGGACGGGCGGCACGTACCAAGACTTCGACGCGGTTCTTCGAACGTTCGATTTCGACGCGGGAAACATTGGCGGCTTTCAGATTCTTAAAGATGTATTCGCGGATTTTGATATCTTCCAGAAGAAGGGTACCGTATTCTTTTTCGGCGTACCAACGGGATTCCCAATCGCGGATAATGCCGATGCGGAACCCTACCGGACTAACTTTTTGACCCATGTTGATCCTCCTATTCGCGTTCCGCAACCACAACGGTAATGTGGCTGGTACGCTTTAAAATCTGAGCAGATTGGCCCTTGGCACGGGGCATGAAGCGCTTCAGAACGACGCCTTCATCGGCATAGCAAGCCTTGACATACAGTTTGCTTTGATCCAACGAATGGTTGTTGACTGCGTTCGCGATGGCGGATTTCAATACTTTTCCGGTCGCTTCCGCGGCTTTGTTCGGCATGAACTTCAGGATCGCGGTGGCTTCTACGATGTTTTTCCCACGAATCAAATCGAGTACGAGACGTGCCTTGATGGGGCGGACACGTAGCGTTTTAGCTGTTGATTTTACGTCCATTCGCTTAACCTGCCTTCTTATCGTCGCCGCCGTGACCGCCGAATTTGCGGGTCGGGACGAATTCGCCTAATTTGTGTCCGACCATATCCTCGGTGACATAGACGGGAACGTGTTCTTTACCATTGTAGACCGCAAAGGTGTGTTCGACGAATTGCGGGAAGATGGTAGAACGACGAGACCAAGTTTTAATGACTTCTTTCTTGTGGACCAAGTTCAGTTTCTCTACCCGTTTCAGCAGGTAGTCATCACAGAACGGCCCTTTTTTCAAGCTACGACTCATGTTTCATTCCTTCCTTTCGTTTACTTTCCGTTGCGGCGACGGACGATCAATTTCGTCGACGCCTGTTTCTTCTTACGCGTCTTCATGCCCATGGCTTTTTTGCCCCACGGGGTCATCGGAGCTTTACGTCCGACAGGGTTTTTCCCTTCGCCCCCGCCGTGCGGATGGTCGACCGGGTTCATGACGGCGCCGCGTACGGTCGGACGGACACCCATCCAACGGGTACGGCCGGCTTTACCGACGTTTACCAGGTTGTGATCTTCGTTACCGACTTGACCGACGGTCGCGCGGCAATTGCTCAGGATACGGCGAACTTCGCCGGAAGCCAGACGTACGATGACGTAACGGCCTTCCTGACCAAGGATCTGTGCGGAGACACCGGCGGAACGGGCCAACTGGCCGCCCTTGCCGGGTTTCAGTTCGACGTTGTGGATGAAGGTACCGTCAGGCATCTTCCCCATTTCCATCGCGTTGCCGACCTTGATGTCGGCGGAGACTGCGCTGACGAGGACTTGACCGACGGTCAACCCCTTCGGAGCGAGGATATAACGTTTTTCGCCATCGGCGTAATGAAGCAGCGCGATGTTGGCGGAGCGGTTGGGATCGTATTCGATCGTCGCTACTTTCGCCGGAATATTGTCTTTGTCACGTTTGAAGTCGATGATGCGGTATTGACGTTTATGTCCACCGCCTTGGTGACGGGTCGTGATCCGCCCGTTGTTATTACGTCCGCCTTGCTTGTTTAAACTTTCAACAAGCGACCGCTCGGGTTTGCTGACTGTGATTTCGTCAAAGGTCAGCGTAGACATCCCGCGGCGACCCGGCGTCGTCGGATTGTACTTTTTAATTCCCATGATTTTCCTCCTTACGCATGTTTTCCGGAAATCGCGTAATTCTTCCGATATTTGCTTCCTGCTCTAGAACAGGTTGATTTTGTGTCCTTCGGCTAATTTCACGACCGCTTTGCGCACTGCGCTGGTCGTACCGGTGTATTTTCCAACACGCTTGGACTTGGGGCGAACATTGAGGATGTTCACCTTTTCGACTTTGACGGCGAAGATGGTTTCAATGGCTTGACGTACTTCCGTCTTATTGGCACCCTTCTTCACTTCAAACGTCACTTTGTTATCCGTTTCCTGCAACTTCATGGATTTTTCCGTGATGATCGGACGGATGATGATATCGCGAGCGTTGTTACTCATTAGGCCCATACCTCCCCGGTCAATTTGACAGCGGCTTCGGTAAAGACAAGCTTGTCGGCGTTCATCAAGTCGTATACGTTGATGCCTTCGACGGTCATGAAGAGCGCGTTGGGCAGGTTACGCAGCGAGAGATAGGCGTTTTCCCAATTTTCTTCGGCTGAGAAGATGTAGAGGGTCTTGCTTGTCAAATTCAAAGCGCTTTGGATTTTTACGAATTCCTTCGTTTTCGGCGTATCGATCTTGAAGGCATCGACGACGACGATTTCGTTGGCGGTCGCTTTTTCCGACAAGACCGACTTCAGTGCCAAACGGCGCACTTTGCGGTTGATGCGGAAACTGTGGCTACGCGGGGTCGGTCCGAAGACGATACCGCCGCCTCTCCATTGCGGAGAGCGGATGGAACCGGCACGTGCGCGCCCGGTACCTTTTTGACGGAACGGCTTGCGTCCGCCGCCGGCGACTTCACGTTTGTTTTTGACTTTGTGAGTGCCCTGGCGCAGCGATGCGCGTTGCATCAATACGGTATCGAAGATCGCTTGCGGATTGGGATCGATCCCAAAGACTTCCGCAGCCAATTCAAGTTCATGTAAAGCTTTTCCTTCTTGATTTAAGACTGTGATCGTAGGCATGGATTATTCCTCCTTCGCTGCAGCGCGGTTGACAAGAACCTTCGCCTTGACGGACGCCGTGTTCTTCGCTGCGGATTTGATGACAACCAGACCGCGCTTCGGTCCCGGAACGTTTCCTTTGACCAAAATGACGTTTAAATCGGTGTCGACTTTCATGATTTCCAAATTCTGGTTGGTTGTCGCATATGTACCTTCATGACCGGCCATGATGCGTCCTTTATTGATGATCCCGTTGTTACGTCCGATCGTCGCCAAGGAACCCGGATGTCTGCGGTTCGGGCCTGAACCGTGGGTCTTGGGTCCCATGCGTTGGTTGTTACGAACGATGGCACCTTTGTAACCTCTACCCTTGGAAATCCCGCTGACGTCGACGATTTCGCCGGCTGCGAACAAATCCGCGGATACGTTGGCTCCGACTTCGAAGTTGAACATTTCGTTTCCACGGATTTCGCGGATGCTCTTCTTCGGGGCGGTGTTGGCTTTTGAAGCATGTCCTTGCGCGGCCTTGGTCGCACGTTGGATCTTCACGTCTTCATAACCTAACTGAACGGCTTCATAACCGTCGGTTTCGATTGTTTTCTTCTGTAATACGACATTCGGCGAGACTTCGACGACGGTGACCGGAACCAATGTTCCATCGACCGTGAAGACTTGCGTCATGCCCAGTTTACGTCCTAGAATACCTTTCATGATTTCCCTCCTCGCTAAAGCTTGATTTCGATATCGACGCCGCTGGGTAACTCGAGACGGCTAAGCGCGTCGATGGTTTCCGCAGTCGGTCCGACGATTTCGATCAAGCGCTTATGCGTTCTGATTTCGAATTGTTCGCGGGAATCCTTGTACTTATGAACCGCACGTAAGATGGTAACGACCTGTTTCTCGGTCGGAAGGGGTACCGGTCCGATTACTTTCTTGGCACCGTGGTCGTTGGCGGCCGCGACGATCTTCTGAGTCGCCGTGTCCAATACCCGATGTTCGTAAGCTTTCAGACGGATACGAATGCTGTTTTTCGCCATGGAATGCTTCCTCCTATCCATTGATCGTCTTGTGACGATCCCGCTCGATGCGAATTCCCCGTGCTTCTCACTGACCATGACAACGTTTATCAGTGTGCCGGCAACCTCGCACGTCCATGCGGATGCAGAGTATATTATAGCAAAAAAGTACCTGCGATTGCAAGTACTTTCTGAGTGTTTGTTTCGATGCCCTGTTTATGGCGGCAACATGTCGATTATACCCTAAATAAATGGGCTTGTCGAGCGGTTTTTACGAGGATCTGCCGTTTGGACGGCCGTTTCTTCCTGAATTCCCTTCGACTTGACGCGCGAACGCTTCAAGATGGTTATAGGAAGCACTCATCAATCGTTGGAAAACGTCTTGGACATCTTCAGGTAAGTCTTCTTCAAGGAACCTTTCGTACATCGCGATGTTGTTGACTTCGGCTTGCACGCCGATCGCATAGGTTTCTTCCAAGGTTTCCGGCAAAACGACGTGGTCGATCGCATCGTCTTCCGGTATCGTTATCTTATAGGTAGTAAATAGTGGTTCCAGCAACTCGATGTGGTTGACTTCGGCTTGGATAATGTTGGTGAACGGACGGATGTTCCCATATTCATCGAGGATGCTTTCATATTCCTGACGGGCCAGGTATTCGTCCTGGATCGCCATCGTCAGCATCTCTTCGACCGTATACGTGCTTTAGTCATAGGTCACGCTGGGTTGCGGATAGGCCGGGTTGTCCAACGTATTCGCGGTGGATTGTTGGTATCCTTGGGTGTTGTTCCGGTCGGATCGTCCGTATTCGACTTCATTGGATTGATTCCATGGATTGGCGATGGCACATCCCGCCAACCCTGCGACAACGACACCGATCAGCAAGAATCGAGCGATTCTTAATTTGTTTTTCATAGTGATCTCCTAGACCCTTGGGTCTATGAAGACATCATACGCAAGATGTGTGACGAAAGTGTTCGCTTCCCGTTTCTTTTCTACAACAATTCCAGTAACTCCTCGATCTTATGGATGCGCTTGACCGGCAGGTCGGTTGTCCTATAGGGATCCGGATGGATCCAGATCGGCGTCATTCCGACGGCGATCGATCCTTCGATGTCGAATTTCAAGCTATCCCCCACGAAGACTGTTTCCTCAGCGCTAACACCCATCTGATCTAAGGCTTTCTGGAAGATCCTCGCATCGGGTTTGTGGATCCCCTCTTCCCCGCTCACCAACATGATTTCCATGTAGGGTTCACAGCCGAGTTTGGCGATCTTGACACGTTGTGTCTTGCCATTCCCGTTGGTGATCATGCCCAATCTGTATTTTCCCTTCAAGGTCTTCAAGACTTCGATGGCTTTGGGGTACGGGGTCGTGTACTCTCCCAGATGTTCCCACCAGAGATGGTTATAGTGTTCCCAAGTGTGTTCCTGGATGCCGTATTCTTCGATGTATCGGGAGAAGACGATGTCTTTGGGGGTCGCCCCTTCGTCGTCGAGGATCATCATGCGATCGACGATGGCTTCGATCTCTTCCTGGGATTTCGTGGTGGCGAAATCCGTGTTCACGATATGGTGCATCAGCGCCCGTGCGGCGAGTTGTCGATCGATCAAGGTGTTGTCCATGTCGAAGAGGATGGTGGTGATCTGTTTCATGTGTACCTCCAACAAGAAAGAAAGCCGGATCGCTCCGGCTTTGAATGACTACTTGATGATTTTGATTACGTTGCCGGCGCCGACAGTACGTCCACCTTCACGGATGGAGAAGGTCGTACCTTGTTCAACGGCGATCGGAGCGATCAATTCAACGGTCATGACGACGTTGTCGCCAGGCATAACCATTTCAACGCCTTCCGGCAGTTTGATGACGCCGGTGACGTCGGTCGTGCGGAAGTAGAATTGCGGACGGTAGTTCGCAACGAACGGAGTGTGACGTCCGCCTTCTTCTTTGCTCAATACGTAAACCTGGGCATCGAAGTTGGTGTGCGGCTTAACCGAACCCGGCTTCGCGATGACTTGGCCACGTTCGACTTCTTCACGGTTGACACCGCGCAGCAATGCGCCGATGTTGTCCCCTGCGGTCGCTTCGTCCAACAGTTTGCGGAACATTTCGATTCCGGTGACGACGGACTTGCGGGTATCTCTCAAACCGATGATTTCGACTTCTTCGCCGAGTTTCAACACGCCGCGTTCAACACGGCCTGTCGCGACGGTTCCACGTCCGGTGATGGTGAATACGTCTTCGACGCTCATCAAGAACGGCTTGTCGGTTTCACGTTTCGGATTCGGGATGTAGGAGTCGACGGCATCCATCAATTCTTGCAGCTTGGGTTCCCATAGCGGGTCGCCTTCGCCGCCTTTCAAAGCGGATCCGCGGATGACCGGAGCGTTGTCGCCATCGAAACCGTTGGCGGTCAACAATTCACGGACTTCCATTTCAACGAGGTCGATCAATTCTTCATCGTCGACCATGTCGCATTTGTTCAAGAAAACAACCATGTGCGGAACACCGACTTGGTGAGCCAACAAGATGTGTTCGCGGGTTTGCGGCATCGGTCCGTCGGTCGCGGCGACGACGAGGATCGCGCCATCCATCTGGGCGGCGCCGGTGATCATGTTTTTAACATAGTCGGCGTGTCCCGGGCAGTCTACGTGAGCGTAGTGGCGTGCCTTCGTTTGGTATTCGACGTGTGCGGTGTTAATGGTAATACCGCGGGCTTTTTCTTCCGGAGCGCCGTCGATCTGATCGTACTTCATTTCTTTGGCCATGCCGGATTTTGCCAAATAGCGGGTGATCGCCGCAGTCAGTGTCGTTTTGCCGTGGTCAACGTGACCGATGGTTCCGATATTTACGTGCGGTTTGGATCTGTCAAATTTCTCTTTTCCCATTGATATTGTTCCTCCTGGTACAGTTTCGTGAATGCACTTCTATTTTATTCTAAACCCCGTTCAATGGCAAGGGTTTAGTTGGCTCCAGTGTTCTTTTTGACAATCTTTTCGGCGATGCTCTTGGGCACTTCCACATATTGCCAGAACTGCATGGAGTAACTGCCGCGTCCTTGGGTGAAAGAGCGCAGGTCGGTCGCATAGCCGAACATCTCCGAGAGCGGGACGTGGGCTTTGACGATGATCGCGTTTCCTCTTTCTTCCTGATCCTTGATGGTGCCGCGACGGCTGGATACGTCACCCATGACCGAACCTAAGTATTCATTGGGAGCCGTGACTTCGACTTCCATGATCGGTTCGAGGATGACCGGCTTACATTTCTTGGCGGCTTCTTTGAACGCCAGGGATGCGGCGACTTTAAACGCCATTTCCGAGGAGTCGACGTCGTGGTAGGAACCATCGAACAGGGTCGCCTTGATGTCGATGGCCGGATAACCGGCGATCAACCCGCCGGCGAGCGAGGATGAAATCCCCTCCATCGTCGGTTTAACGAATTCTTTGGGAACCGTACCGCCGACTAAGCCGTCGACGAACGTGAATCCCTTGCCTTCTTCGTTCGGTTCGAACTTGACCCAGACGTGGCCGTATTGGCCGCGTCCGCCGGACTGACGTACGAACTTGCCTTCGCAATCGGCCGCTTGACGAATCGTTTCGCGGTAGGCGACTTGCGGGGCGCCGACATTGGCTTCGACCTTGAATTCACGACGCATGCGATCCACGATGATGTCGAGGTGGAGTTCACCCATCCCGGCGATGATCGTCTGGTTCGTTTCCGGATCGGTGAAGGTACGGAAGGTCGGATCTTCTTCGGCCAACTTCGAGAGCGCCAAGCCCATGCGGTCTTGGTCGCCTTTGGATTTCGGCTCGATCGCGATGTTGATGACCGGTTCCGGGAAGTTCATGGCTTCCAGGATGATCGGATGTTTCTCGTCGCAGAGCGTATCTCCGGTCGTCGTATCCTTCAGACCGACCGCCGCCGCGATGTCGCCCGAATAGACTTCGGTGATTTCTTCACGGTGGTTGGCATGCATCTGAAGCATACGGCTGAAACGTTCACGTTTGTCTTTGGTCGCATTGAGGACGTACGAACCGCTCTTGCACTGTCCGGAGTAAACACGGAAGTACGTGAGACGGCCGACAAACGGGTCGGTCATGATTTTGAAAGCTAAAGCGGAGAACGGGGCTTCATCGGTCGAGGGGCGTTCTTCTTCCGTGCCGTCTTCCAAATGTCCGGTGATATGCGGGACATCCAGAGGCGAAGGCAGGTAGTCGACGACCGCATCCAACATCGCGGTGACACCTTTGTTCTTGTAGGCTGCGCCGCAGAGGACCGGATAGAATTCCCCGGTACATACCGCGGTGCGGATGGCTTTTTTCAGTTGTTCAACGGTCGGGTCTTCCCCTTCCAGAACGCACATCATGATTTCTTCGTCGAAGTCGGCGACCATCTCAATCAGTTTCATTCTGTATTCTTCGACGCTTTCCTTGTATTCCGCAGGGATTTCGGTGAACGTATCGTCGACCGTCTTGTCGCCTGAGAAGATACGGGCTTTACGATCGACCAAGTCGATCAAGCCGTCGAAGTAGTTTTCAACCCCGATCGGGAGTTGTAACGGCGTCGCTTTCGCCCCTAAGCGGGACTGCATCGAACGGAAGGACATGTAGAAGTCGGCCCCGGTCGCATCCATCTTGTTGACGAATACGATACGCGGAACGCCGTAGCGCGTCGCTTGACGCCATACGGTTTCGGTCTGCGGTTCGACGCCTGACTTCGCGTCCAACACGGTGACCGCACCGTCAAGTACACGGAGGGAACGTTCGACTTCTACGGTGAAGTCGACGTGACCCGGAGTATCGATGATATTGATCCGGTTGCCTTTCCACTGTGCAGTGGTCGCCGCCGAAGTAATGGTAATCCCGCGTTCTTGTTCCTGAGCCATCCAGTCCATGGTCGCAGCACCGTCGTGGACTTCACCGATTTTGTGGGTCTTTCCGGTGTAGAAGAGAATGCGTTCAGTTGTCGTCGTTTTGCCGGCGTCAATGTGCGCCATAATCCCGATATTGCGAGTGTTCGCAAGTGAATATTCACGTGCCATTTTTGGATTCTCCTTTCAACCTCACGATTACCAGCGGTAATGAGCGAAGGCTTTGTTGGCTTCAGCCATTTTATGCAGATCGTCGCGTTTCTTGACGGAAGCTCCGACATTGTTGGCTGCATCCATGATTTCGTTGGCTAAACGTTGTTCCATCGTCTTCTCGTTACGCAGACGCGCATAGTTGACGATATAACGTAAACCTAAGGTCAAACGACGTTCGGCCGAAACTTCGACCGGTACTTGGTAGTTGGATCCACCGACACGACGTGCCTTCAATTCAAGCATCGGCATGACGTTTCCGAGGGCCTGTTCGAAGACTTCCATCGGTTGACGTCCGGTTTTCGCCTCGATCATGTCGAACGCGTTATACAATATGGTTTGTGCGACGCCGCGTTTGCCGTCGATCATAATGCGGTTGATTAGTTTGGTAACAAGTTTGGAGTTGTAGATCGGATCGATCAATACATCCCGCTTGGCTATAAACCCTTTTCTAGGCATGATTCATTCTCCTTTCGTGAGTGAGTGCTATTTTGCAGTTTTCTTCGGGCGTTTTGCACCGTAGAGCGAACGGCTTTGTCTGCGTGCGCTGACACCGGCGCAGTCCAATGTTCCACGGATGATGTGGTAACGGACCCCAGGCAAGTCTTTGACACGACCGCCGCGGATGAGCACGACGCTGTGTTCTTGCAAGTTGTGTCCGATTCCCGGGATGTACGCGGTAACTTCCATTCCGTTGCTTAAACGGACACGGGCGTACTTACGAAGCGCGGAGTTCGGCTTCTTGGGGGTCATCGTTCCGACGCGGGTGCAGACACCTCTCTTTTGAGGGGAAGAAATGTCGGTAGGGCGGCGTTGCAGTGTATTGAGTCCCTTGTTTAATGCGGGGGATTTCGATTTGTACACCTTGTTTGTGCGGCCTTGGCTGACCAATTGGTTGATTGTTGGCATAGTTGGTTCTCCTTTCGTGTTTTCTGCACACATTTCCGGGTGTGCCATTCCGGGGCGTAATATATAGTCTCCTCGCGGAAACCGTACTACTCCCATAAGCGTATTCATTTTATAAGGAATCCGGACCTTTGTCAAGTGTTGATTTATGAATCCGACCGACCCGTTCAATGCGGATAGTGAGGAACCCTCCTAATAAATCCACTTATAGAAAATGCTTCTACAGTATACCATACCGGTCGCTCTTACCTAACAGCATCGTCGATGATAATTGAGTCTAACTAGTTTTCTCATTAATAGCGTCTAGCAAAATCTAATAGTCTCAATATCAATGGTATTATCGATATAATAATAGATACCCATTCCTCTTAGGATGTTTTTTACTCTCTTTTCATTACTATAGATGAAACAGAGTTTCTCATGAGCAACAGATCTTAAAAAGCAATAGCCGTTCTTAAAGAAGCACAAGTCCTCCGGTAAGTTTGGAACTTGCCAATCATAAAGTCCGTTCACTTTCTTTAGTTCAGGTAAAAGCGACTCATCAAAATGGGCAAAAATGATTTCCTTTTTTGCACCAGTCTCGAAGAACATATACTCTGTGCCTATATAATCCTTGAAAATAAACTTTCGAAATGGCTTAAGAGTATTCTCAATAGTTGCCTTATAAGTAAGATACCCGGCACTATCCGGTCTGTTCAAAATCTCATCATCTGTTAACTTAGGTTTAGGCTGAGATTCGAACCATTTGAGGCCATCTTCATAACTCATATCTTTGACATTTGCATTCAAATAATCATTATCCAAATTACTCTCAACCCAATAATCCGCTATTTGAAACGAGAGTGCGTCACATTCCTTTTGTAAGAAATCAAGAAGTAGTCTGTATTTTTCGCCTTCGATTTTGCTAATTATTAATAGCATAGTTTCCACCTTTCAGTCTGTCTACAATAGAAATCCGATATGCGTAAGATTAAGATGAGTTTATATGATGCGGCGATCGTATTCATAAGTGTCACTATTGGAAACACTTTTGTCGAGAAAAATTAATCCATTAATCGAGTCCTTTAGTCTATGTTCCTCATTTTGAAAAGAAACGGAAATTTCTTTTCATTTTAGTCAATTTTTGGGTTTCCCATCATGAGCTGATTCCAGTACTCATAAAACCCCTTGTTGATTCGAAATGGTTTTGACGGTCTACATGCTCTGGTGTAGTTTCGCCTGAGATTATGAATGTCATAACTTGTTATTTCATCTTCTTCATTCTTGTATAACTGGACATGATCAAGTCTCGGATTGGAATTTTGGTTAATATCATCAATGTTTGGATTGAACCAAATCATTTCAATTGATTCAAGCTTTCCATCTAAATAATGATATCTCTCGATGTTCAATTCAGTATTAAAAGGAGCCTCTACACGGGTTGAGTGCCAGAAATTATCATGAAACAGTCTAAATGGGAGAAGTTCCATTTTTTCGAATTCTACCATAAAACCAAACTCATTGAATCGAGTTCGCCTAACAATCATAGCTTTCTTGATATCGAATTTATTCTGTGGATCTTGAAAGAGAAAAGATATCACATCATTTCCACGAAACATAAACAACTCTATTTGGTGGAATCTTTCATCCAAGTGTTGAAACCTCTTAATCAAGAGAATCTTGTTGTTCTTATCGAAATAGTATTCAAATGGACTATTAGGAACCTTGGGGCGTTTAATCATCCTCCCTCTTTTGACATTCCCTACAACCATCTCATAGATTGGAGTAGGATTCAAATAACCGTATCCCAAAGTAGAATCTGAACCGTGTAGTATTTTGACTTCATTTTCCATCGCTTCAATAAATAGATCATGACAATCAGTCTTATCTGAGATTATGGTATACAACTCTTTCTCAACATTCAATACATAATCTATAAGGCTATCTGTAGAGAGTTTTTCCATATTTTACCTTAAGATTCTGGATCAACAACCTGGATAATTAATTGAACACTTAGGTCTGAGGTTCTACGTATTTCCACAGTATAAAAGCCTGGTTTAGCAAAATCGATTGAATGTGTTACTTCAAAAGCTCTATTTCCATTATAATCTACTTCATCTATACCATAAATTGATATATTTCCACCAACTGTAGTCAGTTTTATCTTTCCATCACTCAAATCTAGTTCATTATCCACTCCAATATAATACGTAAGTTTTGAAGGGTATTTCTCAATTTCAATCCTATTGTATCTAAGACTTTTGTCACAACCAGATAAAGCAAGAATTAAAAGTAAAGTCAAAATGCACCATTTTTTACTTATCATGCTTTCTTCTCCTCTTTTTCGTAATTTTTATATCATATTTCAATATCGACCAATAAACTTAATCGCCAATGCAAAGAGAATTGGAATCCCCGCAGTCACGAGAAAGAAAACTTTGCCATTCACTTTCATCTTTGAAATGTCAGGAACCGTTGAAAGATACTTTTCTTGTTCTTGAATCGAGAGACTCTTGAATTCCTCAATTTGTTTCTTCCTCTTCACTACTCGAGGAGAAGTCGCTCCTCGAATACTCTGATCATACACTTTTTGAATTTCCGATTTTGAATTGACCCCATCTAAAAGCAAGAAATCAATCAAAAGAATTATAGGAATTGCAATATACCAAATAAATATCACAGAAAACAATGAATTTAGAATTAACAAATAAATATAGTGTACTATCTTGTAATATCGCCACTGAACAAGTAAGTCAAAGTAAGTGATGATTACGCAAATCAAAAGCCCAATAAAACAGAATCGTGACCAATACAACCAAAGAACATCTGCTAGAACGCTGTTAGTTTCGAAAATGAACATTTTTCCCCCGTTTCTGACTCATGACTAAATACTTGATTAACCATTCGCAACCATTCCCTGAGATAACACAATCTTCTAGTTAATCCAAGGTACTAGCTAGTTCAAAACAAACAATTACGTCGATTTGTTTTCATCATTGAATGTATTGAACTTCAAGTAAGAATCGATCATGCAGCTATCAAAGAATTTCCAAAGATACCCTCTATAACTGAAATCTCCGCTTTGCTCAAAATCGTTCTTTGGAGGATTCTCAACTGAAAAATTACCAAGAAATATCAGTTTTTTAGGAATAATGCGTTTTGATGTGTTAATCAAGTATATTCGATACCCGTCTAATCGACCCAACTCATCAACGTCAAATCTCCTCCCCGTTTTTTCAAAGAACTGCTCTTCAATTGAACGGTTTTTGTCAATTGGCCTAAAAAGCCTTATTAATGATACTTTCGAAGTTTTAACATATTCCAAATCTAGGTACTCCTTCTCATTTGAAGGAAGAACATCACCATCGGTAATCTTAACCCACACAACGGGAATGATGTGTTCGGGATAACATACTGTTTCACCAATTTTTTGGAACAGGAAATAACGACCATAGACCCCCTTCTCGCGGGCATAATCACTTTCAAGTTTATAAGCATAGACATCTCCGATTTTCCATTCACATTTATAGCTTTTGGGCTGTGATATCTTCTTCATCGGCGGCATTGGGGAATTCAGTTTGATCCGCAAGTCTTCCAGGATTTTCTTTCGTTCTGGTGCTTTCTTCGGGTTTTCTCTTTCCCATCTTGCTTGATCAGTCCCCTTATCAATGCAAGCTAAGGCTTGTTCTTTGACTTCCGGTAGTAGTCGACCAAGACTCCATTGTGTCTCTGCCAAAGCAAACCAAAACACCGGACCATCGTCGATGTCGTTCAACATTGGCCGATAGTCATCGAAAACTTGCTGGGTCGCTTCTTCGTTACTCTTTCCTTTTTTCAGCGATTCCTTATACTGTTCCTTCACATCTTGTGCCACATCATCCTGATACAACTTTGTTCCCCAAGCACCCATGACTTGCCCCCCTTTTTGGCTTATCCAATCAAGACATACCTTCACAATGCCAATCTTTAGTTACGATCGTGGCGTAGCGTCGCACTTCTGGACGCGTCACGATCGGGATTTACCTTATAGTGGTTCTGTACTAGAATCGTAGCACAAAACAAAGGGAATGTGTCGATGGGTAGAGAGAAAAAACGAGAAAGTATCGGCGAAGAACGATTTACGCATGGGTCTTAACCTTGATAGACTCGTTTTAACATATCTTCCAGGATTTCTTTGGTTTTTGCGTTTCGTTACGGTATAATTTTGGAAAGGAAGACAACCATGCGAAAAACGATGATCTTAATGGGATTGAGCGCGGTGTTGATGGGCGGTTGCGTAAGCGACCGTACTTTCGACCGCTCGGTCCCGGCGATCAAGGATACATTGCTTCCCTTCCCGAGTAAGGAAACCATCGATCTTGTCCCGAGCGACCCGGTGGAGAAGTTATTGGAGACGATGACGTTGGAAGAGAAGGTCGGGCAATTGGTGATCGCGGGGTTTTACGGGACGTCGGTCGACGAGGTGACGGAAGACTTGATCACCGAGGCGAAACTCGGCGGGTTGATCTTTTTCGGACGCAATGTCGAGTCGACGTCGCAGTTGGTCGGTTTGCTGAACACGTTCAAGCGGATCGAAACCAAGATCCCGTTGTTCTTGTCGATCGATGAGGAAGGCGGGTCGGTCAGTCGCTTGCCTTCGGAGATCGCGAACCTTCCGGGCGCACGGACGATGATGAAGAAAAAAGTATTGAATCTCACCTACGAAGAAGGCAGGGCGATCGGTTACGCCTTGGATGACTATGGCTTCAACATGAATTTCGCCCCGGTCTTGGATGTGGATAACGGAAAGTCCGGATCGGTCATCGGTTCGCGGTCGTTCTCCACGGATCCGCAGGTCGTCGCCGAACTCGGGGTCCTGATGGCGCGCGGGATGGAGGAATACGGGGTGATCCCGGTGGTCAAACATTTCCCGGGACATGGCGATACGGCGGTGGATTCGCATGCCGGAACCCCGATCGTCAAGCATGCGATGGATCGGTTGAACACCGTCGAACTTTATCCTTTCGCCTATGCGATCGAGCGGGAAATCCCGGCCATCATGGTCGGACACATCATCCTAAGCAAGGTCGATGCGAAGGTGCCTTCGACCCTGTCCTATGCCGTCATGACAGGATTGTTGAGGAATCAAATGAAATTCGAAGGGGTGATCGTCACCGATGATCTGGGGATGGGGGCGATTTCCGCCGACCATACGCAAGCGGAAGCGGCCGTGTTATCCATCAAAGCCGGGGCGGACATCGTCATGATCAGCCATGGGCGAAGGGATCCGTTCAAAGCCGTGGCGGCGCTGAAAAAAGCGGTACTGGACGGAGATATTTCGATGGAGATGCTGGATCAGAAAGTACGACGGATCTTACGGCTGAAACTGCGCTTCAAGATCGATCAAACACTTCACGATCAGGTGGATGTGGGGAAGATCAACGAATGGTTCACTGAACTGAAAAAGAAATAACCGCCGGGGAATCCCGGCGGTTTTTTTGAAACTAGTTTTTCTTTTCCTTCACAAACACAAGCAAGACGATGGTCACGATCGTCAGAAGCGACGATACGATGAGAAAAGGCATGATCATCGAGGGGATATTTTCGACAAGGACACTCTTACCGAGGGTGATGATCCCGCCCAGCAGGTATACGCCCCGGCTTGTCCCTTCGCTTGAAGCGCGGGCGATCCTGAGGATGTCCGTGGATTGGATCATGATCAAAAAAGAGAAGATAAGGACGATCATCGCGATGAAACGGCTTGATTTAGTCATAGGAATTCCTCCATGGTAAGCATACCAAAGATTGAAAAAAAGACAACCGTTTCCGGTTGTCTCGTGTTTATTCGGCTTCTTCGCGAAGGTCGTCCATTCCGCGTGTCATCTCTTCCGGCAAGGAATGTTCTTCCTGCAGGATGGCGTTGCGTTCTTCACGTTCGGCACGGAAGGTGTTCGCCAGTTCCTTGATCTGTTCGGAGGTTTCACGGTACGCTTTGGAACCGGTTCCCGCCGGGATCAATTTCCCGATGATGACGTTTTCTTTCAAGCCCATCAGGGTGTCGACTTTGCCTTTGATGGCAGCGTCGGTAAGAACCTTGGTGGTTTCCTGGAAGGAGGCGGCGGAGAGGAACGAATCGGTCTCGACGGACGCCTTGGAGATCCCCAACAACGTCGGTTTGAATAAGGCCGGCGTCTTGCCCGCAAGAAGGATCTTACGGTTGATGTTGGTGATCATCGGCAAGCTGAGCTGGATGCCCGCGGACATGCCGGTGTCGCCACCGTCGACGACGACGACTTTACGCATCATCTGACGGATCATGACTTCGATATGTTTGTCGGAGATTTCGATCCCTTGCGACTGGTAGACTTTCTTGACTTCCTTGATGATGTATTTCTGCACTTCGGCGACGCCTGCCACATCCAACAGTTCCTTCGGATTCACCTGACCCTCGGTCAGTTTGTCCCCGGCGGAGATATAGGTCCCGACTTTCAGCCAGTTACGGACGATTGAGTTCGTCGCGGCCAGATGTTCGATCGATTCCTTGTCGTTGGAGATGACGATGCGGGTGCCGTTGCGGCCTTCGAGTTCGGTGATCTCGGTGATTTCACCGTTGATCCTCGCCAAGAGCGCAGCATGCTTGGGGCAACGCGCTTCGAAGAGTTCTTCGACACGCGGCAGACCCTGGGTGATGTCTCCCCCTTCGGCAGCGGCGACGCCGCCGGTGTGGAAGGTACGCATGGTCAGCTGGGTCCCCGGTTCCCCGATGGACTGGGCGGCCATGATCCCGACCGCTTCGCCGATTTCGACGATCTTGCCGGTGGCCATGTTGCGGCCGTAGCACTTCTTACATACCCCGTAGGTTGAATCACAGGTGAAGGTGTTGCGGATGAAGACGCGTTTGATGCCGGACGCGACGATCTTGGTCGCGATGGCTTCGGAGATGAATTCATCGGCTTCCAGGATCACTTCGCCGGAGGCGGGGTCGATGACGGTTTCTTTGACGAAACGTCCGACCAAGCGGTCGTAGATGCCTTCGATGACCGAATTGGTCTTACGGTCGAGGATGTCTTCGACCAAATAGCCGCGGTCGGTGCCGCAGTCTTCTTCGATGACGATGACATCTTGCGCGACGTCGACCAAACGGCGGGTCAGGTAACCGGATTCCGCGGTTTTCAGTGCGGTGTCGGTCAATCCTTTACGAACCCCGTGGGTCGAGATAAAGAATTCGGATACGTTGAGTCCTTCACGGAAGGACGAATAGATCGGAACTTCGATGATCGAAGAGGTATATTCCTTCTTCGATTTGGATTGGGTCGGTTTCCCCATCAATCCGCGCATCCCCGCCAACTGGGTGAAGTGGGAGGCGTTACCACGCGCACCGGAAGTCGCCATCATGTTGATAGGGTTCTTACGGGGGAGGTTTTCCATGAGTTCTTTCCCGATGTCGGATTTGATCTGATCCCACAATTGCGTCAGATGACGTTCCCATTCCTGAGGCGTCAAACGTCCGCGTTTGAGGAGTTTCATCAGTTCGGCCGCCTTTTCTTTTCCGTATTCGACGTATTTTTGCTTATTTGGCGCAACGTTGATGTCGGAGAGCGAGACGGTCATCCCGGCGACGGTGGAGAACTTGAATCCGTTGTCCTTGATCTGGTCGAGGATTTCGGAGGTTTTCTTGGTTGAATAACGGTTGAAGACTTCCGTGATGATCAAGCCGAGGTCCTTCTTCTTGAATTCACCGCTCAACTTCAGGTTGGCCACATACGCTTTTAGGTCTTCACCATGTTCGATGAAGTAGCGGTCGGGGGTTTCGATGAAGTTCGCCTTGGTGATTTCGTTGAGGTAGGGGAAGTCGGCCGGGAACATTTCGTTGAAGATCAGTTTCCCGACGGTCGTCATGATGTACTTGTTGAGCTTGTCCGCCGCGAACGACGTCTTCTTCAACGATGCGGCAGGCAACACGATGCGGGTGTGCAGATGGATCTGTTTGTTTTCATACGCCATCAGCGCTTCGTTCATGTTCTTGTAGAGATGGCCTTCGCTCTCTCCGAACGTACGCCACATCGAACCGGTTTCTTTGTCTCCAAGCAGTTCCAACAAGTCGGCTTTCTTGAAGAATTCATCGGCACGTTCTTCCATGTTGAGGTAGAAGTTCCCCAAGACCATGTCCTGGGAAGGCGTAACGATAGGTTTTCCGTCTTTGGGACCCAAAATGTTATTGGAACCCAACATCAGGATTTCGGCTTCCGCACGCGCTTCTTCGGAAAGAGGGACGTGGACGGCCATTTGGTCGCCGTCGAAGTCGGCATTGAACGCAGGGGTGACCAAGGGATGCAGACGGATGGCGCGGCCTTCGACCAGTTTCGGTTTAAAGGCTTGGATGCCGAGTCTGTGCAAGGTCGGTGCGCGGTTCAGCAAGACCGGGTGTTGGTGGATGACATCTTCGACGATGTCCCAGACACGCGGGTCTTGACGATCGATCAGTTTTTCCGCGGTTTTCGGATTGCCGGCGATCTGACGATTGACGATTTCGTTGATGACGAAGGGTTTGAACAGCTGGATCGCCATTTCACGCGGGATCCCGCATTGGTACATCTTCAAATCCGGTCCGACGGCGATAACCGACCGACCCGAGAAGTCGACGCGCTTTCCAAGCAAGTTCTGACGGAAACGACCTTGTTTTCCTTTAAGGGAGTGGGAGAGCGATTTGAGCGCCCTTCCGCCGGCTCCGGTGATCGGTTTCGAACGGCGTCCGTTATCGATCAGGGCGTCGACCGCTTCCTGAAGCATACGTTTTTCATTTTGTACGATGATGGCCGGCGTTCCCAGTTCCAACAGCTTTTTCAAACGGTTGTTGCGGGTGATGACGCGGCGGTAAAGGTCGTTGAGGTCGCTGGTGGCGAAACGTCCGCCATCCAACTGAAGCATCGGGCGCAGATCCGGGGGGATGACGGGAAGGACGGTCAAGACCATCCATTCCGGCATGTTGCCCGAATGACGGAACGCGTCGATGGTTTCCAAACGCTTGATCAGTTTCTTGCGTTTGTCGCCTTGGGAGCCTTCCAGATCGAGTATGACTTGTTTGTGTTCTTTTTCCAGATCCACTTTTTCAAGCAGGGCTTTGACGGCTTCGGCACCGGTCATGGCGACGAAACGTCCCGCTCCGAATTTCGCATTGTATTCGCGGTATTCGCGCTCGGTCAAGATCTGCTTGGTTTCTAGCGGGGTATCGTACGGTTCGACGACCACCCAGCTGACGAAGTACACGACTTCTTCCAGGTTCTTCGGGGTGATGTTTAACAGTAAGGCCATCCGGGAAGGGATGCCGCGCAGATACCAGATATGGGCGACCGGCGCCGCAAGTTCGATGTGACCCATGCGTTCGCGACGGACGGAAGACTTGGTGACTTCGACGCCGCAACGGTCGCAGACGACCCCTTTGTAGCGTACTTTCTTATACTTACCGCAGTAACATTCCCAGTCTTTCGACGGACCGAAGATGCGTTCGCAGAACAAGCCGTCGCGTTCGGGTTTTTGGGAGCGGTAGTTGATCGTTTCAGGTTTGCGTACTTCGCCGTGGGACCATTCCCGGATACGGGCGGGAGACGCCAGACTGATTTGAATCGAGGCAAAGTTATTGATACTCATTATTTACCTCCTTCGATTTCTTCTTCGAAATCAAAACCGACATGCATCGCTTCCGGCAGGTCTTCTTCTTCGTCGATGACCAAGGTGCCCATGTCCGGCATCAGGTCGCTGGGAAGGATCGGGGCGAAGGTTTCTTCGGTCTCGATCTTCTTCATGTCGACTTCCGATCCTTCTTCGTCGAGTAGGCGAACATCGATGGCCAAGGCCTGGAGTTCGTGTTTCAAGACGCGGAAGGATTCGGGGACGCCCGGTTCCGGGATGTCCTTGCCCTTGATGATGGATTCGTAGGTCTTCGTACGCCCGACGATGTCGTCGGACTTGATGGTAAGGATTTCCTGCAGGGTATGGGCGGCGCCATAGGCTTCCAGCGCCCAGACTTCCATTTCCCCGAAACGCTGTCCGCCGTTTTGCGCTTTGCCTCCCAACGGCTGTTGGGTGACCAAGGAATACGGACCGGTGGCACGGGCATGGAGTTTATCGTCGACCATGTGCGCGAGTTTGATCATGTACATGACGCCGACCGAGATGCGTTCATCGAACGCTTCGCCCGTACGTCCGTCGAACAAGACGGTTTTGCCGTCCGCGTTGACTTTGGCTTCTTCCATGATGGACTTCAGTTCATCGTTGTTGATGCCGTCGAAAACGGAGGTGGCGAACTTGACGCCGAGTTTCTTGGCGGCCATGCCGAGGTGGATTTCCAGGACCTGACCGATGTTCATACGCGACGGAACGCCGAACGGGTTCAACATGATGTCGACCTGGGTGCCATCGGGCAAGAACGGCATGTCTTCGATCGGGAGGATCTTGGAGATGACGCCTTTGTTTCCGTGACGTCCGGCCATCTTGTCGCCTTCGGAGATCTTACGTTTCTGGACGATGTAGACTTTAACGACTTCATTGACCCCTGGAGGCAGTTCATGGCCTTCGGAGCGTTTGAACATCCGTACGGATTGGACGATGCCCGATCCGCCGTGGGGGACTTTCAAGGAGTTGTCGCGGACTTCGCGGGATTTCTCGCCGAAGATCGCCAAGAGGAGTTTTTCTTCCGGGGATACTTCGGATTGTCCCTTCGGAGTGACCTTACCGACCAGGATATCGCCTTCTTTGACTTCCGCACCGACCATGACGATCCCGCGTGCGTCGAGGTGACGGCAGGCGTTTTCGCTGACGTTGGGGATGTCGCGGGTGATTTCTTCCGGGCCAAGCTTCGTTTCGCGGACTTCGATATCGTATTCTTCGATGTGGATCGAAGTGTACACGTCTTCTTTAACCAAACGTTCGGACATGATGATGGCATCTTCATAGTTGTAGCCATACCAGGTCATGAACGCGATGGTGACGTTTTGGCCAAGCGCCAATTCGCCGTTCTGCATCGCCGGTCCGTCCGCCAGGACATCCCCGCGGTCGACCAATTCGCCCTTCTTGACGATGGGCTTCTGGTTGATGCAGGTCCCTTGGTTGGAACGTCTGAATTTCTGTAGTTCGTAGACTTTGTTGCCGGTGTCTTCGGAGACCACGATCTTGTTGGCATCGACGTAGGAAACCACGCCGTTACCGTTGGCGATCAGGGCGCTGCCGGAGTCGGTGGCGACGCGGTGTTCGATCCCGGTGCCGACATAGGGCGAATTGGGACGAAGCAGCGGGATGGCCTGACGTTGCATGTTGGCACCCATCAAGGCGCGCGACGCATCGTCGTTTTCCAAGAACGGGATACAGGCGGTCGCGACGGAAACGATCTGTTTCGGAGAAACGTCGGCCAATTCGACCGTATCGCGTTTCGCCAAGACGTTTTCGCCTTTGTAACGGACAACGACTTCTTCGTTCACCAACTTGCCGCCGATGACTTCGTTGGCTTGTGCGATGACATATTCGAGTTCGTCGTCGGACGAAAGATAGATGACATCCTCGGTGACGATTCCGCCATCGACGACGATACGGTACGGGGTTTGGATGAACCCGTATTCGTTGACGCGGCCATAGGAGGTCAGGTTGGAGATCAACCCGATGTTTGGTCCTTCAGGGGTTTCGATCGGACAGATCCGACCGTAGTGGGAGGAGTGAACGTCACGGACTTCGTAACCGGCACGTTCACGGGTGAGTCCACCCGGTCCCAGCGCGGAAATACGACGTTTGTTGGTAAGTTCGGCCAACGGATTGGTTTGGTCCATGAATTGCGACAGCTGCGAGGAAGAGAAGAACTCTTTGATCGCGGCGGTCAGCGGACGGATATTGGTCAGGTTCTTGGGTGTCAAGCCGGAGGTCTCCGTGATCGACATTCTTTCCTTGACGACACGTTCCATACGGCTAAGACCGATACGGAACTGGTTTTGGATGAGTTCCCCGACCGTACGGATACGGCGGTTGCCCAATTGGTCGATATCGTCGACATCGCCGATCCCGTCCATCAGGTTCAATAGGTAGGAGTAGGATGCGACCATGTCGGAAACCGTGACGGTTTTCTTGGTGGTCAGCGGGTCGATCCCGATGACTTTGACGACGTGTTCGCTGTCGGATCCGTAGATCAAGACTTGTTGGACGGCGGCGCCGACCAACCAGGCATCCAGTTCAACCCCGTCGTTAACGAGCTTGATGCAGACGTTTTCCTGATCGTTGGTGAGACGGGTGACTTGCGTATCGGCCAAGAAACGGTCGGCGACCAATTCCCCGCCTTCGCTAAGGACGTCTTGCGCATTGACCGTCAAACGGCCAAGGGCGAACAGACGTTGCCCGTAGTTCATGACGGCGCGGTAGTTGCCTTTGGTCAAACGGACCTTGTGGGCGACCAATCCTCCGTAAATATCGACGGTTTCGACTGTCGTCGCCAGTTTCGCCGCATCTTCTTCGGTGATGACGGTTCCGACCGACAGATTGAGTTCTTCCACGTCCTTCGCCAGGATACGGCCGATCAACGCTTTGTTGATGGAGGTCGCGACGCTGACGTTTTCCGGATGGGAGAATAAAGGATTAAAGGGGAAGGCGGTCATATGCATGCCGCTCTTTAAGGAATCGGTGAACTGTTGGTGGTCGCGGCGATTGATCAGGGTGCCTTTCGCGATGACGACCTTGCCGTTGATATCCAGGATATCTTCAGCGACACGGTGACCTTCCAAACGTCCGTAGACGCCCAGCTTCTTACCGAGTTTAAAACGTCCGGCCTTGGTCAGGTCGTATCTGCGGTGGTCGAAGAACTTGGAGTTCATCAAGTTGACGGCTCCGTCCAAGGTCGCGATTTCATCGGAACGTTGGTTTTCGTAGATTTCGTACATCGCTTCCTGGGCGGTCTTGATCTTATCGGCCGCCAGGGTATTCACGATTTCTTCGTAGTTCCCGAAGAAAGCGGTATATAACAACATATAAAGATTCAGGTATTCGCGTTGTTCGTTTTCGACTTCGACATCGTGGACGGTGAGTCCCAACGATTGAATGAAAACCTTGAACGACGTCGTGTCGAACGCGTCATCCCCTTTTTCAAGGTTCAGCGACATCCCGCAGGCTTTGAACAGGATCGTGGATAAGATCTTGCGTTTACGGTCGATGCTAACGTTCAAAATACGGCCTAAAGCCGCTTTCTTTGCGTCGGTCATGTATTCCAGCCACGTACCGCGGCTTGGGATCAATTCGCTCTCGAAGGTTTCACGACCGGTTTTGTCGTCCAACCCGATGCTATAGTAAGCGCCGGGGGAACGGACGATCTGTGAAACGATGACACGTTCCGCCCCGTTGATGATGAAGGTTCCGGTATCGGTCATCAAGGGGAAATCCCCCAGGAAGACTTCTTCCCATTTGTTGTAGACTTCACCCGTCGCAGGATCGACGATTTCCAATTCCATTCTTGCTTTTAAAGGAGCGGCATAATTCGCCTCGCGGACTTTGCATTCGTTGACCGAATACTTCGGTGTTCCGAAATCATATTCCGCAAACTTCAGTTTAATGTTGCCGCCATAGTTGTAAATCGGATAAATCTCATCGAAGACTTCTTTGATCCCCTCTTTTTTAAACCACTCGAACGAATCCGTTTGGATCTCGACGAGGTTGGGAAGTAACAGGGATCCGCTGACTTTTGAGTAGTCACGGCGTTTCGCTTTTTTACCGTTTTCAACAATACGGTAAGTCTGATTTTTTTCCATGGACGCCATCCTTTCAGGTAGGATAAAATGCAAAAAAGGCAGTTTACCCCAGTTTAAATTAACTATTTATGCAATTTATTATGATAGCAAACTAATGTCAAGATGTCAAGTCATTTCGAGGCTTTGAGAACTTCGAACCCTCTTTTCAACGCAATCCGGGAAATGTTCCCGAAAATGCGTTCCAGTTCCTTCGCGGCACTGGCGGCGCCTTGTTGGCGACGGATCACCACATAAAGACAGCCCGACTTGGTTAGGATATCATAACTTTCTTGGAATAGACGGTACACGATGTCTTTGCCGGCACGTATGGGCGGGTTGAGGATCACGGTTTGAAACGGGTCGCTCAGCGCGGATGTCCCGTCGCCGACCAGAAACGTGGCCGGTAGGTTCAACTTCAGCGATGTCTCGCGCGCACATTCGATGGCACGGGGGTTGATGTCGGTTCCGACGATCTGCAACTGCGGTCGCGTGTGCTTCAACAGAAGCGACATGAGTCCCCAACCGCATCCCAGATCCAAGAGCGGTGATTGAAGGGGTTCTTCAAGCACCGTCTTGACGAGTAAGAGGGATCCTTCGTCCGCTTCGCCTTTCGAAAAGACTCCGGCGTCGCTGACGAATCGATAGTCATAACCCAAAAACCGGAAAGATATCTCCTTCCGGTCACTTGGTAGTTCGCGATTGTCAGTGAAATAGTGTTTCAAACGATCGCCTCCCTTGTTTGGGTTCTGACGTTAATGAAACTACTTGATTTCGACGACAGCGCCAGCGTCTTCCAATTTCTTCTTGAGTTCGGCAGCTTCTTCAGGTTTGATCTTTTCTTTGATCGCCATCGGAGCTTTGTCAACCAATCCTTTAGCTTCGACTAAGCCGAGGCCGGTGATTTCGCGGACGACTTTGATGACGCCGACTTTCGACGGTCCGACTTCCTTCAATACGAGATCGACTTCGACCGGTCCGGTAGGTTCGGCGACTTCAGCGACGGCGGCGACAGCGACCGGAGCGGCGGCGGTTACGCCGAATTCGGTTTCGATCGCCTTGATGAGTTCGTTCAATTCGAGAATGGTCATTTCCTTCAACGAAGAGATGACTTCTTGGGCAGTTAATTTAGCCATGTGGGTATTCCTCCTTATTGTTGTTCCTGTTTTTCGGCGATTTGCTTAAGTGCATAAGCGAAATCGCGGATCGGGGATTGCAGGCACCCGAGCAGCATTGCGATCATTCCATCACGTCCAGGTAGATCACTCAGCATTTTGATGGTGTCCGTATCGACGACTTTGCCTTCCACAACCCCGCCTTTGACGACGAGTTTCTTGTGTTTCTTGGCAAACTTCGTGAGAATACGGCTTGGCGCAACAGCGTCGCTACCAAAAGCGATCGCGTTGGGACCGGTCAGGCTTTCGGCCAAAGCTCCGTATCCGAGTTCATCGGCGGCACGTTGGGTCATCGAGTTCTTATAGACTTTGAATTCGATCCCTTCGGCACGCAGTTGACGACGGAGTTGGGTGACTTCAGCGACAGTTAGCCCGCGATACTCTACGATGACG
This sequence comes from Erysipelotrichaceae bacterium, assembly GCA_041736705.1. Taxonomy (GTDB): domain Bacteria; phylum Bacillota_I; class Bacilli_A; order Erysipelotrichales; family Erysipelotrichaceae; genus GWE2-51-13. The sequence goes on from JBGSTC010000010.1 coordinate 47,987, forward strand.
CTGGACTGCGCTTCACGCAACTTCGCTGCGATCTCGCCGACCAGTTCAATCTTCGTATCGATTATCGATTGGTTCATTTGTCGTACACCTCCTTGTGACATTACAATATACCCGCAAATAATAAACCCGTGCCTAAAGACAGCACAGGTTTGAAAGTTCGTTTTGCTTTCTACCTCGGCAACGGATTAAGCCAAGTGGCGGTTGCTGTCTATGGTATATTGATAACATGTATATTTTAACAGAACGGTTTCGTTTGTCAAGGTTTTTCAGGAAAGGTCAATTCAGTCTTGATCGTTGGTCACGTCGCCGCTTTGGTCCAGCGGGATCGGGTCGCCAAGATAGGTCGATTTCGGTTTGAGGAAACTCTTGATCACGTCTTTGTCGCGGGCCAAAACTTCGCGCAGATCCCGGATCCATTGGTTACTGTACGCGATTTTCTCAGCCGCCACGCCATCCGCCGATAAATCGATTTGTTTCGCGATATAGAGCGCCCGATAGAGATGGTACTCCTGGGTCACGATCAAAACCTTCTTCGCCTCAAAGATGTGGATCGCCCGATAGACGCTGTCATAGGTGGAGAAACCCGCATGGTCCATGAAGATGTCTTCGGAAGGGACCCCGTGGTCGATCGCATATTTCTTCATCACGTTGACTTCGTCATAACTTTCCGTGCCATGGTCGCCGCTCATAATGATCTTGGGGGCGATCCCGGCTTTGTATAGTTCGATGCTTTTCAATAGTCTGTCTTCAAGCATCGGACTGGGTTTGTTTCCTTCCCATACCCCGGCGCCAAGGACGAGGATGCAGTCGTAGCGTTCCCCGGATACTTCATCGAGCGTTTTGATTTTGCTGCTTGTGGAAACGATGACGTAAGTGCTCACACCGAAAATGATCAAAAGGCCAAGTAAGCCCGCCGCTCCGAGTGATTTGATGATCAACAGACTTCTCTTTGTTTTCAGCATACCTTTTCCCCCTGCCTGTCTAGCGTACCATGCCTTTCGTGCCCTACACAAGAAAAAAACGCTTTTCAGCGTTATTTGACGAAGAGTAGGATGCCGACCATCATCGGCGCCAGATTCAAATGGGCGGCCTTATGGGCGATCTGGGTGGTGATTTCAAGCAAGGCGCACAGTTTGTCGGAGGCTTGGACGATCCAGGCTTCCTTGCTTTGCGGTTTCCCTTCCCCCATCGGCCACATATGGTTGACGATGCAGTCGGCCATGACCTCGGATACTTCCGTGATCTTGCGCGCGTTCTCCAACGCTTGGTTGGGATGGACGTTCACATGTCTTCCGGCGACCGGTTGCTCGGTACGCCAATCGTAATGATAGAGGTCGTGCAGGAGCGCGCCACGAACGGCGTCCTGGACGTTCAGGTCGAAGCGCTTGGACATGCGGTAGGCGTAGTAAGCGACGTTGAGCGAGTGCTGGCGGCGCGAGGTGTTGAGATGCTGACCGAACCCGTCCAATTCCAAGACATACGGGTGGTCCCAGAGGTCCTCGATCATCGAGACGAATTCTATGTGCTGCGCTTTATCGCTCAGTTCAATGTTGTGTTTGTGTAGTACGGGTTTCATGGTGCTCCTTCGACGTTAATCAAAACGCGCACACTATATCATGCTTTAGCGGATGCATGCAAGTGAAATTATACTGTTTTGCCTAAGTTTCATCTTCATTTACATGATTTAAATCGCTGGTTTTCACAAGCAGATAGACAGACAATGAAAAAAGCCCTATTTCTAGGGCTTCTTCGAATCCGGCAGCGAGCTATCTTCACTATGGCATGCATAGCTAGTTTTGCCGCAAAAGTGCTTAACTTCTGTGTTCGGGATGGGAACAGGTGTGACCACTTTGCCATAACCACCGGATGTGAGAGATGGTGTCTCTCAAAACC
>JBGSTC010000002.1:0-55137 GCA_041736705.1 Erysipelotrichaceae bacterium
GAATTGATTTACAGTCAACCGCGTTTAGCCACTTCGCTACCCCCCCATGTACGATAACGCACCTGAGGAAATGGTGCCGGCTATAGGACTCGAACCTACAACCTACTGATTACAAATCAGTTGCTCTGCCAGTTGAGCTAAGCCGGCAGTACTGAGATAATGGTGGAGGTTGAGGGGCTCGAACCCCCGACCCTCTGCTTGTAAGGCAGACGCTCTCCCAACTGAGCTAAACCTCCATCACGCCTTAGCGCCCTATTAATATACCATGATAGGAATTGACCGTCAACAAATTTCTTCTTGTTTTCAAGGCCTATACAGTGTTTTCATCGCTTTTCAATCATGGTATAATTGTACGGATAAACGGAGGTAGAAGTATGTTGAAAGTATACAATAAACAAGCACTGACGAGAAACCAACGATTCCAACGAGCGTTATTATACGGTGGCGCGGCGGCGATCGCAAGCATCGTGATTTATGTGATCCTTGCCGAAATCCTCCCCTTCGAATCCTCCATCCTCTACATCGGATTCGGATATGGCATCGGCTATGTGATCCGGACCTACGGGAAAGGGGTTCAACCCCGCTTCTCGATCTTGGGGGCCGTGTTGGCGACGTGCGTCTTTCTGATCGGCGATGTCGTTTACTTGGCCGGCCTCGAAGTCTTCACCAATCCCGCCTTGTTCGTCGACGCCTTTCTCTACAATATCAGTTCGATGTTGGATGTTTCGCGTTTCGGCTTCATCAATCTGCTGTTTCGGGCAGCCGGCGTCTATTTCGCCTATGTCGAGTCCCGCATCGTTTAATTGAAACGAGGTAAATGCATGTTCTATCGTGAAACCTGGGCCGAGATCGATCTCGATGCCTTGCAGGAAAACATACGCTTGTGCGAAGCCTGGACGAAGAAGGCCGTTTTCGCGGTCATCAAAGCCAACGGATACGGACATGGCGATGAATACATCGCCCGCAAAGCGCTGAGTTCGGGAGCGAAGATGCTGATGGTGTCTTCGATGGATGAAGCCCTTTCCCTTCGCAACAAGAAAATCAACGGGGATATCTTGATCTTGGGCTACATCCATCCCAAGGATGTTCGTCTGGCTCTGAAGCACGGGATCCGTTTGACGGTGACTTCGCTGGAATGGTTGAAGGAAATCGTGAAACATCCGGTCGACGGGTTGATCGTCCATGTCAAATACGATACGGGGATGAATCGTCTGGGGGTCAAACTACAGGATGAAGTCCGGGAGATTTTGTCGATCTGTGATCTTCACGGGATCCAAACCGAAGGGATTTTCACCCACTTCGCTTCCAGTGACGAAGAAGATAATGTCTTGACGTCAAAACAATATGAAAAGTTCAATGAACTGCTGGATTCGCTTGATCGTGAATTCAAATGGATCCACTGCGCCAATTCGGATGCGGCCTTGCATTTTCAAGAGAACCGCTGCAATTCGACCCGTCTGGGCTTGGCGATCTACGGGTATTCCACCTTCAACATCGGCTTGAAGCCGGTGATGCGCCTGTATTCGAAAATCGTGCATGTCAAGCAGGTCGAAGCCGGCGAGACCGTGAGTTACGGCGCGACCTATTCCCCAAAGAAAACCGAATGGATCGCGACGATCCCCATCGGATATGCGGATGGGTGGAGTCGCAGGCATCAAGGCGATGTCGCCTACATCAACGATGAAGCGTGCGAATATGTGGGTCGGGTTTGCATGGACCAGACGATGATCCGTCTTCAGACCTATCATCCGGTCGACACGATCGTCGAATTGTTAGGGGACCATGCGGATGTGGTGAAGATGGCGAAACACATGGAGACGATCCCGTATGAGATCTTGACGCAAGTGAGCGATCGGATCCCGAAAGTGTATTATGAAAACGGTAAGAAGATCGGCGAGGTCCACTCGCGGATGAAATAAGAAAGCTCGGAGATCCGAGCTTTTTGCTACTCCCATTCGATGGTTGACGGGGGTTTCGCGGTGATGTCGTAGACGATGCGGTTGATGCCTTTGATCTCGTTGACGATGCGTCTCGAGATGATGTCCAATACATCATACGGGATGCGTGCGTAATCGGCGGTCATCCCGTCGATCGATGTGACGGCGCGGATGCCCAGCGCATAGTCATAGGTGCGTTGATCCCCCATGACGCCGACCGAACGGATGTTGGTCAATACGGTGAAATACTGCCAGATTTCGCGATCCAATCCCGCGTTCTTGATTTCTTGACGAAGGATGAAATCGCTGCGACGGACGAGGTCGAGTTTCTCTTCCGTGACGTCCCCGATGATGCGGATGGCCAAGCCGGGACCCGGGAAGGGTTGACGATGGACCAAATCTTCCGCTAAGCCTAGAAGAAGCCCTAAGGCGCGTACTTCGTCCTTGAAGAGCAGGTTCAACGGTTCGATCAGTTGGAACTGCATGTTCTTGGGAAGTCCGCCCACGTTATGATGGGACTTGATGGTCTGGGCGGTGCTGGTTCCCGATTCGATGATGTCGGTATACAGCGTACCTTGCGCCAACCACTTGATTTGCGTCAGTTTCGCGGTTTCGGATTCGAAGACGCGGATGAATTCTTCCCCGATGATTTTACGTTTGCACTCCGGATCGACGACGCCGGCGAGTTTCGACATGAATCGTTCACGGGCATCGATCTTGATCAGTTTGACGCCGAATTGTTTCTCGAAGGTTTCGACCACCCGGTCCGCTTCTTGATGGCGAAGCAAGCCATGGTCGACGAACATGCAGGTGAGTTTTTTCCCGATTGCTTTAAAGAGCAGTGCGGCGACTACGGCGGAATCGACACCGCCGGATAGAGCGCAGAGGACTTCATCCTCGCCGACCGTCTGGCGGATCTTGGTGACTTGTTGGTCGATGAAGGTACCCAGTTGCCAATTGTTTTGCACTTTGCAGACATCGAAGACAAAGGCGTGCAAGAGGTCGTTACCATGGACCGTATGACGGACTTCAGGATGAAACTGCATCGCATAGAGCTGACGGGATTCATCGCTGACCATGGCCAGGATGCCGCTTTCACTCTTCGCATTGACGATGAATCCTTCCGGAAGCTGTGCGACATGGTCGCCATGGCTCATCCAGACTTGTTGTTGGTCAGGAAGACCCTTGGTCAACGAATTGCCTTGTGTGATCGTAATGGTGTTCTTGCCATATTCCCGGGTATGTCCGGGTTCGACTTTCCCACCGAGTTGATAGGCCATCAACTGCATGCCGTAGCAAATCCCAAGAATCGGTAAGCCTAGGGTATAGATTTCCGGATCGACCAGCAAGCCTTCGGGGTCATAGACGGAATTGGGTCCGCCGGAAAACACGACGCCCATGATTTCCGGGTCGTCTTTCAGGTCGGACATCTTGATCGTATGCGGTCTGAGTTCGCTGAAGACACCCATTTCACGGATGCGTCGCGCGATCAATTGGTTATACTGACTTCCAAAGTCCAAGACGACGATTTTATCGGCCACGGTAGTTCGGCGCCTCCTTCACGTTATCCACATCGTGCGGATGGCTTTCCTTCAGCCCCGCATTGGTGATCTTGACGAATCGGGCGTTCACTTTCAACGATTCGACGGTTTCGCAACCGCAATACCCCATCCCCGAACGTAACCCGCCCATCATTTGATAGAGGACATCGGCGATCGGTCCTTTGTAGGGGACGGTCGCTTCGATGCCTTCCGGTACCAATTTCTTCAGTTCGGTCTGTCCGCCTTGGAAATAACGGTCGCTGGATCCGCGTTGCATCGCGCTCAGCGAGCCCATCCCGACATAGGTCTTCACTTTTTTACCATAGACATCCAGGATTTCACCCGGTGTTTCTTCACATCCCGCAAGCAATCCGCCCATCATGACGACATCTGCCCCGGCGGCCAATGCTTTGACGACATCCCCGGAGAACTTGATCCCGCCATCCGCGATGATTCCGACCTTGCGTTCCTTGGCGACTTGGTAGACATCGTTGACCGCGGTCAACTGCGGGACGCCGACCCCTGCGACGACACGCGTCGTACAGATGGATCCCGGACCGACCCCGACTTTGACCACGTTGGCCCCCGCTTCGATCAATGCGATCGCCGCTTCCGCCGTGACGATGTTCCCGCCGACCAGATCCAGTTGCGGATAGAGGTCATGGATCGTCTTCACGGTCTCGATGACCCCGATGGAGTGTCCATGGGCGCTATCGACCGCGATGATGTCCACGCCGGCTTCGACCAACGCCTTCACGCGTTCGATATTTTTTTCACCGACGCCGACCGCCGCCCCGACCAACAATCGTCCGTTGCCGTCGACCGCCGCGTCTTGGGTAAGGTCCAGCGCCGCTTCCTTCACGTTACGCACCATCTGCGCCTGTTGCTGGACACTGAGGTTTTTATGGATGAACCCCAATCCGCCGGCTTTCGCCAACGCGATCGCCATGCGGTCTTCGGTTACCGTATCCATCGCCGCCGAAACCACGGGGATTTTCAAAACGATTTTGCTTGTGAGTCGCGTCGTCAACACGACTTTCGCCGGGACGACTTGCGAATACGCCGGGACCAACAATAAATCATCGAACGTATACCCTTCCTTTATGACTTTTCCATGCAAGGTATCCATTTATTTCTCCTCCTCATAAACCGCGATATCCAGGACTTTCCCGCGCGCCACATCGATCAGACCGATGTCGGTGCATTTAACATCCGGGATCACGGGTAATGACATAAACGACAACATCAGAAACGGATTGAAGTCATCCGCATCCGAGATTTGGGCGAAGGCTTCGTGCAGTTTGCGCCATGAATCGATGCTTTGATCCAAGGGTTTCGCACTCAGCAAACCTCCGATTTCAAGCGGGACGGACGCCAACACCTTCCCGTCCTGAACGACCACGTACCCTCCGCCGATGCGCTTGATTTCATGCGCGGCGGCCAGGACATCGACGTCGTTGGTCGAAACGACCACCAGGTTATGGCTATCGTGGGCGACCGTCGATGCGATCGCCCCGCGTTTCAGCTTGAATCCGCGGATCGGGCAACACCCGATGTTCCCTTTGGCGTGATGACGTTCGATCACGCACAACTTGGCCAGATCGCGGGAAACGTCGGCTTGGAAGAACCCTTCCTCGTCGACCGCCGCTTCTTCGACCGTATGCGTCGTCAACACGTTCCCCGCATGCAGGTTCATCACATGCGCCTTACGGTTGGGATAGAGCCAGATCGCGAGGTCCTTTATTCCGAACGGGGCGAAATTCACGGAATTCGCCAAGGAATCGGGAACCGGGAAATCCTGGCGGGTCGGATGCGTCAAGCGTCCGTTCTCCGCCACGATTTCCCCGCCTTTAAACACAAGTTCGGCGGTTAAATCGTTAAGATCGCGAAACAGGAAGAAATCCGCGTCATATCCCGGGGAAAGCGCCCCTTTGGACGCGAGTCGATAACAGGTCGCCGCATTATGCGTCGCCATCGTCAAGGCGACGGCGTGATCCAAGCCGAGCCGTATGGCTTCCTTGACCGCCTCATCCACCCCGCCATGATCCAAGAGATCGTCGGGATGTTTATCATCCGTGCAGAAACAGAAGCGACGGAAATTCTTCAACGTCACGGCGGGCAAGAGGTCGGCGAGATTATCGGCGACGGAACCTTGACGCATGAAAACATAGAATCCGCGACGGACCCGTTCCCTGGCTTCTTCCGCGCTCACGCATTCATGGTCGCTATTGATACCCATCGCGCTGTAAAGGTCCAGATCGTCGATGTCCAGGTTAGCCCCGTGACCGTCGACGTTCTTCCCCATCGCACGCGTATTCCCGATTTTATAAAGCATGTCTTCGTCATAGCGTACCGCATCCTTATCCATGACTTCCGCCAAGCCCAAGATTCGGGGATGACTAAGATACGGTCGCAGATCATCGGCGCTCAGCGATGCACCGGCATGTTCGAAGGCGGTCGCCGGGACGCAGGATGGCAGCATGATCCTGACATCCAAGTCCAGATTTTCACTTGCGTCCAACATGAAATCGATCCCGGTCAATCCGGCGACATTGGCGATTTCATGCGGATCGGCAATCAACATCCCTACTCCCCTTGGAATTAGAAAATCGTTCAATTCAGAGGGCAGTACGGTGGTCGATTCGATGTGCATATGGGCATCGATCAAAAGCGGGCAGGCATATTTCCCTTGCGCATCGAGGATCTTCTTGGCACGCAAAGCCTTCATCGCGATGATCTTCCCTTGGTGGATGGTCATGTCGGTCAAACGGAATTCCACCATGTATGGGTCCAACACGTTGACGTTTAAAATCGCCAGATCGGCTTCAAGCGAGGCATTCAACAGTTCACGCAGGTTTCTCAGTTCTTGGATTTCCATCGTTTTCGCCTTTCTTGTAAAAAAAGCTTACGTTCCCGGAGTGTTTATAAAAAAACACTTCCGAGGTAGTCCGCCGACAGGCTGGCGGGTAGAGACGTCCGCGCCGATGTTGCGGACCTATACGTCGTAAAGCTTTGTGTCATTATAGCAAACCCTCCCCTGCTTGTACAGAGGAGGTTTCACGAAATTTTCATCTTATATACTCGTTTAGATCGACGATGCGCGTTGGCGTACGACTTCAAACGCCAACACAGCGGTGGCGCTGACCGCATTAAGGGCGACCTTGGTCGTGGTGGGATACGGGATGACGATGGACAGATCCGTCGCATCGACCACCGCCCTGGATAATCCGCGCAGTTCCCCGCCGATGCATAAAAGCAAACCGCAGGTCAGATCGGCTTTCGTCATGGGTTGGCTGAACGGCGTACGCAGCGCACTGACGATTTTCACGCCGCTGTTTTTCAGGGTCGCCAAGGTTTCCGCCAGGTTGTCGGACTGGATGATCGGAAGTTCGTCGAAGGTCCCGGCGCTGGATTTCATCAAGGTTTCCTCCGCGCTGGTCCAATCGCGCTTCGAAAGGATGATCCCGTCGCACCCCGCGGCACGCAAGGTACGGATGCAATAGCCCAAATTGAACGGGTCTTCCACCCCTTCGATCAGAGCCAGGAACGGTGCTTCGGGCAGATGGAGATCCTCGAGTTTGTCATAAGTACGGCTCGAAGCGAAGGCGATGATGCCCCCATGGGTTTTCCCCTTGGCTTTCTTCGCGATGACTTCCGCATCCATCCTCTTCACCGTGATATGGCGCGTCTTGCATCGATTGATGATGTAGTCGATGTCCTTGGTATCCTTGGCCTTATCGATCCAGACTTCACTCACCGTGCGTGCACGGTGGGCGATGACGGACTTGACCGACAGCGCCCCTTCAAAACAGAGTTGGTTCATGTTCAACTTCCTTTCTTACGGATGAAATCCCCGCTCTCCACCCCGAAGGGGATTTCGATTTCAAGGACTTCCATCGGTAGATTCGCGACTTCGATGCGGTTCCCTTGGCGATAGATCGCTTCCAGGGTGAACGACCTCACGTCGGTTCTCGGACTCAACACGTCAAGTTCGGAATGCACCGGGAGATTATTGCGGATAAGGATGCTCGTTCTGCCGTTTGGATGCGTTTCGATGACGTTGGCGACGAAATCCTGGGTGATCCCTTCCCCATTCACCCCGTAAAGATGATGCGAGGCCTGGGGGATCGCACGGAAGAACCCGTTGGCGGTCGGACGGTTCTCCGCCTTCATCAACAGAAGTCTCGCTTTTTCGATCGCTTCCGTTTCGTCTTGTCCTTGATCGATCGCATCGATCAGTTTACGATATGCATCGACGACGACGGCGATGTAATAGGCGGATTTCATCCGCCCTTCGTTTTTGAAACTGGAAATCCCCTGTTTCATCAAGGTCGGGATTTCTTCGATGGCCAGCAAGTCTTTCGAACTCATCGAAAACAAGCAATTCGGATCGGAGATTTCGGTTTGGTCGCGATAGAGTTTGTATTTCCATCGGCAAGACTGGGCGCATCCGCCCCGGTTGGCGTCGCGCAGGGTCATTTCGTTACTTAAGGTGCAACGTCCCGAGAGGTTGACGCACATCCCGCCATGGATGAAGACTTCAAGGGGCATCGGTGAAAGGGTCGAGATGGTTTGGATCTGATCGAGCGAGACTTCCCTGGCCAAGACAACGCGGTCGACCCCGAAGCGTCGGACGGTCTCGATCGCCGCCGAGTTGGTCAGCGAAAGCTGGGTGGACAGATGGACTTCCATCGCCGGGGCGATCCGCTTCGCCAAAGAAGCGATGTGGAGGGAGGCGACGATGATCGCGGCGACCCCGGATTGTTGTAACGCAAGCAAATACTCTTCCAATCCCTGCAGATCTTCATCATGCGGGATCATATTGACGGTGACATAGATTTTCGCATCGTACTCTTTTGCGAAGCGGACGGCTTCACGGATGTCTTCCAATTCGAAATTACTGGCGCGCGAGCGAAGCGAGAAACGTTTCCCGCCCAAATACACCGCGTCGGCGCCGAAGCGGATGGCGGTTTTCGCCCGGGCAAGATCCCCGGCGGGTGCCAACAGTTCAGGTTTCATGTCAGTTCCCATCCTTCGTCAAATTCGTTTTTTTATAGAAGTACCCGGAAGTCAAACGGTGGGTGTATCGTTCCATGAAGTCGTCTTCCCGTTGAGCCATAACATTACGTGCCGAATGGACAAACGACGTCAACATTTCCTCTTCCACAAACAGATCATCCGCCAACACAAAGGCGATGTCGTTCGCTTGAAGTTGGGTTAGTTCAGGCAAAACGCAGAACAAGCGGTCTTGGAAAATCGTCGTTTCCTTCCCTTCCTCCAAAATCGGATAAAGGAAAGCCCGCTTCTCTTCTTGTAATCGAAGACCAAACCCGTTGGCGAGCGAGCGGTCTTTCTTGATTTCATCAAGATAATTCTTGACCAACGGTCGTCGGCTGACCGACATCGGCAGATGTCCGAATCCGAAAACCCCGACCTTGCCGGGATTCTCATTTGCGATCTTCAGCACTTCATCCAAAGTCAATTCCTTGGCGACCATGACCAGGTCGACGCCGTTTTCAAGCATCGTACGCACTTCAAGCGAATTGGTCAGCATCGACTCGGGGGCATAGATGCGAACTAGTTTCGCACAGGCTTGTTCGCACAAGGTGATATAGGCAAGATCTTGAAACATAATGCCGTCTACTCCAAATGCATCGATCGAGCGGATCAAGTCCGATGCGGGATGGATTTCTTCCTCATCCAACATCCGGTTGCATTGAAGATAGGTCGACACACCTAAAGATTTCGCATGATCGACGATTTCCTGGATCTGTTGAAGGTCATACAACGGTGTCCGATAGGAGAATCCTTCGATACCGAAGACGATGCCGTCGACGCCGGCATCCTTCAGGGAATGCATGTGCTTGATGGAGCGTAAAATACTCAGTAAACGCATGCTTAAGACTCCATGAAGGCGCGGTTTTTCTTATTGAAGATCAACAAGGACAAGAAGATTGCGAAAACGCAGATCCCCGCCACGAAGAGAAACACGCTTTGGTAAAGCTGAAGGTCGCTGAAGGATTGTTTGAAGACATTCAAGATCAAGGCATAGATTTTATCACCGTAGAAAATTCCGACGGCGAAGAAGGTCTGGTAGATGCCCATCGTGATTTCACGCATGTCCTTGGCGAAAGGTTGCATCGCCATCCCCAACAAGACGTTATAGGATAAGCCGTAGCCGAAGCCGTTTAGACTATAGGTGATAAACAACAAGGTCGGATGGATCGAGAATCCGGCGATCAGGGCATAGGATAAACTCAGACTTAATCCTAGGATCAGCGTATTGCGAACCCCGATCTTCTTCTTCAATACGATCCCGACCAGGACGCCGGCGATGAGTTGGAAAAACGAATACACGACATCGAGATAGGCGATGAGTAAGGGGTGCATGGCGACGAAATCCGTCTTCGCGAAGGCGACGACGTTGGAGCCGCTGGATGCGAAACGGATGAACGAAACGATGACGCCCATCAAACACAATACCAAAAAGCGCTTGTCGCTAAGGGCACCCATGAATTTTTTCAAGGTGAAGTTGCGTTCCTTCGACTTGTTGTCTTTGACGAAAAGCAGAAACAGGAAAGCGATGCCGGCGAACACGGCGCTCATGATCCACATGAAGGCATAGTCGTTGGGCTTGCTGGCGGTCGCCGCGAACTGAAACGGTGCGACGATGAACTCGGCCAACAGCGGGGCCACCGACAAGATCGATACGGACATCAAAGCTTGCTGGAGGTTGAAGGTTTCGCTGAACATGATATTGAAGAGGGCCAACAGCGAAGCGCCGATCCCCAAGGCATATGATGAAAGCAGAAGGCTCATGTAGGAAGGGTCGACCACGACCAGGATGTTGGTGGCGATGATGAAAAGCAAGGCGAGCATCACGAAGAACTTGCGCGATTTGAAGAAGTCGGATAAGGCGAAGACCGGTAGACGGACGAAGATCGAAATCAATCCGTAGGTCGCCGCGATGTTCGCAGCCAAGATCCCGTCCATCGCCAAGCCGCCGCTCTCAAGCGATCCCCCGGCATAGGCTTTACGATAGGCGCGCACGATGCTCACGGCGCTCCAAAACAGGACCAACAACACGAAAATCATCACCTGATAGTTACTCAATTTATACTTTTTAACCAAAAAGACCGTTAAAGCTAGGGTGATCAGGATCGTGAATCCATAAATCAGGGTCTTATTGGCGAACAATTCGATAAGGTTCATCGTTCTCTCTCCTTTTATCCACATCATTTTACTCTAAACCCTCCAATAAATAAAGCGGAAGTCCATTATCGCATGATACAATGATTTCCATAAAGACACGGAGGTTGAGACGATGAAATACATCGACCTAAGAAGCGATACGGTAACCTTACCGACCAAGAAGATGCGCGAAGCGATGGCGAATGCCGAAGTCGGCGACGATGTCTATGGCGACGACCCCACGGTAAACAAACTGGAAGCCTTGGCGGCGAAGATGGTCAACAAGGAAGCCGCGATGTTCGTGGCCAGCGGGACGATGGGGAACCAACTGGCGATCATGACGCATACCCGCCGCGGAGACGAGATTCTGACCGGCGAACACAACCATATCGTCGTCCATGAAGTCGGGGCGCTCGCCGTCCTTTCCCAGGCGATGGTCCGGACGATCTCCCACGAAAACGACTTCATCTATCCGGAAGACATTCGCAAGAATGTGCGATCCAACGACATCCACGAACCAAGAACCACCCTTCTCTCGATGGAAAACGCGCTCTCCAACGGATTGGTGATCCCTTTGGATATCCTTCGGGCGAATTATCTGACGGCAAAGAAACTGAACCTCAACGTCCATCTCGACGGGGCGCGCTTGTTTAACGCCGCGACTTCGCTGGGATGCCTGGCTTCCGATCTGGCATCCTGCACCGATTCCGTGATGTTCTGCCTCTCTAAAGGACTCTGCGCCCCGATCGGATCGATCTTGGCCGGGGATAAAGCATTCATAGAAAAGGCGCGCAAAAACCGTAAGCTGCTCGGTGGCGGAATGCGTCAGGCGGGGATTCTGGCCGCAGCCGGCATCATCGCCCTTCAAGAGATGACGCTGAGGTTGAAGGAAGACCACGACAACGCGAAGTACTTAGGCAAGATCCTGCTTGAAACCGGTTTGGTCGAACTCGACCAAACAAAAATCCAGATCAACATGGTGTTCTTCCGCTTCAAGCAAAGCGACTTCCCGCACGAACGGTTTCGTGCCTATCTTCTTCAAAACGGTGTCAAAATCAACGGCAGCGACGGTGAATATCGTTTCGTGACCCACAACGACATCGATCGCGACGATATCGTCAAGACCGTCAAGTTGATCCAGAAATTCCAATAAAAAAGAGCGACATCGCAATCAATGCGGTGTCGCTTTTGTTTATAAAGTATCGATGAATTCCAATACTTGCTGGGGATCGAGTTTGGGGTCGACCTTGGGGAAGACCTTGGTGACTTTCCCGTCCTTGTCGATGACGAAGGTGGTCCTAAGTACCCCCATCGTAATCTTCCCGTACATGTTCTTTTCGCCCCATACCCCGTACGCTTCGATCGCGGTTCGTGCCTCGTCGCTCAGCAATTCGAAGTTCAGATCGAAATCCGCTTCGAACTTGCGATGGCTTTCCCCGTCGTCTTTACTGATTCCGAACACTTTCACGTTGCGTTTGGCGAATTCCGGCATCGTATCCCGGTAATTGCAGGCTTGGGTCGTACAACCCGGCGTATTGTCTTTAGGATAGAAATAGAGCACGACGACCTGTCCTTTGTAGTCCGACAACTTCCGGATCGTGCCTTGTTGGTTGGGGAGTTCGAAGTTGAACGCTTCTTGATTGATTTCTAACATCACAGCACCTCGTTTCTTTCCTTCATGATACGGGTTCGATCAAATCGTTTCAAATCCTTTGACTAAGTTTCACCACTCTTGCCTCGAAGGGCATGAAAACCATCTTCTTCACCAAAGGTTGCGGATTGTAGACGTTCTGCAATACGGTTTCCCCGCACCATTCTTCCTTCAGTTCCAAGGTCGAGGGCTTGTTGGTGAGGTTGATTAGGACGAGATAGGCTTCGTTTTCATCTTTGCGGATGAACCCCAAGACTTCGCGATGATCCTGTAATACGGGTTCAAAGATCCCGAACGTGAACAATTCGGTGGACTTACGCAATGCATTGGCCCGTCGCGTAAAGTTCAAGATCGAATTCGGATCTTTTTCCTGCGCTTCCACGTTGATCGTCTGATAGTTCGGATTCAGTTTGATCCAAGGTTTCACCGTACTGAACCCCGCATACGCCTTCTCGGACCATTGGACCGGCGTCCTCGCATTGTCCCGGGTTTTCCTCTTCACGATCTTCTCCGCCAAGAACGCCGGGACATGCATCATCGACTGAAGTTGTCCGTAGATGTTCTTCGCTTCGAAATCCTGCCACTCTTCCCTCTCGAACGCAAGGTCGGTCATTCCGATTTCCTCGCCTTGATAGAGAAACGGCGTACCGCGGGCAAACAAGATCGACATGATCAAGGCTTTCGCGCTTTCTTTATGATATTTCTTGTCATCGCCATAATGGGATACGGCGCGTTGTTGGTCGTGGTTGCTTAAGTAATTGGCAATCCAGTAGTGGTTCTTCTGGGCATCCAATTGCCAGTCGATGTAGATTTTCTTGAATTCCGGGATCGACCAACGGTAGAGTTTGCGGAAGTCGAACTTCCCCAACGGTCCGCAATCGATCAAGGCAAGTTCGAATTGGAACATGAGATCCAGTTCGTTCGTCGTTTCACCGCAAAACCGCTTCGCGGCTTCCTTGGTCATCAGCATCCCTTCACCCAAATACAACCCGTCATATTTGGATAGAACTTCCTCATGCATCTCTTTTAAATAATCATCGACCTCTGGCCGGCTGACGATCAGGTCGTCTGCGAACTGATAGCCTTTCTTCCCCGGGTTCTTATCTGGAAAATCCGGATGTTTCCCGATCGCGTTGATCACATCCATCCTGAATCCCTTGATTCCCTTCTTCAGCCAAAAATGCATGATATCGTAGATTTCATGACGGACTTTCGGATTGCGCCAGTTCAAATCGATCTGTTGGGGTGCCCAAAGGGTCAGGACATACTCGTCGCCCTCGACCTTGCGCCATGCGCTTCCCCCGAAAAGTCCAAGCCAGTTGTTGGGTTCCTTCCCGTTCTTCCCTTTACGGAATAAATAATAGTCGCGATACGGCGATTTCTTATCTTCCATCGCTTTCTTAAACCATTCATGTTGGTCGGAAGTATGGTTGGCCACAAGATCCATCATGATCCCGATGTCTCGATCCTTGGCTTCCTGGATTAAAAGATCAAAGTCTTCCATCGTTCCCAACACCGGGTTGATGTCTCGATAATCACTGATGTCATAGCCGAAATCCACATCCGGGGAGGTAAAGACGGGGGAAAGCCAAATCATATCGACGCCCAACGAAGCCAGATAGTCCAACCGGCTCCGTATCCCGTTGATGTCGCCGATCCCGTCGTGATCCGAGTCTTGAAACGAACGTGGCCAGATTTGATATACGAGCGAATTCATATTGTTTTTGCGCATAAACCGTACCGCCTTTGTTTCAGTGTAGCATATCCGGGCGGATTTGGGATATCATAGAGAAGAAAGAGGGATTGAAAATGAACGTCGGCGAACTGAAGAAACAGTATCCTTTATTAAAGACGGTGGTTGCGGTCAGCAAGACCCATCCGATCGAACGGATCCGCACGGTCCATGCCTTGGGTTTTAGCGACTTTGGGGAGAATAAAGCACAGGAACTTAAGCAAAAAGCAGGAGGGATCGGTGGGGTCACCTGGCATTTCATCGGGCACCTTCAAACCAATAAGGTGAAGGATGTGGTCGACCTCGCTTCGTGGATCCATTCCGTCGACTCCGTGAAACTATTGAAGGAAATCGAGAAACAGGCGGCGAAACTCGAAAAACCGATCCATATTTTAATGCAAGTCAATCTGACCGACGAGACTTCTAAATCCGGGCTGAAAAAAGAGGAAATCGACGATTTCCTCAAGGAAGCAGTGTTATGCAAGTATGCATTGTTACGTGGAATCATGGTGATCGGTCCGACCACCGATGACCAACAAAAGATATGGGAAACATTCAAAGAAGCGAAATCGATCCAAATCGAAATACAAAAAAACATTCCTTCGTTTCAGGAATGTTCGATGGGGATGAGTCACGATTATCAGATCGCCCTTGAAGAAGGTGCGACGATGATTCGGGTCGGGACGCTGATTTTCGGTGAGCGTTAAGCGAAGAACTGCCATCCCAAATAAACGATCAGGATGTTCTGGGTGAATCCATCCAAGGCGAACCAATAGAGTATATCCGGAACCAGTTCATGGACGACCACTCCCAGGCGCAGCATCACCAACAATGCCAAGACCAGCGAAATGACGAGTTTCTTAAACCACGCGTCGTTTCGTTTTTTATTGAGGTTCATCCGAATCCCGAAGTAAAACAGGGTCGCGATGATCAGAAGCGTCGTGACCGTATCGAAGAACGACCCTTTGGTGAACACTTCGCTGAAACGGACAAACCATCCGCCCAGGATGATCACGAATAGCGGAACCAGATTGTTGAAAGTTTTTGAATTCATCGTTTTTCCCCTTCCCGGCGAGCGAGGATCTTGCGTTGAAGCGCGAATCCTTCGATCAGCCCGAAATAAGCCAAGAAACAACTTCCCGCAAAAGCCAATCCGGTCAATACGTTATAATCCGGCGCGTTGCGATAAAACGCGGCGATCGGATAGTTGATTAAGGTATAGATACCGACCACGACCTTATTCCCTTCACCATGGAGATAGATCGAAACGCCGAATCCGATCCACAAGAGGACAAGATAGATCAATGAACCATAGTTGACGTTGGACAAGTGTCGGGCGAACCGTGCGATGATGAACCCTACGATGCCATAAAGCAAGAACGGAAGAAGAAAAGCGATCAAGACATGGATCCAAGCCGAATATTGCCATAGGATCGGCAAGACCATCGTCCATCCCATCAGGATCATACCCAACACCGCATGGCCGTAAAGGATCGCAATCAGTCCGATGATCGCCTCTTTGACTTGTTTCATTTAGTTCCCCCGCAGATCGCGGATCATTTTCTCAAGCCGGTTCAAGCCTTCTTTGAGTTCTTCTTCTTTACATGCGAAGGAAATCCGGATGTTGGTATCGCCGGATTCTCCGAAGTAGACCCCCGGCACCAACGCCACCTTATATTCATAGGCCGCTTTGCGACAGAAGGTCAACGAATCGATATTGAATTCGGAAATGTTCGGGAAGAGATAGAACGCCCCTTGCGGCTCGACGCAAGGCAGACCCATCTCATTAAACCGCTTCATCGCAAAGGCTTTGCGTCGACGATAGATTTCACGCACCCGTGTCGGGTCGGTATCCAACGCGGCGATCGCCGCTTTCTGCGATATGCTGGAAATCCCCGTCACCAGGTATTGGTGAATCTTGGAGATCTCACGGATCACCGACGCTTCACCCAAAAGGTAACCGATGCGCCAACCGGTCATCGCATAGGGCTTGGATAGACTTTGCGCAATGATGATCTGATCGCGAAGTTCCGTATGATCGTGGATCGTCGGCAGATGATCCATATAAACCAACTGGTTATAGACGTCGTCGCTAAGGACGAAGAACCCGTATTCTTTCGCGACCCGGGCGATCGCATCGATACTCTCTTGCGTATACACACATCCGGTCGGATTGTTCGGCGATGTCAACACCAGGATTTTCGTGTGTTCACTCACACAAGCGCGAAGTTTCGCTTCATCGATCTGATAATCTTCAGAGGATGTATCAAACGAAACCAACTTCGCTTGGCAATACGCGATCATCGGTGCATAGGCGACATACATCGGCTCGGGAATGACGACCTCATCCCCAGGGTTCAATAACGCCATGAATACGGCAGCCAAACCGGAGGTCGCACCGTTGGTGATGACGACTTCGGAAACATCGTACGTAAGTCCATGCTTTTCTTTTTCAAATGCAACGATTTTATGGCGTAGGTCCAAGAATCCGACCGAAGGCGGATAATGCGTGAAGTCGCGGTTGAGCGCTTCGACCGCCGCATCCTTGATGATTTGTTCGGTCGCGAATTCAGGTTCACCGATCGTCATCGAAATGATCCCTTCCACCTTGGAGACTTCCTCAGAAAAAGAGCGGATCCCGCTAAATTGTAACGCTGTGACTTGTCGGTTGAATCTCTCTTTCATCGTATCTCTCCTTACAATATCTTTGATTATGCCATAGGGGGTAGACTGTGTCAAACGGACTTCAACGCTTGGAGCGTATTTTCATCCGATTCAAAAGCGCGACGATTCCAATCAGGAACGCAAGGACGTAAAACGACCGATCTAAGCCGAACCGATCCCCGAACATCCCGAAAACCGGGAAGAGGACGATCATGATAATACTGAAAAACATGCTGTTCAGTGAAAGGATCGTGGCGCGCTGGTCACTGGAAATGCGATGGTTGATCAAGTTGGTCAACACGACGTACAACACGGAGTCCGCCAATCCCATCAAAAACAAGGAGACCACAAACAAAGGGGTCGGGATCATCGCGACCGCCAACGCGATTAAAAACGGAAAAACCCCGAAGAGAAGTTCTTCGTTGAACCGTACTTTTAACCGATCCGCGACCAACCCGCCGGTGATTGCCCCGATCGCTTGCAATACCAGGAAGATCGAAATCAAGGTCAGCGAGAATCCTTGCGATTTGAAATAAGCGGTCGCATAGTAATGCGTCGTTGTCACGGCCGACAAGACGACGGCGACCAACACCATATGGAAAACCAACTCGGGTTGTTCCTTCACCATTTTCCATGGTTTCATGAACTGGTTCGCAAACGCCTTGGTGAATTTCGAGTGATCTTTAGGATAAGGCGCTTCCGTGAACCGCGTCCCGACGCCCAAGACGATCAGTGCCAAGCCGATGGACGCGAAGATCGCAAGGTTGTAGTCGATGTCCGCCAGCACACCCCCGACCACCACCCCGATCAGCGACGCGGATTGGAGGATGACTTCGCGACGGCCTTGGATTTTCGTGAATGATTCGGTAGCGTTGTTGACCAAAAGGCTGTCGTAGATCAGCGCGGTGTCCGCGCCGGATTCAAGATTGTAGGATAAGGCGGCGAAAACGAAGGCGACAAACGCCATGGCGACATTGTCGACGAAAATCAAGAGGAAAAGATAGATCAAATTGGAGACGATGCCCAACAAGCGGCTGATCTTGCGTCCGTAAAGGTCCGCGATCATCCCCGTCGGCAACTCCATCACCATCGACGTGAGATGGAACACACTCTCACACAAGCCGATTTCAACCAAGGTCAATCCTTTATATGCGAGATAGGTCACCCAGATCGCTTGGGTAAAGCCCATGTTCTTTCCGAACTCAAACAGATACGTCACGCCGATGTTTCGATGCATCGCGTTCCCCAATCGTTTCTTACTCATCGTGTTTCTCCCATTCATGCTTCAATATTGCCAAGATCCGACTATCCCGTTTCGTCCATCGTTTCGGGGAAGGACATTCCTTATTTGCACGAATTGCTTCATCCAAGGTCATCCAAACCGGATGGAACCCCAATTCGGCTTCATAGTCGTCAAGTTTCAACACATCCTGTTTTTCTTCGATCGTGACAGCATAGAAATCTGAACGCATGGCGAAAACATGCTCGTCGCTTTCAAACGCATCGGTCCACTCTTCGATATATCCCATATGTTCTTTGATTCTTTGAACCGTATAGCCGCTTTCTTCCATTATTTCCCGCTTCAGGGCTTCTTCGATCGATTCCCCCGCTTCGATTCCGCCACCCGGGAATTTCACATCCTTCAACGACGATTGAATCAGGAGTATCTTATCGTTTTGACGTACGACCCCGCGCACCGCATGCCGGCGGATGATCTGGGCTTCCTGTACGGCTTTTTTCGTGCTCGATCGGATCTCACCCAGCCACTTCCCTTCGTATCGGTTTTGATACTCCTCCCGTATCTGACTGAATGTCTCTTCGATGACGGTCTTCCCATCGAAACGTTGCTTGGTGATTTGGTCCCCGCTTGGTTTGAATCCGCAACGTAAAGCCAACCGAAGTGACGGGAGATTGTCGATGAAGATATGTAACGCGACCCCAGGCACTTTCTTTTCATAGACTAGATGATCCATGATTTTACGTAGTGCCTCGGTCATATATCCTTTTCCTTGATACGCAGGATGACAGGTGTAGCCGATTTTATACCAACCCTCGGGAGAAAGGGCATCGGGGCGAAACGAAATCGCTCCGATCACTTTCTCTTCTTCGATCAACTCGACCGCGAAGATATCGTCGACCTGCATCCAACGACGTATGTTCTCCTGGGTGATCGTAATCGAGCGATGCGGAAGGAAGTTCGCCGCATAGGCGACTTCCGGCAACGATGCGAAAGCATGGACATCTTCGGCGTCCATGACTTTAAACGACCGTATTTTACATCTCAGCGTCCGTTGGTTCATCTCTCCCACCCCTTTTGGTCATTATAGCAAGACCGGGCATAAAAAAACAGACGTCCTCTTTGGTAAGTGTCCGACGTTCACGGTATAATGGATACGGTGATACGATGGAAAAACTGATTCTACTTGCGACGACCGATGTCCACGGCAGTGTGTACGCACACAGTTATGCGGATGGTTCGACCCTTGGCTTAGGCTTAACCCGCTTTTCAAGTGCGGTGAAACATTATCGTTCGAACTACGAGACCTTGGTCCTGGATAACGGGGATATCCTTCAGGGAACCCCGCTTTTGACCGTGGCGAACCA
This sequence comes from Erysipelotrichaceae bacterium, assembly GCA_041736705.1. Lineage (GTDB taxonomy): Bacteria > Bacillota_I > Bacilli_A > Erysipelotrichales > Erysipelotrichaceae > GWE2-51-13. The sequence continues at coordinate 19,321 of JBGSTC010000002.1, forward strand.
AACCCAACACAAACACGTATTGAGTCAAATCCTAAACCAGATCGGTTATGACGCGGTGAATCTGGGCAACCATGACTTCAACTTCGGACATGATGTCTACCGTCGATATCTGCGCGACCTTTTAGCCCCCTGCCTTACCTCCAATATTTTGGATCACGACACCCCAATCGGTCACAGTAAACTCATCCGTACGAAGTGCAATCGATTCATCGCCTTGATCGGTGTCTGCACGGACTACATCCCGCATTGGGAGAAACCCGCGCATATCCGTAACTTGACTTTTCTTGATCCGATCGATATCGTGAAAAAAGAAGTCGCGCGACTTCGACCCTATGCGGACCTGGTGGTCGTGATGTATCACGGAGGATTGGAGCGTGATCCATCGATCGGGTCATTGACCGAACGTCCGACGGGTGAAAACGTCGGCTACGAAATGGCTTGCCTGGAAGGGATCGACATCCTGATCACAGGTCACCAACATCGTTCTTTCATCGCGAAAATTAACCAAACTTTGGTGACCCAATCCACCTTCAATGCGAAGGAATTCGTCGAAATCACGATCGATTTCGACCAAACCGAGAAATGCGTCGCAAGAATCATTCCGATGGATACCTTCGAGCGTGATGAAATGATCGAGGAAATCGCTCGACCGATTGAAATCGAGACACAGAAATGGTTGGATCAACCCTTGGGTTCCGTGGACGGACTTTCATTGAAGATCGACGACTCTTTTCTGGCACGACGAGATAAACACCCCTTGGTCAGTTTCATCAACCAAGTGCAGTTGGAAGTCTCGCATGCCCAACTCAGTGCGGTCGCTCTTTTCAACAACGCCTCGGGGTTCAATCATGACATCACGATGCGCGACATCGTCTCGACCTACATCTATCCCAACACCTTGGTCGTCAAACAGATCGACGGTAAGACATTGAAGGAATTCCTGGAGAAATGCGCCGAGTACTTCAGCCTTCGCGACGACCGGATCATCGTCAATCCACAGTATGACGAACCCAAGCCCCAACATTTCAACTACGACATGGTCGATGGGATCGATTATACGATCAACGTTTCCAAACCCGTCGGATCACGGATTATTGAACTTCGATATAAAGGGAAACCCGTATCGGAGAGCGACTCTTTCACGATCGTCATGAACAATTACCGGGCGGTCGGGGGCGGCGATTTCATGATGATCCCTTCCTTGCCCACGGTGCGCGAAATCAATCGCGACATGGCCGAGATCCTGGCGGAAACCATCCAGAAACATAAACATTATCTTGTCGTCCATCATGACAACATCACCGTGACACGATAAAAAAGCGGCGATTCGCCGCTTACTTCGTAAAGAGATTGACACCTTCGGTCCATGCATTGCGTGAGTAATGGAGAGGGATCGGTTTGGCATCCGATGAAGGATACCCTAAGGAAAACAAGGCGACCGGTTCGAAGGTTTCGGGGAAGGCGAAGAGTTCCTTCACTTTGACCGGGTCGAACGATCCGACCCAGCACGTACCCAAACCCAATTCCCAAGCTTGAAGCATCATATGGGTCGCGACGATCGAAGCATCGGTTTCCCCTCCGTCATGCCCGTCGAACTTGCGCTTCCATGAGACCGATTTATCGTAGGCGATGATCAGGACGATCGGCGAATGGAAATCATAACGCGTACATTCGTGGAGTTTATTGATTTCACTTGGTGTCTTCAGGACGAAGATCCGTTGGGGTTGTTTGTTTGCGGCGGTCGGGGCGACCCTTCCCGCCTCCAAAATCATCGCCAGTTTCTCATCTTCGACGGGCTTGTTGGTATATTGACGTACGGAGTAGCGTTCTTTCGCGAGTTTGAGGAATTCCATGGGTTGCCTCCCTTTTCTTGCTTGAATTATAGCATAGCCACCCCTTCTTTGGCATTGTCCATCATCCGCCCTTGAGCACATTCTATCGATATCAACATCGGTATGGAAAAGTTGAATCGGCGAAAAACAATGAGACGTTGATTCGTCTCGGGGTCGCTTGTGAAGAGAATTCGATTCTTGGCGGATGAACTCTTTTCAAGACCTTGCGATTTTGGTATACTGTACTCAAAGCCAAGGCTTAGAGGAGAATCGAAATGAAACGTTACGCATGCAACGCCTGTGATTACATCTACGATCCGACCGTCGGCGATCCCGATTCCGGTGTCGCTCCGGGAACCCCGTTTGAAGCGCTGCCTGAAGATTGGTACTGCCCGCTCTGCGGCGTCACCAAAGCCGACTTCTCACCGATCGACTAAGTGAAAAAGAGACCTCTGCAACGAGGTCTCTTTTTTTGTGTGACGAGAAGAAAACGGCCTTGCGGCCGTTTAGTATTTGATCGTCGTAATCAATTCGAAACTATCGCGGTCATAGATGTATGTGGCGCTGTAGGTGATCGCATACAACTTGTCACCGACATACAGGACTCTGGAAACCAGGTTGGTATAGTCGTTGTTGGCGGCGATGACGATCGATTTGACAAGTTCGACGCCGGTTTCGGTGATGCGCACCACTTTGATGCCGCTTTCCACTTTGAAGTTACAGTAGGTGTATTTATCTTCGCCTTCTTTTCCTTCATAGGTCTCACAAACCTGGGTCGTATAATCGGAATCCGTATACGGGAGATACAATAGATCTCTTTCCGTGTCATAGACGACGGCACGGTGGTTGTAGGAAGCTTCGGTGTAGCCATATTGACCGACGACACGCAGCGATTCCAATTCCGTCGGCTTGGTGGGGTCGGAAACATCGAATAAGCTGATCTTCATTCCGAAACGGTTGACGCTATTCCATTTGTTGCCGTATTGATCGGTCATCGGGACGACTTCCAAGTCTTCCGCGATCCCGAACAAGACGGTGTCACTGACCGGATGCAGGTAGGTGCTGAATCCGGGAACCTTCAACTCGCCGGTGACTTTGATGGACTTCGGGTTGCTGAGGTCGATGACGAACAAGGGGTCGACGTTTTCAAAGGTGACCAGATATCCTTTTTCACCCATGAAACGTACGGCACGAATGGATTCGCCTTCCGCCAGGTTCACGATGGAACTTTGCGGTTCAAGGGCGAGGTTGAAGACATGGATCGCGTTGGAGACTTTGCCGTCGTTGGACCATTTGGTCGAAGCGACACGGATGTTCCCGTCGAAAATATCCATGGAGAATTGATTCAACAAGTAGCCTTCGATCGAAGCGTCGGCTTTCAGTTCCAGACTCGCAAGATCGAAGCGGAGTAGATCGGTCAAGGTCTTCCCTTCGCCGGTCGTTTGGTTGGTGACTTCATAGCGGTACTGGGCCAACATCAGATTGTCGAAATCGACATAGATCGTCTGGATATTGCCCAAGAAGGACGTGATCTTCGGATCGGCCGAGCTGGCCAAATCCAACTTTAGGATGTTGACGAAACTGTCGCCTTGTTTCCCCGGCAGTACATAGGCCGACTTGGTGTCCAAGGACGAAATCGTCGTACCGCTGGTGGTTTCCGTAACGGCCGGATCATTGACTTTTTCCCCGCCGTTGTCATCGTACATGATCAAATTGTATTGGTTGGCGATGACCAAGAGTTCATTGTCCGTCAGTCTCGACGAATGGAACCCGCCGGTCAGCTCATAGTTCTTGTCCAAAACCGGTTTGGTCGGGTCGGTCAGGTCGTAAACGCTGACGAAGGTGTCCTGATACCCGATCCAAAACATGCTCATGCGGGTATCCGTATCTTTGACCATCGGATAGATCCCACCGTTGTAACTCGAAATCGACCCCATGACGATGAGTTTGTCGTTGGTGAGATAGACTTCGCTGGGATAGTAGAACTTGGTCGCTTTTTCATCATAGACATATTCGATTTTACCGATAGCCTTGGATGACGCGACATCGATGACACGAATCACCTGACCGGCCACATGGATGATGAAGCGGCCGTTGGTTTTGACGATGTCACCCTCGTCGATGCCTTGGATCTGCGTGTTGGTCTGGGAATAATTGGTGTTCCCGGACAGTGAATCTTTCGACGCTTCGGCGAACGGTCCGGTATATCCGCTATAACGCGATGAAATCAGGTCCTTGATCATCGAACGGCTTGTGATCAACATCAGACTTCCGGATTCGTTTCTCTGATACCAACTTGAACAACCCGTCAGTATCAACAATAAGGTCGCAAAGAATACGATGAATTTTTTCATAGGTGTCCTCGCTTCGGCCTGGAATTGGCCAAAATGTGAAAATAGACGCTATTCTTCTCTTCTACTTGTGTTATACCATAGTCTATGTTAATTCTGGATTAATTTCACGTCCTTTTGTGTTGAATGGTTGAAGGATATGCTAAAGTTAGATTGTCAAAGGAGACGATCATGAACGAAACCCTGAACCAACTTTTCGACCGCAAATCCGTGCGGGTATTCGAAGATCGCATTATTTCGGAAGAGGACAAGAAACTGATCCTCGATGCGGCCATACAGGCGCCGACCGCGGGGAACCTGCACCTTTATTCGATCCTGGACATCACCGATCCGGCGAAGAAAATCAAACTCGCCGACACCTGCGACCATCAGCCGTTCATCGCGAAAGCACCCATGGTCTTGATCTTCGTCGCGGATGCCTGTCGATTGTATGATGGGTTCTATTTGCTTGACCAAGAGATCCACCTCCCTGGTGTAGGACAATTATTGCTTTGTATCAGCGATGCGCTCATCGCCGCGCAAAACGCGGTGGTCGCCGCCCAGTCGTTGGGGATCGGATCCTGCTACATCGGCGACATCCTGGAAAATGTGGAAGAACATCGAAAACTATTGAATCTGCCGGAGTATACCTTGCCGATCGGGATGGTGGTGTTCGGCTATCCCGTTAAGCAACAACGCGAGCGCAAGAAACCGACCCGGTATCGGCGCGAATTCATCGTCCACGAAAACACCTATCGGCGGATGGATGAAAGCCGACTCAAGGAAATGATGGACACCCATGCCCGTGATGCGGGTCTTCCGATCCAGGATTTCAAGCAGATAATAAACACGATCTACACACGCAAATTCGCCAGTGACTTCGCGCTTGAGATGAATCGAAGTGCCTATGAATGGATAAAGAAGTTTCTACCCAAAGAATGATGAAAACATGCCGGATTCCCGGCATTTTTATACGCCAAAACAATCAATCCATACATCGTAAGAAAACCTCCGGTCGCAACGAACGGTTAACCCGATTGTTGAAGCCGGAGGTTGATCATCGATCGGAATTAAAAGACGTAATGCACCGATCAGGGGTGACCGAGTGTTATGACGCTAGATAACCTGGTGTCTCAACCATCGGCCGCTCTTGAACCGCAGCATACTGAACATGGCGCGGACACACCAGTCGACACCCATGGCAAGGGCGATGCCGATGACACCCAGGTTCATCCAAATCCCGAACAAGTACGATAGCGAGACCCGTACGACGGCCGTCGCGAAAATCGAAACGTACATCGTGAAACGGACATCCCCGGCGGCTCGCAGGCCATTGGTGAACGGGGATGAAATGGGGAAAATCAGGGCGTTGAATAGATTGTGGATGAGAACCAGGATGAAGACAAGTCGTTTCGATTCATCCGAAAGATCAAACATCATCAGCATCAAAGGGGTAAGCGCCAGGATCAAGCCGTTCCACGCCACCGAACTGATCGTCGCGATCCGCAGGAGTTTGACCATGTAGTACTTCGCCGCTTCACGATCCATTGCCCCGATGGTTTGACCAATGACGGTGATGAAGGCCGGACCGAAAGCGACCCCGATCAAAGCGGACATGGACCAAATACTTTGCGCGACCCCGTTGGCTGCGATCTGGCTGGTGCCAAAAAGAGCGGTGATGGCGCTAAGCGCCACTTTCGATACCTGGAACATCCCGTTTTCGATACTGTTGGGGATGGCGATTTTCAAAATACGCATCGTCATTTCCTTGTGCCAACGCAATATGTTTCTGAGTTTCAATCGAACTTCGTTGTTTTCCTTGAAACACAGATAGAAGATGACGATGGCTGCGATGAGTCTTGAAACGAATGTCGGCCAGGCGACGCCTGCGACGCCTGCCTTGAGTACGAAGACGCCGATATAGTTGCCTACGATGTTGATTCCGTTCATCCATAGGGAAATATGCATGGTGGTTTTCGTTCTTCCCATGCTTCGAAACAATGCCGCTCCGCTATTGTAGATGGCCATTGCGGGGAACGTATAGGTCATGATTTCAAGATAGGTCACGCTCGCCTGCATGACTTCAGCTTCGACTTTGCCAAACAACCATGCCAGGATCTGTTGGTTGAACACCAGGGTCAAACCCATCAAAACCAAGGAGGTGGCGAGGGAGATCATGACGAGTTGGCCGGCCGCCAAATCCCCGTTCTCTTGATCCTTCTTGCCGATCAACTGGCTTACGACGACCGCTCCGCCGGATGCCAAGGCGGTGAAGATGTAGATGAAGATCGTGATGAACATGTTCACCAAGGAGACGCCGGAAACAGCGGCTTCGCCGACATAGCTGACCATCAATGTGTCCGCGACGCCTACGAACATGACGAGGAATTGCTCGATGAAGAGCGGAAGAATCAAGGCAAGCAAAAAGGCGTTGTTGAACTTTTTACGATGTTCGGAAATCTGGAATCTAGGCTCGAACCATTTCAATAGTCTTGTCATCGGTGAATCTCCTTGTACATGACTAGTATAGATAGGAACCATTCCCATGTAAAATACTTACTTTATATGCTTTACAATGCCTTTAAGGCATATTAATCCGACACTTTCTCTTGGATGTATTGTCGAAACAAGCGGGTCGCCGGATTATGGATCTGGTTTTTCTTCCATGCCAGTACATGTCCGGATGTTCGTTGTGGAAAGAGAGGGATGAATTTCATGGTTGGATCCGGCCGCATCTCGAACGCCCCTTGAACGATGAACGGATAACCGAATTTCCGTTTCACCATCAACAGCGTATTGGTCAAGAGCGTATGGGTGGCGACGATGTTGAGTTGCGCCTTGGGCACACCCAGCCAACTTTCCATCTCATCGGAAACGATCGAACGGCGCGAGATGATCAAGGGTAAATCCTTCAGTTCCTGAACCGTTACATGCGGGAGTTTGGCGAGAGGATGATCAACATTGACCACGATACCCCAGATCTCTTCGATCGGAAGTTTGATCGCGTCGTATTTCGCAGTTTCGATCGGTTCAAGCAGAATCGCCAGATCGATGCTTCCATGGTCGAGTTTCTCGCGAAGGTCGTCGCCGTTCCCGCTGACGATATCGAACAGTACCATCGGACGATGTTCCGTAAACGAGATCATCTGTTCGACCAGAAATCGGGAGACGCTGGTTTCGACACAACCGATCGAGATGCTCCCCATGAGTTGTGTCTGCGATTCGGATAAATCACGCTGGGTCTTCGCCATCAAGCCCACCAATTCATTCGCCCGCTGTAAAAGCAAGGTACCGGCTTCGGTCAATAGGATCTGCCGTTTCCCGCGCAGAAACAGCGTTGTCTTTAATTCCGTCTCCAACTCTTTGAGCTGACGGCTCAATGTCGGCTGCGTGATATGCAGTTTATCCGCCGCTTTGGTGATGTTCCCCTCTTTGGCGACCATCAAGAAATATTCAAGGACGCGTAGTTCCATGGTTTCCTCCAGTGCATAGGCTAGGAATGCTCTCTTTGATTTTATCATGGAATGAACCGTACCTAAAGAATTCGTCGACCTCTTCGGTTCAATCCCTTTGTAGGATCCATCGCTAAGATGCTGATTTTACACAACGTTTACTAAAGGCGTATACTGGAGATGAAGAATACGAAAAGGAGGCGCCCATGAAACGCGCGACGATCGTTTGGATCTGGATCGCATTGACGATTCTGTCGGTTCTGCTGGCGGTCTATGTCCTTGGGGATGTATTGACCGCATTGATCGCATCGGTCTTCATCGTCTTGCTCTCCTATGCATTGTTTCGATGGCTGTGCAAAGTCGAACCGCTAGAATAGGAAATGCCGGGAAACCGGCATTTCATTTTAGGATCAGGATCGATTCGTAGATGATCAAGATGAAGCCCAGCGCGGCGCTGTTCAGATTCGCCACGACCGCATAAAGGATATATTTCTTGTTCTCTCCGTCCTTCAGTAAGCATCGGTATGCGATCGTTTCGATGATCAGGATCGCGATTTCAACCGGGATCAAGAGAATAAAGGCACTGAGGATCCCCAACTTTAGTAAAGCCGTCCCCGCGATGGCACTCATGAATAATTGAGTGGTCAGATTGACGACGAGGATCGTTTTCAGGTTACGCTTGGTCCAAAGTTTCATCAAGTAGAGGATCAACGCTTCAAGAAGCAAGGTGGGGATGAAGGTCAGGGAGAACTGCGACAGGTAAGCGGAAACGATGCTCTGTGCGACCACGCTACCGCTAGACATGTCATACGTAATCGTCGTTTGAAAGAGGAAGGTATGGATTTCATCGCTCACCTGGATCAACCCGCCCTTGGTGACGAGGATGATCTTGAAATCATTGGGTACCCCCATGTAGGAGAATGAATGGACGTACGACTTCCCTTCCGGGTTCCCGGTGAGTTTCCCAAACAACGGAACGTTCTTCGTCCCGTGGGTCAAGGCGGGATACCATCCGTTGATTTCCTGTGATGATAGCAGCTCAAGCATGTTTTTGTCATAGTTCTGACGGTCTTCCCCCAAGTTATCGAAATCACCTTCCTCTCGAATCAAAAGGTCAAGATAATAGGCGTCGTCCGAGGGGTTTTTGACGATGATTTTCAAGGAAGGTTTGGGACCCATGTCCGCATTGACAGGGAAAAGCGTTGCATAGAAAAGAAGAAGCAAGGTCACGATGAAGATCGTCCGCAGCCCTTTCATGTCAATCCCGTTTCCTGAATCCGCGCTCCGCCAGCATCTTCCCCAAGGAGTAGGCGAAATCTTCTTCGCTTCCCCAACTGAAATTGAAGATCGCACCGCGACCGCCGCCCGATCCGATCAGATCGACACATACTTCTTGGTTTTCCAAATAGACCAAGACACTTAAACTGACCCGGTTCTCGACGCGCATGAAGTACTTTTCAAACACCAACATGCATACGTTTCGATCCGCGTTCCATGCTTCGTCCACGAAGGTGACACTGATCCCGGTCGAAGGAAAACCGATCTTGATCAGGTCGACTGTCGAGTGAACGGTTCCTTCTCCATAATATCTCTGATTGGCCATACATCCACCTCTTGATTCTAGGATATCATGTTTCCACATCATTACAATCATTTTCAGAAATATGAAAACAGGATGAATAGTTTACATTCACTCTATCCGTTTTCGCCTTCATAGCGTAAAATAAGAGCAGAAAGAAACGGGGCTCCCATGGACATTAAATTCTCAAAAAGCATCGGTAACGTCAAAAAATCCTTCATCCGGGAAATCTTCAAAGTACTGGACCAACCGGATATGATTTCATTGTCGGGCGGATTCCCGAATCCCGATTCCTTTCCGATCGAAGAGATCGCGGAGGCGACGAAAAAGGTGCTGGACTTTGATGGTCGGCATGCCCTGCAATACTCGGCGACCGAAGGATACGTCCCGTTGCGCAAGTACATCAGCGAACGGTACAAGAAACGTTTCGGTTTGGACATCCCTCACGAGCAGATTCTGATCACCAACGGTTCCCAGCAAGCCCTCGATTTATTGGCGCGGGTCTTGATCGACAACGGGGACGACGTGATCGTCGAATACCCTTCCTATCTGGGGGCGCTCCAATCGATGTCCTTCTATCTGCCGACCTTCCATGAAGTAAGGTTATTGGAAGCCGGGGTGGATTTGGCGATGCTTGAGGAAATGCTGAAGAACCACCGGCCTAAGTTCTTCTATACGGTGCCGAATTTCCAGAACCCGACCGGATTGACCTATACGAAAGAGAACCGCATCGAAGTGGCGCGTTTGATCGAAAAGTACGAATGCCTGTTGATCGAAGACGACCCCTACAGCGAGCTTCGCTTCTATGGGGAAGAAGTCATGCCGATCAAATCTTATTTAGGTGAGAGAGGCATCCTCTTGGGGTCGTTCTCCAAGGTCGTCTCCCCTGGGATGCGGTTGGGTTGGGTCGTGGCCTGCCCTGAAATCATGGATAAACTGATCACGGCGAAACAAGCGACCGACCTGCATACCAACGTCTTCGCCCAACGCGTCGTCTACCAATACCTGAAAGACAACGACCTCGATGCGCACATCGCCACGATCAAGGCCATGTACCGCAGACAACGCGACTGCATGGTGACGATGATCGAACGCTATTTCCCCCAAGGCGTCAGCGTCACGAAACCCGAAGGCGGGATGTTCATGTGGGCGACCTTACCGGAGGGGATTTCATCGATGAAACTCATCGACCAGGCCATCGCCAACAAGATCGTTTTCGTCCCCGGGGACCCTTTCTATGTCAACCGGACCGACGCGAACACCCTGCGTTTGAACTATACCAACTCCAACGAAACCGAAATCGAAGAAGCGATCAAACGTTTGGGAAGAGTCATCCAAGACGCGATCGACGCAAAAAAATAACTCTGCAAGCGCAGAGTTTTTTTATCGGATTTGTCCATTCCCTTCGATGATGTATTTGATGGAGGTCAGTTCTTTTAGCCCCATCGGTCCCCTTGCATGGAGTTTCTGCGTACTGATTCCGATTTCCGCCCCGAATCCGAACTCGAACCCGTCGGTGAACCGTGTCGATGCGTTGACATAGACGGCAGCCGCATCGATTTCATCCTGGAATCGCTTCGCTTTCTTCGCATCGCTTGTGACGATGGCTTCCGAATGCTTGGTTCCGTAATGTTGGATATGTGAGATCGCTTCATCGATCCCTGAAACCACTTTGACGGATAAGATGAGATCCAGGTATTCCTGACCCCAATCCTTTTCGTTGGCCGCTTTGATCATCGGCAAGATTTCAAGCGTCGACGCGCATCCGCGCAGTTCGACTTTTTCTTCTTTGAGGATCGGATACACTTTCAAGAGGAACTCACTGGCGATTTTCTTGTCCACCAAAAGACTCTCGGCGGCGTTGCAGACCCCGGGACGGTTGGTTTTCGCATTGACCAGGATCGACGCCGCCATCTTCAGGTCGGCGCTCTCTTCCACATAGATATGGCAATTGCCGACCCCGGTCTCGATGACCGGTACGGTCGCATTTTCGACGACCGCTTTGATCAAGCCCGCACCACCGCGCGGAATCAAGACGTCGAGGTAGGCATTGGCTTTCATCATTTCGGTCGCGATGCTGCGGTCCGTGTTTTCGATCAACTGGATCGCATGGGGGATGAATTTGATCGAATCCAAGGCTTCTTCCATGATGCGGAGAAGCGATTTGTTCGTGTGGAGCGCTTCGCTCCCACCCCTCAGGATCACGGCGTTCCCCGCTTTCAAACACAGTCCCGCCGCATCCACCGTGACGTTCGGACGGGCTTCGTAGATGATCCCGATGACCCCTAAAGGTACCCGGACTTTACGGATTTTCAACCCGTTGGGACGCTCGATCACTTCCAGCACTTCCCCGACCGGGTCGTTGAGTTTCGCGATTTGAATCAATCCTTCCGCCATATCCGAGATTCGAGCAGGGGTGAGCGTCAAACGGTCCAATAAAGCGCCGCTGATGCCTTTCTCCTTGGCCTCGACGATGTCGATGCCGTTGGCACGTAAGATCTCGTCGGTGTGTTTCACCAACGAGCGCGCGATTGCCTGAAGCGCGCCGTCTTTATCCTTCGTATCGGTTAATGCCAATCTCAGCGCGGCTTCTTTCGCCAGGCTCCCTTTGACTTTGATTTCACTCATCGCTTTCTTCCTTTCCCCAAAAACAAGGTTCCGCAGTTTTCACCCGCAAGGATCTCCAAGAGGATACGCGGGTCTTTCCCGGTCGCCAGGACCATGTCCACCGAGGCGTCGTTGGCGATCTTCGCCGCATGAAGCTTGGTGATCATACCGCCCGTCCCGCGTGAGGATCCCGCCCCGCCCGCCTTCATTTCGATTTCGGGGGTGACTTCCTCGACGATGTCGATCTTCTTCGCCTGCGGGTCTTTGCGCGGATCCGCGTCGTAGAACCCGTCGATGTCCGAGAGGATGATCAACAGGTCGGCGTGAAGAAGCTTGGCGACGATCGCGGACAAGGTGTCGTTGTCGCCGAAGATACGGTTCTCGCCGGACTCGATTTCATCCGTCGCGACCGAGTCGTTCTCGTTGACGATGGGGAGGATCCCCTTCTCCAACAGACTCTCGAAGGTATTGATGACGTTGGTGCGCATATGGCTCTCTTCGACGACGTCGCGGGTCAAGAGGATTTGCCCGACGATGTGGCCGTACTCGGCGAAGAACTTACTGTAGAGGTGCATCAGTTCGCATTGTCCGACCGCGGCGACCGCTTGTTTCTCGCGAACCGTCTTGGGCCTTTCGTCCAGTTTCAGTTTACCGACGCCGACGCCGATCGCACCGGAGGTGACCAGGACCACTTCCTTGCCTTGGTTCATCAAATCGCATAGAATCTGCGCAAGTTTCTCCATGCGGGTGAAGTTGGTTTTCCCGTTTTCATACGTCAAGGTCGAGGTTCCGACTTTGACGACGATCCGTTTGCTTTCTTGTATCAAATGACGCATGATTGACACCTCGTTTGTTTATTGTGATGTATTATACACCGAATCGGGACGATGTTCCATCCTAATTTCAAGTGGTATAGAAAAGCCTCGACCGTAAATGCGGATTCCAGAAAAGAAGGAACCGGATTTCAAGGCCGAGGCGGGTTCATGGACGTTTGTTTTCGATGGCGATCACGATCTGTTCGCAGATTTCATGGGTCTTCAGCGAGTCTCTGAGCGGGATCGGCAGGGGTTCGTGGTTCTTGATCGCCTTAAGGAAAGCGTCGATCAGATCTTCGAAACCGCGTTTATGCAAGGTGGATTCCCAGTCCTTCTGTGCGTCGATCGTATGGACGCCATGTTCATAGGACTCGAAGGAAGAAAGGTTGCGTAGGATGGATTTACGGTGGGTGTGGAAGACTTCGACGATTTCTTCGGTCACGCCGTTCTCATAATCCATGATGCAGATGCCATGGTTGACGGGTGTGCTCAATACGATCGTGATGGACACCAGTTTCCCTTCCCTGAGTTTCGGGAAAACGGCGACTTCAGTGACCTCGCTTTGAAGGAGATAGCGCGTCGTGTCGATGACATGCACGAAATCCTCGACGATGAAGCGGCGGATCATATCAGGTTTCAGATAGCGGTTCTTTTGGTAGAGCACCCGTTCAGGTACACCCAAATCATGCACCTTCTTAACCAGCGGCACGAACCGGCGGTTGAATCCGGTCATCATCGGGACCTTGCATTCTTCGCTCAGCAACACCAAGGATTTCGATGTTTCGTAGTGCATCGTCATCGGTTTGTCGATGTGGACGGGAACCCCCGCCTTTAGAAACGTCTCGACCAAGGCTTCATGCGCATCCGTCGCAGCGGTGATGAACACGGCGTCGATGCCTTCTGCGATGAGGTCGTTGACATCGAGATATCCCTTGGCAATGTGATATTTTTCCATGACCTCCCGCAACGTCGACGGATTCCGTGTACACGGGATCAGTTCGATTTCTTCCCGTGCGCAAAGGATCGGCAAGTACGCTTTCTTCGCGATGTCTCCCAATCCGACAATTCCGATTTTCATTTTGAATCTCCTTTGGTTAACAGTGTCGATCCAACCATTCGTGGATGACGCGATAGACTTCTTCACGGCGTTGTTCATTGAGGATCTCATGCCACAGTCCGTCGAACACGTTGCGCGTCTTATCCGTAGACGCACTGCGTAGATAGAGTTCTTCGCTGTCTTTCACATTCACCAACGCGTCTTTTTCGCCATGGAGGACCAGGATGGGATCGACGATCTCATGAAGATGCGCGTCGATCCAAGGCACACTGCGGGCGATTTCCTGCATCAACCCCAAGGCGATCGATTTGAGGGTCAAGGGATCGTTCTTGTAGTCTTCCACGACCTTCGGATCGCTGCAGATGGCGTCCGCCAAGGCGTTTGGAGCTTGAATGTGGGGATCCAGGCTTAGGTCGATCGAACGCAGGATTCCGGCGTTATCCAAGGTTAATGGTCCTGAGAACACGATCCCTTTCACATGCCTTGGATACAGGATGGCATAGCCGGTGGCGGTATAGCCCCCCATGCTATGTCCGAAAAGCAGGACGGGAAGATCGGGGAAGGCTTCTTTGGCGGCTTCGACGATTTCGTTGCAGTCGAGGAAGAGATGCGAGTACGATGCGAGATAGCCCCGCTCGCCTTCGGAATGCCCGTGTCCCCGCTGGTCATAACGCAGGACGTTGTATCCCCATTCATTGAGTTTGGATGCGAATTCGTCATAGCGTCCAAGATGCTCGGCGAGACCATGGGCGATGACGAGGGTGGCTTTGGGTTGGTCGATGGTATTCCAACGGATGTGTAGAGAAACGCCGTCGAAACTGCTTCTGAGATGAGGCTGGTTCATATTGAATTTCCTTTCCGTGGTTCTACTTTCATTATATTCTTTTTTAGCGATGAAACAAAAGAAAATCCCGCTCTCGCGGGACTAGACACCGATGTCGTTTTGGTAACTGATCAGACTGACGGACTCGACGCCCGGGATTTTCTTGAGCGAATCGACTTTCCTCTCGGACTTATCGCTGATTTCGATATCGAAGGTCAACTCGACGTTCTGTCCGACCAAGGTCTTGCTTCTCAGCTTATGTTTCGGCATGGTTTTCAGCGCCGCATACACCGCTTCGTGGACGGCGTCGTCGAATTTCACGATCAACAGAAAACGGGAGATCGACCTGGATTCGAAGTTATAGAAGATCATGAAGAGGAATCCGATGGCCAGCGAACTGATGAAGGCGACCAGATAGATGCCGACGCCGGACATGATGCCGCCCATGATCGCCCAGAAGATGAATCCGGTATCGATGGGGTCTTTGACGGCGGTACGGTAGCGGACGATGGACAAGGCGCCGACCATCCCTAAGGAAAGGGCGAGGTTGGAGGAGATGGTGCGGACGACCAAGGTGGTCACCATCGCCAAAAGGATGAGTAAAAGACTGAAGGACTTTGAATAGATGACGCCCGAGTAGGTGCGGCGATAGACATAGACGATGAAGATGGCGATCGCAAACGCGGTCAGCAGGGACAATAGAACGCCGTTGAGCGACACGGTCCCGGTAAATTCCTCGACGATCCCTTTTTTGATCAGATCTAGAAAACTCATGGTACTTCTCCTTTATTGCATACCGCGGCAAAGCGCGAACTTCGATAAGGCTTGGCGGGTCATCGGCATCGAATTCAAGACGGCGACGATCGATGATGGTAGAACATCGTTGTATTTGATTTCGACGACGGATTCGAAGTCTTCCATCGGCATGACGCCGCCGTGGGAAACCTCGAACAAATCATGGTTGTAGACGCGTGAATGGATGACTTCGTCGAAGGTGATCCTGACATCCAGACTCTCCATCACGAAGGCGGTCCGGCGATAGTCGACGATGACGCTGGGGATCAGGTGCTTGGTTTTCATTTCGATCAGGAATTCCCGCAGGAGGTCATCCCCTTCGATGTCCATCGCTTCGATGTCCCCCGCGATGAAGCGTTTCGCTTGGTCGAGACTGATTCTCACCAATCGTTTATGGGTCATCTGGTTGAATTTCTCTTTGCACTCCAATCGAATGAACCCGGTGTTCTGATTGTAGTAACGGATGCGGTATTTCTTCCGGTTCTCGACGCCATCCATCTTCTCATAATAAGCGCTTGAGTCCGGCGTATCGAAATACAAACTTCGGATCATGTATTCCCCGTTTTTATCCGCGTTTCCGTCGTACGGGAGAAGCATCGCCATCCGTGATTTCAACAGTTTCGCCGCTTCTTTGTGGAGGGTGAACTTCAGTTCATGGCGTAGTTTCATATGAAATCCCCGAAATAGTCTTCGAATTCATTGTTGCTTAATCCGAAGAATACTTTCGCCTGGTCAAGAAGATAACGGGTGCGTACGGACGTATAGTCGCGGATCCGTTGCACTTCTTTTTCCCAACTTTCCATCGTGAACCCCCACCGCGCGCTGTCACGCGCCATTTCGGGTTTGATCTTGGTATACATCGTTTCGATCTTTGCATTCACATTCTCTTCACTCCAGATGCCCGCAAGATTCAACTGAAGCCGCTCGAGGAAGGTCCTTTTGAAATCGTCGTTTTTCATCAGGTTGCGCATCAGTACGGTGCTGACCTTGAAGTCCGACATCCCTTCCGGTTTCACCATGAACTCGAAATAGTCGCGATAGTAGTTATACCAGGCATAGTCAAGGTCGTAGAACACCATATGCCACTTCCCGCCGTCGTATTGGGACGAGGAAATGTAGCGGGTGTTGATGATGTCGTTGTTGGTGACGAAGGTTTCCGCGACCCAGAAATCGATATAACTCTCGATATCCAAACGGTCGAGGATGTGCTGATAGTTGGCACTGACGGTCATGTCATGCGTATTGGCGTAACTGACGATCCCGTAGATCCCCGACAAGGAACCCGCCGAGACATCCCAATCCGCCCGGACGACGTTCGCCGTGCTTTTATCCACGTTGTAATGGGTGGAAACGAAGTATTCATCCACTTTTTCGCGGATATCGTAGATTCCCCAGTATTTCCCGTTGATATAGAGGATGATCGACTTGTACGCCTGGACTTCGACGGTTTCCGAGTCTTCCATGATTTCGCTGGAAAGGATGTCGCGGAAGAACGCCGCGTCATAGTCTTGGGAGCCCGATCGTAACACAAGTTTATTGAAAACGGAGAAATCCCGCTTATCGAAGACTTGATAGTGAAGCATCCCCGGTCCGTATTCGCTTCTGAAATTCAGTTCGAACGATTTTTTCGCCAATCCCCGGGTCGAACCCCCGAAAAGTTGGAATCCGCAATCGATCGCGAAGCCTTCCCCGTTTTCGAACAGTTCCACATGCGAGGCATACTCCGTACCGACGACCCATGGGTTTTTTTGAAGGGCGCTGAATTCGTTGGGGTTCATGGCGACCGACAATACCGGCAGACTATGGTTCTCGTTGACTACGTACGAATAGGTGGCGACGACGCTGGGAACTTTATCATTCTCGATGGTGATCGCACGGACCACCGTCGTCTGGGTAATCGTGATGGGCGAGGTATAAACTCGTGAATTTGAATTCGGTTTGCTTCCATCCAAGGTATAGTAGGTTTTCCCGTACGTATCCAACGCCACGGTCAATGCGTTCACATCGTCGTAGACGCCTGCCGTAAGTTTGGTTTTCGGGAGGGCGCTGACCATCGAGTAACCGTCGATGTTTTTCGCCCGAGGCGTCGGTTGTGAACTGTAGGTGGATCCGCCTTGGGTTGAACGGGCAACACTGTAGTTGAGTGGGACTTCGGCCAAAAACAACGTGTCCGTCAATTTCCCTTGATGATAGAGATAAATCGACTCGACGTCGGACAACTTGAAATTGGTGTGTTTGAACGACGTTGTAGAAAGGTTGGTTTCCCCCGAAGCCATCAGGATGTAGTAGTCGCCGGGGGCAAGTTGAATATTGGGCAAGGGATAAAGCGAAGGGGTGTTTTGGCTTGTGGTCAAGGTATACTCGCTAAGCGAGATCGTTTTGGAAGAATTGTTGAAGAGTTCGATCCAATCATAGGTCTGCGCCCCGTTGTGCGGCAAATACTTGGTATTGTTGTTCATCGCTTCGTTGATGATCAACCCGTTGGGTAGATCCAGTGAGGCATTGAACGACTCCACCCCAGCGGGGTCGTTAGTTTGACCCGGGCTAAGGAAAGGTTGGGCGACATATCGATCGTTCTGATAAGCCATGGCATATCCGTTGGGTAGGTTTTCATAGGTAGCCTGATCGAGTATTTTCCCTTGGTCGTTGGTCAACAAGACGGTCCCGTTGATCTCGTTCAACGTGAACCCCGTGCTTAACTTCCCTTCGATTTCGGAAATCCCCGAAGTATAGACCACGACGGATTTCCCCGCCGCCAGGCTCATCGCAGGGAAACGCCAGCGAAACGGGGCGGACAAAGAATCCCCCAAGGCATAGTTTTTGAGTTGGATTGTTTGATCCGAGACGTTGGTGACTTCGATGTATCCCGACAATCCAAACGTCTTGTCAAGGAAATTCCCTTGGTTTTCAGGGAGGAACTCCGTGATTCTCAGCGGACTCTCGCTCATGATCCGATCTTTGATGAACGCTTCGTATCCGAGGGTGCTGTTTTCATACCCCGGTGTGATTTGACGATATGTAACCCACTGGTTCGCTGCGTTTCGTCCGATCGACTTACCGCTCAGGATCTCAGGGAGTTTGTAGGACTCGACCACGTTGCCGCTTGGATTGCGCAACACCAAGGTTTCCCCTCCGGCGCTCTTCAAACTGAAATTCGCATAGAGTCCCGGGATATCTTTTCCGCTAAGGTAAACGACAAGATATCCCTTCGCAGGGATCGAAACCTCGGGGAACACCCATTTCGTCTTATCGAGCGTATCGCTTAATCCATAGTTGAAAAGACGGATTTCTTTCGAACTTCCGTTATAGAGTTCGATCCAATCATAAAGGTCCCCTTTCGGGTCGGCGAAGGCTCCGGCATTGGAGCTCATGATTTCGTTGATGACCAACCCGGTTACATCCGCTGCGCCTTCTCCCAGTTCTTCATCGTCGGGATTCAGGGCGACGCTCTCTTGCGCCAGGGTTCCCACGAGTAAAGACAGGGCGATGATCGATGCGATTAACCCCAACAAGACTCCGTCTTTGGCACGTAACTTTTTCTTTGTTTTCGTCATTTCCATTCACTTCCTTTTGTTATCTTACCACAAGCCTTCGATTCATTGAAGTCCCGACATCCTTGTACACAATGTTTCACACCTTTCTTATGCCATTCTTAGCGTATTCCTGTATAATTATGACAAAGGAAACGTAATCCAATGAACATCGCGATCTTGATCCCGGCTTATCAACCGGATGAAAAATTAATCGGCGTCGTCGATACGCTGTCGAAAAGCTGTGAAGACGCCATCGTCGTCGTCGACGATGGAAGCAAGGAAAGTTGTCTTGAAATCTTCAAGACCGTTTCGACGTATCCGCGCGTGACCGTGTTGACCCATGCGGTCAACCAAGGAAAAGGACGTGCGTTGAAGACCGCGATCGAACATTGTCTGAAGAATACGGATGTCGATGCGTGCGTCACCGTGGATGCGGATGGCCAACATACCCCGTTGGACATTCTGAAGGTGTTGGCCGCCTTGAAGGAAACCCCGGAAGCGTTGGTATTGGGTTCTCGCGATTTCGATTTCAGTAACGTTCCCTTGAAAAGCAAACTGGGAAACAAAATCACGCGTTTCGTGACGAGATTCATGATCGGACAGAAGATCACCGATACCCAGACCGGTCTGCGTGCCTTTTCGAAATTCGCGATGGAGAAGTATTTGACCATCCCGGGCGAACGCTATGAATTCGAAATGAACATGTTGCTTTATTCCAAGCGCTACGGAATCAAGATCCGTGAAGTCACGATCGAAACCGTCTATCTGGATCATAATTCGTCATCGCATTTCAATCCCTTGTTGGATTCCATCCGGATCTATCGTCAGATTTTCGCTTTCGGGTTCTCCTCGATCGTTTCCGCGGTCTTGGACTGGAGTCTTTTCACCCTTTGCCTGAGTCTCTTTGCGAAATTATCCGAACCCATCCTCCTCGCGACGCTCATTGCGCGCCTTGTCTCGTTGAATTTCAATTTCGCGATGAATCGCAAAGTCGTTTTCAAGAGTGAGAGCGGATGGAAGAAACAAGCCCTTAAATACTACATCCTGGCCGCGTTCCAATTGCTGGCGAGTGCGTATTTGGTGAAAGGTTCGGCAATGGTCTTTACTTTCCCGGTTCCGATGATTAAAATTCTTGTGGACCTCGGATTGTTTATCCTAAGTTATCAAATCCAGAAAGTCCTCATCTTTACGAAGGAGTAATGTCATGAAATCCAAACGTTTCCCCTATTTATGGGCGTATTTCGTCTCACTGATCCTGATCACCTTTTCTCTCTACGTCCTCTTGGACGCCTTTTTGATTCCGAAATCCTTGGTCATCGTCGACCCGGTCGATCCGGTTTGCGATGTTACCCCGGGCGAGGGGGAGAAAATCGTCGATATCACGGATACGAGTTATAGCGAAAGTCAGACGATCCTTTATAAAAGCATTACGATCGAAAAAGTCGTCGAGAACGGAACCGTCTATTATGTCGCCGACATCCAGCTCAACAACGTCGCTTATTTGAAGACGGCTTTTGCGAAAAACACGTTCGGGCGCAACATTACGCAGTACACTTCCACCATCGCCAAGAACAACAATGCGATTTTGGCGATCAACGGGGATTTCTACGGTTATCGCGATAAGGGTTTGATCATCCGTAACGGGGTGCTCTATCGGGATAAGCCGCGTAGTCCGATCGACAACCGCACCTTGGTCATCGATAAGAACGGGGATTTCAAGTATGTCACTGAAGGTGAAGTCAGCGGCGAGTCGTTGGTCGCCGAAGGTGCCTTGCAGAGTTTCTCCTTTGGTCCTGTCTTGATCGAGAACGGTGAATTGGTTGATACTTCCGACCAATACTGGGTCGCGGCGAAGGCGAATCCACGGGTCGGGATCGCCCAACTGGGACCGCTCCATTATCTCTTCGTGGTCGTCGACGGACGTACCGAAAACAGCGACGGGATGACCTTGCCACAGTTAGCCCAGGTCTTCAAGGATCGCGGCGCCATCATGGCCTATAATCTGGATGGCGGCGGATCCGCCACGATGTGGTATAACGGGAAAGTCATCAACCGCCCGACGACCGATGGTTCGTCGTTCGGGGAAAGGGGCGTCAGCGATATCGTCTATATCGTGAAGAACTGATATGAAAAAACCGGTAAAAACCGTCGCGGTCTATCTGCTGCTGACGATCTTCTTGGCCTTGTTTAATTTCATCTACGGTTTATTCTCCCATGGGGTGAAATCGAGTTACATGGGAAGCATGTGGTTGGTGACCTTGGGGGCGGCGTTGCTCTATTACATCTTGAGTTATGTCCGCAATCTTACCCATCGTCGCTTCCATCGCTTATTCGTGAATCTATTCAATACCAGTATCGCCATCCTGGTCATGGGGATGTGCCTGCGCGGTGTCATCGATATCGCCGGTTCTTCGTCGGACTACATCGATTGGTACTTCATCGTCGCCATGGTCGGATTCGGACTTTCGTTCATCACGATGGTCCCGATGTTCCTGCTTCCCTCTCGTCCATCCCTGAAGTCAAAGTAAAAATCCCTCGCGGGATTTTTTGTTTATAGGACTCTGACTCGTACGACGCCTTCTATGGCTTGAAGCGAAGACACGATTTCCGGGGTGACCTCCCCTTCAAGATCCAAGACCGTGTACGCCCATGCCTTCTTCGACATGTTCTGCATCGTTGCGATGTTGATGTTGTGGGTTCCCATGACCGACGTGATCTGGCTAACCATGTTGGGGATGTTTTTATGGTTGATCGTGATGCGCGCATCGTTGCGGCAAACCCCCATGTCGCATTCAGGGTAGTTGACGGAGTTCTTGATGTTGCCGTTTTCCAGATAATCCATCAGTTGATGAACCGCCATGATGGCGCAGTTAATTTCGGATTCCGGTGTCGAAGCCCCGAGATGGGGGATCGAGATGCAGTTTTCCATGGTCAGGGTCGCCGCGTTGGGGAAATCGGTGATGTATCTCGCGACTTTCTTACGGCTCAACGCTGCCTTCATAGCATCGTCGTCGACCAATTCGGAGCGGGCGAAATTCAAGATCCGCACCCCGTCTTTCATTTTATCGATCGTTGCATTATTGATCAGATTCCGTGTCGCATCGACTAGAGGGACATGTAAGGTCAGATAATCGCATTTCTCATAAAGTTCGTCATAGGAGACGGCGCGCTTGACGCTGCGGGAGAGCCCCCAGGCGGATGTGACGGAGATATACGGGTCGAAGCCAAGGACGTTCATGCCCAGCGAGTTCGCAGCGTTGGCGACCAAGACGCCGACCGCACCCAAGCCGACGACCCCCAAGGTTTTCCCTTTGATTTCCGGTCCGGTGAAAGCCGATTTCCCGCTCTCCACTTTCTTGGGGATGTCCTCCCCTTGGTCCGCGATGGTTTTCACCCACTCGATCGAACCGACGATGTCGCGCGACGCCAGCATCAATCCGGCGATGACGATTTCCTTGACGCCGTTGGCGTTCGCGCCGGGGGTGTTGAACACGACGATACCCTGTTGTGCGAAGTCCTCAAGCGGGATATTATTGACGCCGACCCCGGCCCGGGCGACGGCTTTGACGGAGGGGTTCAACTTCATATCATGCATGACTGCACTGCGGACAAGGATGCCGTCGACATCCTCTGCTTTATCGAGCCGATAACTGGGGGTCAGAAGGTCCAATCCTTCCGACGCGATTTCATTGATGGTTTTGATTTTATACATGGGGTTCCCTATTGTGCTTTCCATTGGGTTTCAAACAACGACATCGCTTCCACCAAGGCTTCCACCCCTTCGATCGGCATCGCGTTGTAGATGCTGGCACGCATCCCGCCGACGGTGCGATATCCTTTCAGGTTCACCAACCCGCGCGACTCGCAAAACGCGATGAAGGCTTTGTCGGCCTCGGTTGAAGGCGACCGGAAGGTGATGTTCATGAGGGAGCGGTCTTCGACTTTCACGGTACCTTGAAAGAATCCGCTTTGATCGATGGCGTCATACAGAAGTTTCGCCTTCTTTTGGTTCAGGGCGTACATCGCATCCAAGCCGCCCAACTCCTTCAACCACTCGAATAGCAGACCAGCCATATAGATCGCATAGGTCGGAGGGGTGTTCATGAGGGAATTGTCTTTCGCGATGGCGGCATAGTCCAACATGACCGGGGTTTTCGGATCGGCGAAACCCAAGAGGTCTTCACGGATGATCACGATGGTCAGACCGGCGATCCCCATGTTTTTCTGCGCTCCGGCGAAAATCAAACCGAACTTGGAAACGTCGAAAGGTCGCGACAGGATGTCCGAACTCATATCGCTGACGAGGATCTTGTCTTTGAATTCCGGGAACTGCGCAAAACGGGTTCCGTAAATCGTATTGTTGCTGACGAAATAGACGTAGTCCGCATCTTCGCGGACATCCGCTATGTCGAATTCAGGGATGTGTGAATAGGTGTCGGCTTCCGAACTGGCGATGACACGGATATCGCCGAATTTCTTGGCTTCCTTGATGGCTTTCTTCGACCATTCGCCGGAATCGATGTAGTCCGCTTTCTTGGTGTTGCGAAGAAGGTTGAGCGGAACCATCGCGAACTGCAGTGTTCCCCCGCCTTGGAGGAAGAGGATCTTGTAGTTTTGCGGAATCGCCAACAGGTCCCTCAAATCTTGCAGGGCTTTGTTGTGGATGGACTCGTAGGCACTCGATCGATGACTCATTTCCATGACGGACATTCCCGTCCCATGGGTGTTCAACATTTCCGATGCCGCCTTACGTAAAACGGACTCCGGTAACGTCGACGGACCTGCGCTAAAATTAAAGACTCTTTCCATCGTTTTGTCCTCCCGCTTCATGCGATATGATGTGTTTCGCCCTACATAAAACTATGAGATTACTTTAACAAGCAAAAGTGCGTTCGTCAATCGATTTTTTTATCCGATGGATGGCTTTATTTATGCAATATCTATGCAAGCGAGTGTTGAATGGATATTTAATTGCCTTTGAAATGGTATAATGCAACTAGAATTGCGAGGTCTCCCACATGAAGCAACCCTCCCCCGTCCACAAGATACCGCTCATCGATAAAATCGGCTATGGTGCCGGTAACCTCGGCGTCGGCGTCGCGATGCAAGTCATCGGTTCCTACCTTGTTTTCTTTTCCACCGCGATCCTTGGCATCCCGGGAAGTTTGGCCGGACTGGCCGTCGGGATCAGCGTGTTCTGGGATGCGGTCACCGATCCGGTCATGGGTTATGTCTCGGACATCACACGGTCGAAAAGGTTCGGCCGACGTCATCTATACCTTCTTATCGGTTCGATCGGGATTTCCGCAACCCTTTATCTGATTTGGGGCATCCGGGCGGATATCGACACGAATCTGAAATTCCTGATGATTTTCATCTATATCATCCTATTTAAAACCTTCATGACGATTTATGTCACCCCGTATACCGCACTCGGTGCGGAATTATCCAACGATTACAACGAGCGTACGATGATCCAAGGGATCAAAACCGTATTCTTCCTGCTTGGACTCGCCTTGGTCTCGGTCGCCGGCATGTATTTCTTCTTCAGACCCGCTCCGGGCTATCCCAGCGGTCAGTTGAATCCGCAATCCTATCGCAACATCGGTTTCGCTTCGGCGATCCTTGTCTTCGTGTTTGCGATCTGGAGTTTCTTCGCGACGAAGAAATACATCCCCATCCTGAACCGTAAGATCATCGCGGACATACAGGGGAACAAGGTGGTGTTCCTGTTTAAATCCTTGCTTTCCACGTTTAGAAACAAAGCGTTCCAAGCCGTGGCCTGGTGTTATATGTTCAACAATATCTCATCCGCCCTCTTAAGCAACCTGGGTCTGCATGTCTTTACCTACTCTTTTGGCTTTACCAGCCAGAACATCGCGATCATCCTGGGGATCCAATTCTCAATCAGCATCCTCTCCCAACCCGCATGGGCGTACATTTCCAAGAAGATCGACAAGAAACCCGCCATGTTGCTGGGCTTGGCGATCTGCATGGTCGGCGGGGTGTATTTCGGATTTTTAATCCCGTTTAGACTTGCCATCGCCAACCAGATCGTTTACTTCCTTCCCTTCGCCCTTTTCGCCGGCTTCGGGACGGGTGCCCTCTTCACCTTACCTTTATCGATGGTCGCCGACACGATCGATTTGGATGAACTTTCTTCCGGCAAACGCGAAGAAGGCGTCTACTTCGGAAGTTTGACCTTGTTCTATAAAACATCCCAAGCCATCACCATCTTCATCGTCGGGATCATGTTGGATGTAATACGGTTCGATGCCAACCTTCCCCAACAGTTGCCTTCCACCCTTGTTTCGTTAGGCTTGATCATGTCGATCGGGAGTATGTTGAGTTTCTTCTTTGCGGGACTAAGTCTGCGTTCCTATACCTTGACGGAATCCCAGGTACGTAAGATGCAGGAATCCATCGCCAACCGCGAATAGGAGGTAGGGAAAGCCCATGCTTCGAAAAATAGCGCGTTTCTTTTTGGGATTGCTGCTTGTTCTGATGATCCTTCCTTATTTCATTCCGATTTCCACACCGAACGACCTTCCCGAATATCCTTACCCGAACAGTCGTTTCTTTTTAACGTCGGACAACGTGAAAATCCATTATCGCGTCGATGTCCCCAAGACGATCAAAGGCAAAGTATTGCTTGTCCACGGTTTGGCGGCTTCGACCTTTAGTTATCGAAACAATACGGCTCCCCTGGTCGATGCCGGGTATCTGGTCGTCGCGATCGATCTGCCAGCCTTTGGCTACAGCGATCGTCAGCGCGGGTTGAAACACACCCAGGTAAACCGTGCTAAATGGTTATGGGAACTGTTGGATGTCGTGGATGAGAGTTTATCGCAGAATGGACCCTGGACCTTGGTCGGTCATTCGATGGGGGCGTCGACGATCCTGGCGATGAGTAACCAGGAAGACCAGCGGGTAAAAACCATGGTGATGATCGACGGTGCGGTTACACAGGATGGCATGCGTATTCCGTTCCTGCTGGATTCGCCGATCGGACGTTGGTTGGAAGTCTATCTTCGATATTTCGCACTCCAACCCGATTCGATCCAAGCCTTATTGTCATCGGCCTATGCCCGTGAAGCCAGTCAAGAAGAATCCCAAGGCTATCTTGAACCGCTGCAGGTAAACAAATCGATCCCGGCACTGTTGGATTTTGTGAAAACATCCGAAAACGCCCAGATCCAGCAATGGAAGTATCCGGATACGCCCCTCTTGGTGGTTTGGGGAGAAGCCGATACCTGGGTTTCGCCTTCAAGTCTGGACGTGATCCGCCCGATCGCCACGAACTTGAGCGTCCATATTTTCGAAAACCAAGGTCATTGTCCGCATGAAACCGATCCCGGGTTCAACGATGTCCTGCTTGGGTTTCTCTCACAATATTATGACAATTAAAAAGAAACCGCAGGGTTTCTTTTACTTATATCCTTCGATTTCGATTCCGCAATGGTTCGAATGATCTTCCCAGATCGTCTTGTTTCGGCTCTGTAGGGTCACCTTGATCGTCCCGCCCAATCCTTCTTTGATCGTATCTTTCATCATACCGTGTTTCGGTGACTTCAATTCACCCACCTGATCCATTTCCGCGATGACATGGATCCGTAGTTTCCCCTGTCGAAGCGTTAACGTAAACCCGTTTTGGGTAAGAACCAAGGATTCGCGTCGCGCACCGAGATAGGTGGCGATCCGAATCGAACGGTTCGGCAGTGAGATTTCGGCGATGATGCCCTCGAAACTCAAACCAAGGAACGGGATATGGGCGATACTGACCATCACACTGGCTTCGCTTGTCTTGAAATTGTTACCCTGCATCCAGATATATCGTTTGGGGAACGACTTGCCCCAATCTTTTTCGATATAGCCGGTATCGCGGGAGAACAACCAGAATTCATCGTTGATGCTTAAGCGTCCGTTGACGCGATGATTCATACTCACGACACCGTGATTGCATTCCATATGGTCGAGATAAGCGAAAGGACCCATGATCGAGGGCATGTAACGCGTTCTCTTCAGTGGCGTCGTCGACTGATAGTCCAAGGTACCGATGCATTCGAATCCATCCTGCCTTAACTCCAAATGGACCTGTCGTTGATTGAATTGATTGTTTCCGATCCAAAACCGGTCTCCGACTTGCCGAAAAGACTCGATCGGATAATGGAAATAATAGGTCCGGACCGGTTTGGTCAGTAAGACTTGCACAAAGGCATGTGGATCAAGAGATGTAACACTCACCCCGAAAATGACGCTGATGGTTTGATCCCGCATCGCGTTGACCTGCTTATAATACCAACCTTCGAAGTATCCCTTACGCTGAAGATCCCCTTGGAAAAGGAAGGGGTTTTCGCGTTTTGTTTTTCGATCCGTACTCGTTTTTTGCATACTCCGATTATACCATGCCATCGCCGTTGAATCGAAGGTCTTACGGATTTTACCCGTTTATTTGCAGATGTGATGCATTCTTTTCCGTATTTGGTTATTCTTATGGTATACAACGAAAGCAGGTAAGGTATGGAACTCAAACACGACAAGGGAATCTACTATTTCGGGGATTCCATCGAAACCTATGTAGTGAAGATGGAAACCGCATTGACCGATTCAATCTTGACGATCACGCATACGGAAGTGTCCGAAAATCATAAAGGGCAAGGATGGGGTCGAAAGCTGTTGGATGCCCTTGAAACCCTTGCGGCGGAAAACGGATGGGTGGTCACGGCGACCTGCACCTATGCGAAAGGGCAACTCGAAAAAGTGAAGGAAGCTGCGAAAAAATGATAGAAACGGCCGGATTTAACTCCGGTCTTTCTTTTTTGAATCCCATACGAATCCCAAAAAGTTGTGATATGATAAAAAACAAAGGGAGGAACGATATGAAATACCTAAAGATCGGACTCGTACTCTTGGTTCTTTTAGCCGGATGTGTCGACAAAGTTCCGGAAATGACGGAAGAAGAGAAAATCGAGCAACTTTACCAATCGATCGAAACCGCGATCATCGATAAAAACTATGAAGAAGCGTTGGATTTGATTCATGATGTGAAGGATGAAGATCGCGCCGTCATTTTCTTTGAGAACGTGATCGACGAGTATGCGATGGTCGATACGGCAGAAGGTTTGGTGGATGACCTTGCATCCTATCCCTTCAAACAAACTCAAGTGAGAGACGATTTGATCCAAAAGCTGGATGATGCATTGGATGAGAATCAGTCGTATGCCGACCTATTGACACCCGACCAACAAGCCTATGTGGCGATCCTGGCAGCGACGTCCTACGATATTCTGCGCGAAGACGCCATCAACATCCAAACCGCACCCTATTTTATCTCTACCTTTACCAACGAGATGAACGGTAAGACGGAATATGACGGGTATGACTTTGATGAATCGACGACGACATTGGCATTGGAAGACGCCCAGAAAATCATGAAGGATGCGTTCAATCTTGAGGGGTTCAATGAGTTCGAGTTCATCGGCGACCGCGTCGATTGCGGCTGGTACGGCATCGGCGGACCAGTCGGCAAGGCGGAGTTCATCAGCATCGACATCCAACCGAACCGATGGGTGCTTAGCTTCAGGTTCATCCGTTATGATTATGACGGTTCGATCTATGCGACCACCATGTTCAACTTGACGACCAACCAAAATCCAGAGAGCATGTTTGGACTGACGATTCAAGATTTCCAACTGATTGAGTAAAAAACACCGGAGAGATCCGGTGTTTTCGTAGTTTGGATACAATGACGTATTATATTCAACGAATCCTCTACAGTGTGATTTCGCCCGACTTGGTGAACTTCATATACAGTAGAAGCGAAATTGTCGTCAACGCGGACAAGACGGTGGCCAAGGCGGCCGCATATCCGTAGTTGCCGCGGGAGACGAAGGAATAGATCGAAAGCGTCAAGGTGATCGTCGAGGCGTTGTAGAGGATGATCGCCGTCGCCAACTCCGTGATGATCGTCACCCAGCTGAGGATCGCCCCGGCGATGACCCCGCTGGACATCATCGGGACCGTGATCTTGAAGAAGGTTTTCATCTTCGAAGCCCCAAGGCTGATGGAAGCTTCTTCGATGGTGATCGGGATTTGCTGAAGGATGGCGACCGAAGATCGGATCGTATACGGGATCCTCCGGATGACCAACGCGATGACCATGATGATGACTGTTCCTGTCAAGACGATCGGTTTACGGTTGAACGCCATGACCAAGCCGATCCCGACGACGGATCCCGGAATGATGTAGGGGATCATGGACATCGTATCGATGACATTGTTGATGGCGTTCTTGCGGCGAACAACCAAGTAGGCGATGAAGATCGCCAATATGATCGTGACCGCCAACGCGATGCCGCCGATATAGAAGGTGTTGGGAATCGCACGTTTCATGCGGTTCAAGGCGAAGATATAACTGTTCAATGAGAATCCCGGAGCGAAGAGCTTTCCGGAGGTATTTTGGAAAGATTGGTAAACGATGAGAATCTGGGGAAGGAAAGATAATAATACGACGGTATAGGAATAAAAATGGATGAAAACGTTGAAAATCCCTTTCGCTTTTTTACGTTCGATCGTGTTCAATGAATTCATCGTGAAGGAGAAGCGGTCGGCGATGAACTTCTGGCCGACGAAAATCACGGTGGTGATCAAGATCGCGATGACGCTGATCGTCGCCGCGAAGTTATAGTTGCGTCCGACTTCGCCCATGAACTGATTGTAGATTTCCACCGGGAACACCCGGTATCCCTCCCCGATCAACAACGGCGTTCCGAAGTCCGCGAAAGCGCGCATGAAGACAAGCAACCCGGCGGCGAAAATCGTCGGCATGGTCAAGGGGACGATGATCTTGAAGAAGCGACGGATGCCGCTAACCCCCATGTTCGCGGATGCCTCCAACAAGGAATTGTCCACTTTCTTCAACGCCCCTGAAATATAGAGGAAAACCAGCGGGAACAATTGAAGGGTCAACACCAAGAGTATCCCGTTGAAACCATAGATGTTGGGCATCGTGAAGCCTAAGATTTTCTTGACGGCGACGGTGATGATCCCCGCCCTTCCCAACAACTGGATCCAGGCATAGGCACCGATGAACGGCGCCGACATCGAACTGAGGATGATCAACACTTGAAGGAATCCTTTTCCCTTGATTTCAAACATATTGTAGAAGTACGCGAGGATGTAGCCGATGATCAAGGTCAGGATCGTCGTCCAGATCGTCACGCTGAAACTGTTGGTCAAAGTCGACAGATAATAGCTTTGACTGAAGAACTGATTGAACCAATGGAGGGAAAATCCCCCGTCCGGTCCGGTGAACGAACTATTCAGGATCATGTAAAGAGGATACAGTAGGAAAACGAAATACATCAACAGAATCGATACGGACATGAAGGTCCAAATATCAACGACGCGTTTCTTTCTCATACTATTCACCGGTTTGTCGATCGGAATCGTTGTTGACGCCCTTCAGGATGTTTTTGCTTCCGTCTTCGTTGAATACGTTGATCTTCTCGGTCTTGATCGTCAGATGGATCTTCGTCCCCGGCGGGATGATGCTGTCGATCCGCGATTCCTGGACGATTTCCGCATTCTTCCCGTCGTCGAACTTGACTTGGTAATGCGTATTCAATCCTAGGAAGACACTATCTTCGATCATGACGGGGATCCCTTTTTCCTGATCCTCCGTGATGACGAACTCTTCCGGTCGAATGGAGACCAATACTTTTTGATCATGCCGGTTTTCGTCTGACACATTATCCATTAAAACTTTGTATCCGCTTAAGAAGACAAGATACGTCGCATTGTTTTCGATTTTCAGCGTCGCATCCAAAAGATTGGTGCGACCGATGAACGAGGCTACGAACAAATTCTCAGGGCGTTTATAGATGTCTTTGGGCGTACCGACATGTTGGATGAAACCATCTTTCATGATGGCGATGCGGTCGCTGACCGCCATCGCTTCTTCTTGGTCATGGGTGACATAAACGGTCGTAATCCCGACATTGTGTTGGATGCTTTTGATGACCGTACGCATGTCGACGCGAAGCTTCGCGTCCAGATTGCTTAACGGTTCGTCCATCAACAAGACAT
This sequence comes from Erysipelotrichaceae bacterium, assembly GCA_041736705.1. GTDB lineage: Bacteria > Bacillota_I > Bacilli_A > Erysipelotrichales > Erysipelotrichaceae > GWE2-51-13. The sequence continues at coordinate 50,231 of JBGSTC010000002.1, forward strand.
CCGGTTGAATGACCAAAGCACGTGCCAAGGCGACACGTTGTTGTTGCCCGCCGGATAACTTCTCGGGCATACGATCCTTGAACTGCGCGATCTGCATCAGTTGTAGGAACTTTTCCGTTTCGATTTCGATATGTTCTTTGCTTTGTTTCCGATTCTGTAAACCGAACGCGACGTTTTTCTTCACGGTCAAATGCGGGAAAATCGCATAGTTTTGGAAAACCATCCCGATGTTGCGTTTGGCAGGATCCAAATCGTTGATCCGTTTGTCGCTAAAGTAGAAATCGCCGCCTTCAATCGAGTTAAACCCGGCGATCATGCGTAATAAGGTCGTCTTCCCGCATCCGGATGGACCAAGGAGGGTAAAAAATTCACCCTCCTTGATATCCAACGATAGATCCGAGATGATGGTGTTGTTTCCGTAACGCTTCACGGCGTTGCGAATCTTGATGTTCACACTCATGTCTCATGTCTCCCGACTTTTTGAATTATTTGTTAGAATCCGCCCAGATTTCCGTCCAGAACGCTTGGTATTCGGTCTTCTTCGATGCGACATATTCGATGTCTTCAAAGACGAGGTTGATTTCCGAGAACGGCTTCATGAATTCGTTGGTTTGAACGATCGTCGTGTTAACCGGACGATTGGTCAATCCGGCGATGATGGTCTGGCATTCGTCGGTGATCAAGAAATCCATGAACAACTTCGCATTGTCGACATTTTCGGCACCTGCGACGATCGCAGAAGCGGCAGGCAACCATACGGCGCCTTCTTCAGGATAAACGACACGCAGGTTCGTCGCGCCGTCGGCGATCAAGGATACCGACGGGTCTTCATAGGTCAAACCGACGACATATTCACCGGCGGAAACGCCTTTGTAGACTTGGGAAGAGGATCCCAGCATTTTGCCATCGAGTTGTTCAGCCAGGTCTTCAACGAAGTCCCAGGCTTTTTTGCTGTCATATCCACCCATGACGAGAAGGATATTGGAAAGTTGAGCCCATGCGCTGGAAGATTTGGTCGGATCGCCCGAAGCGATGCGGCCTTTGAGTTTCGGATCCAACAAGTCGGCATAGCCCTTGATGTCCAAGCCCAGTTCGGTTTCGAGATCGGTATTGACAAGCAGGTTGCTTCCGGACAACAGATAGTTGGTGAAAAACCCGGTCTTGTTGCGATAGCCTTCAGGCAGTTTTTCATCGCCCTTGGCGACATATTCCTGGAACAAATCTTTGTTGTTGTTGTAGACGCCCAAGTTCATCCCGCCGAACATTACGTCGGCTTGCGGGTTCTCTTTTTCGGCGGCCAGTTTCGATAACACTTCTCCGGTACCCATCGATTGCAGTTCGATTTCGATGTCATACTTGTCTCCGAAATACATCAGGATGCCTTCGATTTCGCCATCCGAGTTCGGGGAATAAACGACGAGCTTACCGCCGCCTACCGATTTGGGTGCGCAGCCGACCAACATGGAAACAAGCAGCATAGAGACGATAAAAAACTTCAGTACTTTATTCATGTTCCTCCTAAAATCGTTTTCTTAACGATTTCTTATCTTTATTTTAACGTAATCTTTACATTATAACAATCGAATACGCTTACATCTGTCGGTTTCTTGGGATGAAGCGCCTAAAAATCCGTTTCAATTCCCGTCAATGCCGAGTGATAGTTGTCAATGAAACAAAAGGTTCATAACTTGTTAGGACAAATCCAGGATAAGGACAGAAAAAAGAGACGTGTTTTCGTCTCTTTTCGATTAGTCGGTTTGTACTTCGACCCACAGTTCGTTTTTCTTCAAAAACCCCGGGATGAACGGCGGATTATAGCGGGCGAGCTCGATGCTACCGATGCCGATCCATCCTTTCGAACTTATCCAATCCAGCAATTCGTTTTCTTTTCCTGGATACGCATCGTAGAAACGTTCCCTGAGAACGTAACTGCCGCAACCTTGCGTTTGGGAACTTCCTTCAGCTTTAACCGTCTTCCACCCGGTTCGGGCAAGTCGGACATCGCATAGGCTTTCGGCATCACGAAAGCCGTCGTCATCTTCGATGGGTTCATTTCATTGATGACGGGGACCGTCATCGCGATTTTCTTCCCTTGCGCATTGTTGCCTTGAATGTAGTCAAAGACTTCGCCGAAACCGGAGCTGCCACGCAGATCGTCTTCATCGGTGATCGCGACGATCAAGGGTTCATAGGAGCGGAGTTCAAACGAATTCTCGCTTAGAATCACGTGGTAAGAAGGATGTTCAATGGCCATGTCATTCCTCGAACTTCAGCATATGGCTGAGTTTTTCTTGTTTGGTTTTCAGATAATGTTCGTTCTTATCGTTGTGGTTAAGTTGGATGGGGATGCGTTGTACGATTTCGATGCCATAGCCCGACAGCCCCACGAGTTTGCGCGGATTGTTGGTCATGAGCCGGAGTTTCTTTGCGTTGAGGTCCGCCAAGATCTGTGCACCGATGCCATAGTCCCGCAGATCGGCGCTGAAACCGAGCGCCAGGTTGGCTTCGACCGTATCCAAGCCTTGGTCCTGAAGGTTGTAGGCACGGATCTTGTTGATCAACCCGATCCCTCTTCCTTCTTGACGCATGTAAAGCAGGATGCCGCGTCCTTCCTTGGCGATCATCTTCATCGCTGCGTCGAACTGCTGGCCGCAATCGCATCGCAGGGATCCGAAGGCATCCCCCGTCAGACATTCGCTATGGACCCGGATCAAAACCGGTTCCCCGTTGCTGACATCGCCTTTGACCAAGGCGACATGGTGTTCTTTGGTCAAGGTGTTCTCATATCCGATGATCGTGAATTCGCCGTAGCGGGTCGGCATTTTCGCCGAGGACGCACGTTTGACGATCGACTCGCGCGAACGTCGAAACGCGATCAAGTCTTCCATGACGATCTTCTTGTATCCTTTTTCATCGCTCCACTTCGCAAGGTCTTCCCCTTGGATCAACGATCCGTCCGGCCGTGCGATTTCGCTCACCAAACCGACCGGTTTCAATCCGGCCAGCTTCGCCAGGTCGATCGAGGCTTCGATGTGTCCGGCGCGTTTTAACACGCCGCCAAACGCGGCCTGCGTAATGAAAAGATGGCCGGGTTGTCTGAAATCTTCAACCGTCGAACTGAAATCGAGCAATTTTCCGATCGTTTTCATTTTCTCGTCCGCACTGTTTCCGGTGGACGACAGCGCTTCGATGGAGACCGAATTGACGACTTGATAGGTATTGTCTTCATGACTGGCTTTGAACCCGAGATCGATCAGTCGCGTCGCTTCCAGACTCACATGCAAGGACGTCGACCCGACCGTGATCATCTCTGCCAATCTCTCTTTTGTCGTTTTCTCCGCCGCCAACATCAAATGCGCGATCGAGGATTCGCCATCGTCATCCAGTAGGATGATGGGATTCCCTGCTTGGATTTCACTGAGTGCTTCTTGAATCGTAGGGTGTGTCATGCTTTTCTCCCGAGGTTGTATGTTCGCTCAAACCAACACCCTGCGTGCAGGGTGTGGTTAAGGTCGATTGTGCCTTCTGCTAACCTTAAGTTACCAAATGCACCCTCGATAGTCAAATCATCTGACTTAGTGATGGATAACCTAAAGAATCAAGAGTTTTCTCAAACGAAACGCCGCGATTCGAGTGTATAATTGAACTACAAAAGCGGGGTTCCCTTATGAAAAACGTACGTCTGTTCGCTTGGATCGGCGCCGTCGTCATGGCGGCGATGATCGTCTTCTCCCTTCTCACCGGCGATTTCGCCGCCGAAGGATCGGTTTTGATGGGCATGGTCTGGGGTCAGATGAGTTTGGTCGACCTCTATGTCGGTTTCTTGCTCTTCTATCTCTGGATCTGGTACCGTGAAAAGAGTCCGGTTTCCAAATTGATCTGGTTCATCGTGTTGATGACGACCGGTAGTCTGGCCACGGCGCTCTACATCCTCACCGTTTCCTACCAAAGCAAAACCAAGGAAGAGTTCTTCTTCGGAAAGAATGCATGAAAAAAACCAAGCGAATCGACGCTTGGTTCTTTTTAACTTTTCGAGAGAATCGCCTTGATTGCTTTGATTAGGCTCATCCGGTTCCCGTAGGACAATGAACCCAAACGATAAATGCGGATCGAAACGATCGCCAGACCGTAGGTCGTGATCGCCATCAACGCCAGTGAAATCACCAGTTCATACAACGGAACCGCCGTCATGAAGTAGCGGATCGGCATGGACAGAATCGCGGTGAACGGGACATACGAACCGATTTTGATCATCAGGCTGTTGGGCATGTTCATGCCGATCGAAGCGATCAGATAGGCGACCATGAACAACATCGTGATGATGGAGACCGAGGAGCCGACGTCTTCGACTTTGGAGACCAGGGATCCCAGCGACGCATAGACGAAGAGATACAAGAGATAGCCAAGGGCGGTGAACACCAGGAAGACGAGGATGGCATCGAAGGACAAGGATCCGAAGATCATGCGGTCGATGAAATCGGGATAGTTCGCCTTATTGAGGAGGTATCCGATCAATCCGGTCGAGATCAACAGACCGAATTGAACCAGCCCGGCGACCCCGTTGGCCAACACTTTCCCGACGATCAAGGCATCGGGTTTGGTGGAAGTGATCAGGATTTCCATCGTCCGGTTGTCTTTCTCACGGGCGACGGAGGTCGAAACGAAGGATCCGTACATGATGACCAGCATGTAGACCGCGAACATCAGGATAAAGCTGATGATGATGCTTTCCCCGGCGTCTTTGCCTAAGACTTCTTCGCTCATCGAAATTTGCACGTTGGAGGCGTTCTTCACGGCGATCGGGTCGATCCCCGCCAAGGCCAGGTTCTTGTCGATCTGGATCGACTGCAGGACCGCTTTCAGCATCTCGGGTCCGTCCGTATACATTTCTTTGTTTTTAAGGATGG
>JBGSTC010000003.1:0-46282 GCA_041736705.1 Erysipelotrichaceae bacterium
GCGATTGATGATTTTATCCTGTTCTACAATACTGATCGTCCACAGCGCAAACTAAAAGGTATGACCCCTCTAGAGTTTCGAGAGTCATACCTTCGGGATACTCTTCTTTTTAGATGAGTAAACTTTACCTGGGGCTATTCAAATCGCCTATTTTTCGTTTTTCCAGGACAAGATCCGACGTTCACCTTCAAGCGCCCGGATTTCGCTCACATTCTGACTGATTTCCAAAGTACCCAGGTAGTTTCCATCTTCATTGCGTAAAGCGAAATATTGGATCAACACGAACTTAGGACCCATCTGGATCCAGAAGGTCGCGCTGTCCTGGGTTTTGTTTTTAAAGGACTCGATAATATCCAAGACCACATGGACGCTCTGGGGAGGATGGCAATTGCGAACGTCGCGGCCGATGATGGCCGGGGAGCGCGGGAAGATCCGGTCTTTTCCTTTGTTGAAGAAGCGTACTTTGTCTTGATCGTCGACGAAGGTCACATCGACGGGTAGGACGGAGAATAATGACAGCAGCTGTTCGCTGCTCATCGAGCCGGTGGAGGTAGTGAAACTTCCGTCGGGTATGGCTGCTTTGGCGTGGCTTGCCGGTTTTTTCGGGGTATCGATGTAGGGGAATCCGTATTCGAAACTCTCCTCAAGCAAGGCGTCCAGTTCGTTGACGGAAAGGATTTCACTTGCGATGGGGAAGAGGATGCGTTCTTCCTTTTCGATGTTTCCATACAGTTGGAAGTAAAGAATCCCGATCTGCGTCTCGATTTCTTTGGGATCCATGTCCGTTTTCGCGAAACTACGGATGCAGGTCTTGAGTTGGCGACGTATGTCGTCGTGCAGCGCCCACATGATCTTCAATCCGACGAATCGTTCGTTTTTCAGCTCGAGCGCAGGAAACAACAAGTTCTCTTTCTTAAGATAATGGGCGTTGAAGGCGTTGAGATCGCCCAGGAAATCGAGGTAGACGAGTTTATCCCCTACGTAATCCCGTTTCAACAGGGTTGGGCGAAGCGTGTCCAAGCGCTTCGCCAAGGCTTTGTTTTCTTCCAGTAAAGTCCACAAGAACGATCCCTGAACCGGTAGTGTCCAGGTGTGGTTTTTTAGGGCGGTGGAAAAGACATGGACGAATTTATCCAAGGTCTCCAAGACATCCTTCACTTCCTCGCCTACGACCAAGCGACGGTTCATGAGTTCCATCGTTTCCATCGGAGTGATCGACGTGATGTCTGCTTTGAATTCTTGGTACAGTGGAAATCCGCTTTCCGTCTTGCTTCGCCGGATGTATTCTTCCAAGCGTTGGATGCGTTGTTTATCCATGGTTCTCCTTTGTGGTGAAAGTCCACCCTTCGTCTTGATGGTAGATCATGCGTTTACTCATGCCGCCGTCGATCGTGATCGTTTCACCGGTGATGAAACCGGCGTCTTCGCTTGCGAGAAACAATACGGCTTTGGCGACATCATCAGGTGTGCCGACCCGTCCGACCGGGTGTTGCTGAAGATCGGAATCGCTAAGAGTACTTGGTTGGGTCTGGATCCACCCCGGGGCGATCGCATTGACACGGACTCTGGGTCCAAGGGACAGTGCCGCCGCATGGGTGAGTGAACTGAGTGCGCCTTTCGCCATCGCATACCCTTCGCTGTCGGCTTGGGATTGAAAGGCGCGGGTCGAGAGAAGATTGATGATGGAGGAAGGATTGTTCATGGATCCGCTCAGTTGAAGGATCAAATCATAGGGTGCGATCGCACCGAGTTCGATTGCCTTACGGACGGCTTCGGTCGGTATGTGGCTGCGCAGACCGGAAGTGAACACCATCGCGTTGTTAACTAGGACATCGACTTTTCGCTTCGATTTCAGGATTTCATCCACGAAGAATTTCCGGTCTTCACTCACTGTCAGATCCCCTTGGATCCATTTCAGATTCTCTGCGGACTGGCCGTGCTGAAGATCCATCATATACACGATCGCCCCTTCGTTTAAAAACGCGTCGACGATCGCTTTCCCGATGCCTTGGGCACCGCCTGTAACCACGACGATCTTGTCGCTGAAGCGCATATCAGTCGCCTTCCGTCAAATCCGGCAGGCTTTCCACAAAACGCAGGAAATCGGCGTAGGTTCCGATGTGGTCCGCCACCACTTCCTTGTTCTTGCGGTTGACCATGTGGTTGGTGATCAGATAGGTCGAAATGCCCAGCTGTTTCGCCACCATGTCTTCTTCCACGTCGTTGCCGACCATCAGTACTTCCTGTCCGTCTTTCTTCAAGACGTCAAGCAGTTCCTGAAAGAACATGGGCTGGGGTTTACAGTAGTGGTTATCCTCGAAAGATGTCACATAGGAGAAATCGTTGCGGTCGAGCCCCGTCCATTCGATGCGTTTTTCAATCGCAAGACGAGGGAACATGGGGTTGGTCGCGACCACCAGGTCATAGCCCTTCTTTTTCAAGAGGGCGACGGATTCATGGACTTCGACGCTTTCGATCACGGCTTCACGGACGTTATCGAATCCGGTCTTGTAGAATTCGATGAACCGCTCCTGCATTTCACCCAGATTCCCGTTGACCACCCCGCCCAGGGCTTCCATGAAGGCGGTCTCGTTGGTGACATGGCGCGTATCCGCGACCATCGCTTTGGTGGCGCTCCAGATCAGTTGGATGAATTCTTGGGGGCTGTACATGTCGGTGAAACGGGCGGATAGGTTCCCGAAATAGAGTTCTTCGAACTTCTTGTTGTCGATGGGGAGCAAGGTCCCGTCCAAATCAAAGAAAAAGGTCGTCAATGGTTTCATACACTTACCTCACGTAGGTATTGTAGGGTTTGACGACCCGTGATGTCAAATGAAACGGAAGATCAACCGCCGCCGACCGGTGGAAAGAGGGCGATGACATCGCCGTCTTTGACGCTGTCCTGGGGTTTACTGTGCATCCCGTTGATCAGCAGGATGGCGACATCGCTTGCGGGGATGCTGAGTTCGTGCAGGATACTGTCGGCGTTCTTGAAGTTCTCAGGCTCGAAAAACAGGATCTTCCCGCGGTTATCTCGTAATGTCGCGAATAATCGGATTTCTATCATAGGTCCTCCTTAAAAAACCGGGAGGATTTCTCCTCCCGCTTTGATTATAGCAGATCCAGTCTCTTCAGTGTTGCTTCGGTCGGGAAGGCATCGACCCATCCGCGGACTTCATAGTATTGCGGCAAGATGATGTTCAACTTGCTGACTTCGCCTTTGGACGGACCACTGGGAATCGGTTCTTCCAGAATGCGTTTCGGTAAGGTATCGTCCCCGGCGACCATGCCGGCTTCCTTGTTGAACAGACGTTCGATGTTGTAAATGCGTTCTCCAACCTTCAATACGCCTTCAACGTCATAGTTCGTTCCCGTCGCCGCGTTGAGTAGCGCCGCATAATCCGGTGCGCCAAGGGCGAAAGACGTAAACAGACACATACCGCTGGAGTCGATGACGGCGGTCAAATCTTGGAAAATCTTGGTCCAGGTGGCTTTCCCTTCGGTCGCCAAACGATTCAGAGGTTCGGGCAAGCCGAGGACTTCGGGCGAAATCATGTAGCCGCGTACGTGGCAACCGCCGCGATTGCTGGTGGCATAGGTGATTCCGATGCCTTGGATACCGCGCGCGTCATACGCCGGCATTTCTTGTTTCTTGACGCTCATCGAGAATTCAGGCACGCCGTAATGATCGCAGAGACGGTAGGAACCGCTCGCCATCAAACGACCCAACTTGTTGTCGCCATAGCCCATATGTTTCGTCCATTCGACGATCGCTTTCGCATTTCCCCAAACCAAGGGAACGCCATCGCAATCTTCTTCTTTGAGATAACCCTTTTGATAGAGTTCCATGGCGGCCGCGATGGTCGTCGGGGTACCGATGGCATCCAGACCCAATTCGTTGCACCAATAGTTCGCTTCGTTGATGGCTTCGAGATCTTCGACGCCGCAGTTTGCGCCATAAGCCCAGATCGGTTCATATTCCGGACCGCCGACCGTCTTGCCGTTCATGGTGATGACACGTCCGCATCCGATCGGACAACGGTGGCAATAGCCCTGTTTCACGAGATATTTTTCTTTCAAGGTTTCACCGCTGGTCTTATCCGCATCGGCGAAATAGGATTCCTGCCAGTTACGGGTCGGGAACGAACCGATGTTGTTGACGATGTTGACCAATACCGCGGTCCCATACGTCGGCAACCCTTGTCCGGTGACGCCGTTTTCACGGATCTTACGCAGCGATTCGGTGACGACTTCACGGAGTTTTTCTTTATCGAACGGTTCGATGACGGTACGCGCGGAGGCACAGACGATGGCTTTCAGCATCTTGCTTCCCATGACGGCTCCGACACCGCTGCGTCCCGCGGCACGGTCGGCTTCGTTCATGATGCAAGCCAGTTCGAACATTTGTTCGCCGGCCGGTCCGATGTTTAAGACGGAAGCGTCTTTCCCGTGTTTTTCTTTCAAGATTTCTTCGACGACCGTGGATTCTTTGCCCCAGAGGTCTCCCGCCGGCAACAATTCGACTTTATCATCACGAATGCTTAGGTAAACCGGTACATCCGCTTTCCCTTCGACGATCACCGCGTCATAGCCCGCGTATTTCAAACGTGCGCCCCAGACGCCGCCTGAATTGGAACTTGCGATCATCCCGGTCAGAGGGGATTTCGTGACGACCATGTATCTTCCGCCGGTCGGTACGTTGCATCCCGTCAAGGGACCGTTGATGAAAACCAGCTTGTTGGCGGGTGAAAGCGCGTCGACTTTCGCAACGCCTTCGTCATACAGGATCTTCGTCCCTAAGCCACGTCCTCCGATGAACTTCTTGGCCAAGGCTTCGTCGAGGATTTCGGTTTTGATGGATTTCTCCGTCAAGTTGACGCGTAACATCTTCAGATTGTAGGATGTTGTCATACGTTCCTCCTTTAAGAACTTTTCAAACAAAAAACAAGGGTCGCGACCCTTGTGATGAACATTCTTGGGCCGCACAAAAATCATGCAGTCCCTTTCCAAGCGGGAGGCCGTTCCGTTTCCAGAACAACCCATCGGTCGGTTTCCGTTTGAGGAAATGCGACTCGGAACTTATCTACTTCTATTATAAGCGCTTTCAGGCGCTTGTGAATAGGCGAATTCCTATTTTATTCACTTTTTTATCCGCCGCATCCGCCTTCGATCAAGTGGATCAGGATGACATCGTAGCCTAAACTGGCGGCGATGTCGCACGCCCGCTTCCCCTCTTCGTTGCGCGCGTTGCGATCCGCGCCTTCTTCCAACAATTTCTTCACGGATTCCAAATCTTTACGAAGTACCGCTTCGATCAAGGGCGTGTTCATATGCACTCCACGAACCCGCGTGTCCAAAGACAATCGGCACAAGACGGGTTTTGTCCTTTACAATCGCATTGCGAATCGTTGACATAGTCGCAGGAATCCACCATGTCGCAATCGGGGCAGGATGGAAAACGGTTGGCCAGGTTCTGTAACCGTAAGTCGCGGTATGCACGGGTATTCCAAATTTCAAGCATCGTGTTTTGATTGACGTTGCCATAGTGATAGGGATACACCTGCTTCCTGCGTCCGAAGACATATTCGACGGAGGGATGGGCGAATCGATAACAGGAAGAGACATTCCCGTCCGAATTGATCGTCATCGTCCCGTCTTCGATGAAGACGCATTTGCGTTCTGTCTTGAGTTCGATGTTGGGGAATTTGACCTGGAGTTGGTTGCTTAAACATAGGTTCAACCATTCGTTGCGTTTTTGCTTCATACGCTGGTTGTCGTGCAAGGCATAGACGATCTTGTCCGCATCTTCCGCATTTTGGGGCAACAGATTGGACAGGACGAGTTTCATGAATCCGTGTTGATGCAAGATCGGGATCAATTCGGAAACATCGTCGATGTTGTATTCGCTCAACACCAGCTGGGCGATGAGGAAAGGACGATGCAAACCCAGTTCGGTACGACGCCGGATGAGTTTGGAGACGTTCTTGAATAGTCGGGTGAGGTCGAAATTGCGGATGACTTCAAAGGTTCCGGGTAATCCGTCCACGGATATGATGACGCGCTCGAAGTTTCGCGCCAAGGTATCGATCGTTTCATCGCTCCAGAAAAAAGCGTTGGTCGTGATGCTGAGGATCACATCGGGCAGGTCCTTGACGATCTGATTGAAGCGGGTATGGGTCGTCGGTTCACCGATGCCACCAAGAACGATCTCTTCCAGATCAGGATTGGCATGCAAATCACGCAAACACCGATCCAGGGTTTCCGGACTCATTTCATGCAATTCCCCGCCCCAGTTCTGACGAAAACAACTGATACAGTTCAGATTGCATCGTTGTGTCAGTTCCAGATAGACTTTGCGTAAATGTAGTTTATCAAGCACGGTTCTTACCTCAAGCGCTTACATTGTATCATAATTCAAGTTTGTTCACAAAAACGGATTGTTTCAGACTTGGACATCTTTGATTTGTTTCTTTCGTTGATTCGACTGCCTAAAAATGTTACAATTGCACGGAAATCAAATGATATGAGAGGATTCCATGATGAAAGAAATCGCTTTAGGCATCTTTGCCATCACGTATGTCTGTTTATTGATGTTTCCCAAACGTCGCTCCTACATCGCCCTGGCTTCGGCGATCGTCTTCGTGTTGATCGGAATCTTGCCGACCGGAGACATCTTGACCGCGATCGACTGGAACGTCATCCTGATGATCGGCGGTACCATGGGGATCGTTTCGCTCTTCATCGAGTCGAAAATGCCTTCCCTTCTCGCCGACATCATTCTCGACAAGATGCCCAACGTCAAGTGGGCGGTCATCGCATTGGCGTTGTTCGCAGGGATCGTCTCCGCCTTCATCGACAATGTGGCGACCGTATTGATGGTCGCTCCCGTCGCCGTCGACATCGCGAAGAAATTGAAGATTTCCCCGGTGAACGCGATCATCGCGATCGCCGTGTCCTCCAATCTGCAAGGTGCCGCGACGTTGGTCGGCGATACCACCTCGATTCTTCTTGGTGGCGCCGCGGGTATGAACTTCATGGACTTCTTCTTCTACCAAGGGAGAATCGGGATTTTCTGGGTCGTACAAGCCGGCGCGATCATTTCCGCTTTTATCTTGTTGTGGCTGTTCCGCAACGATACGCAACCGATCCACTTGACGGAAAAAACCATCGTGAAGGATTACTTCCCAACGATTCTGCTGTCTTCGATGGTATTGTTGCTGATCGTCGTCTCGTTTGTCCCGGAGTCAAACAAGCTTCCTGAGACCAACGGCTTGATCTGTGTCGCCTTGATGGTCGTCGGTTTGATCCGTGAAGGATTGTTTAAAAAGAACCCTTCCCGGGTCGTCAGCACTTTCCTTGAAATCGACGTCCAGACCATCCTCTTGCTTGCCAGCTTATTCGTCATCATCGGCGGGATCAAGGAAGTCGGCATCATCGACGACATCTCGAAACTCTTCGTATCGTTCGCGGGGGACAATCTCTTCGCCATCTATACCTTGATCGTCTTCGCCTCGGTCCTCATCTCCGCCTTCATCGACAACATCCCCTATGTCGCCACGATGCTTCCCGTCGTCGCATCCATCGCATTGCAATTGAACGTCGACCCGACCATCCTCTATTTCGGTTTGTTGATCGGTGCGACCTTGGGCGGAAACATGACGCCGATCGGCGCTTCCGCGAACATCGCCGGATTGGGTATCCTACGTAAAGAAGGCTATGAAGTCAGCAGCGGGACCTTCATGAAGATCGGCATCCCCTTCACGTTAGCCGCCGTTCTTACCGGTTATGTATTGATTTGGTTCATCTGGATGTAGTCAGTCGACGTTTCTAGAAATCAACATCAACACCCCAAGATAAAGTAATCCGATCAAAACCAACCCGATCCATCCAAGGTTCGGGTTTTTTATCGTTTCTTCATCCGCTTGATTTAAACATTTTTCCCATACACCTTCAGGTAAGGTCCGTATCGTCAATGCGATCCCGATCGGTAGAATCAAAAGATCGTCGAGATATCCGATGATTGGGATGAAGTCGGGGATCAAATCGATCGGTGACAAGGCATAACCCAAAACAAGGACGGGGACGAGTTTATAAATCCAATGGATTTCCTTGTTTCGATAGAGAACCGTCAAGGCATGTAAGTGTCTCTTCAGTTTCTTCATGTCTTTTCACCAAGTAACTTGATCATTAAGATGAAATAGGGCAACGCCATGTCGAACGAGTACTTCATATCGATCCGCTCGCTGACTTTATGCGCATCCTTCCCGTTGGGTCCAAGATTCAAGAACGGGATGTTCAGTCGGCTCAATTCATCAACTGGCAAATCATAGAGATCATTGAATCCTGCGAACCAATCGCTGAGCTGTTTCGGATCCACATCCCCTTCCAGTCCGAGATAGGACATATCGCTCAAACCTTGATATACCGGATCGACCATGAAGGTCGTTTGAGTCGCGACCTGTTTGATAAAGTTAGTCGTACTTCGAACGATTCTGGGTTGATTGGCGTTTTCCGAGCGATGTGGATAATAGGGCGGAGCTAAGAACGGGACCACGATGATTTCATCCGAGGCGAGGACATCGAGGCTGCGCTTCACCAAATCGACCGCCCTCTCCCTTACGTCGTTGATCTTGTCATCCGCAATCAGATCCACATTCAGTTCTTTGAGCCGTTTGGTCAATTCGGGATAGGTAAGAACGGTGATGACAGGTGAAATCCGGTTGATCTTCTTATGGTGGATTTCTTCGGCTTTCTGATGGCGTTCATGAAACAGAGTTAACGCATCGTCGCAGGCACCCTTGATTTCATCGACGAACCGATTCATGACTTGAAGCGGGGATGACGTCAGCGTCATGACATTGAAGTAGGCGTAGGAAACGATCGGGGTTTGAACGGTGTAGCTGGATTTTAAGTCGGCTTGCTTCAAACAAACCGGAACAGGGGTCGAAGATTTCCCTAACACATCGCTGAAAAGAGGGTTCAGTTCCATTCTCTTGACCACATTGGAAACGATGAGGTTAGGGTTGAATCCGAAGAACGGTTCTCCGACATGGGTCTCTTTCCCCCGTACGACGACGCATGGCAGACATTTCCCGGCACATCCCGTATGGATGCGATATAGGTTTTCAGGTCGGTCGGAAGCGATGTCCGGTTCGCTGACCAGACAGGCGATGAACTCTAGACCGTCATTTTGTATGCCTACGAGTTCTTTCACCGCTTCCAGCATGCCCCGTGAATTCACTTCTTCGTCGGGTGTACTGACCAACAAGAGGTTCGTTTTCAATTCGTCGGGATGTTCATGAAAATGTCGAAGCGCTTCGATTCCAGCCGACAATCCCCATTTCATGTCCGCACTTCCCCGTCCGAATAGATAGTCACCCGAATCCAGGTCTGCTTTTGCCTCGAAGTTTAAACGATTCAGGTTTTCTTTGAGTCGCCGTGTCAGTTCGATGGGGTCAAACGCCATCTCCGCCATCTCGCCATAGTCCTCGATCCCGACTGTGTCGAAGTGGCTTAAGAGGATGATGGTTTCATTTGTGGGAAAGCTGCTTTTCAACAAGGCAAAGACACACGAGCCGATTCCCTTCCCTAGATTCACCGAGATTTTCCGTACATCCCCGGGATGCTCCTTGAAGTAGCCGATATTCTGAATCTCTTGATACAGGAAATCCCCGAAGGTGACTTCCCCTTCGGTTTCACTGATGCTTTGAGTATTGACAAGACGTAGGTATTGTTCGATCGCGCGTTGTTTTTCCATGTTGTTCTCCAAAGTATATGAATAGTATACTTCCTGTCGATGGTATAGAAAACCCCGGAATTCCGGGGTTAGTGTTTACTGTATCCGAATTCGAACGCCTGTAGGTTGGCCTCGTTGAGTTCGGGTTTCTTCCCCCCGAATTTCTCGAGGATGACTTCCTTGGCGTCTTCTTTTGAGAAAATATCCATCGCATAGATCAAGGCGCCGAAAGCGACCATGTTTTGCGACTTCATCGCGCCGGCTTCTTCCGCCAAACCGGGAAAATCGCAGGCGATGACCTTCACATCGGTTCTGGATAAAGGGTGGTCGATCATCGCTTTATTGACGATGACCGTTCCGCCGGGGGCGACTTTCGCGAGGAATTTATCCAGCGAAGGTCCGTTCATGGCAAGCAGATGCGTGATCCCGCTGGCGATGATGGGGGCGGCGATCGGTTGATCGTCCACGACGACATGGCAATTCGCGGTGCCTCCACGCATTTCAGGCCCGTAGGACGGCATCCAGCTGACTTCTTTGTTGTTTTTCATCGCAAGCAAAGCGACCATTTGACCGACGGACAAGACGCCCTGTCCGCCAAAACCAGCGCAGACCAACTTGATCGGTTTCATTGGTTGGCCCCCTTGTCTTTATAGACGCCCAAGGGATAATACGGGATCATGTCGTTATTGATTTGTTTCAACGCATCCAGCGGTGTTACACCCCACCCGACGTTGCAGGTGGAGAGGACTTCGATCATCGAGAAGCCTTTTTTGTCTTTTTGGGCTTGGAAGGCTTTCTTGATGGCTGTTTTCGCTTTACGTACGCTGATCGGGTCGATGACCGTCACGCGTTCGATATAGTAGCTTCCAGGAATCGTCGACAACATTTCCGACATCCGGATCGGTTCGCCTTGCAGCGTCGTGTCTCTTCCGAAGGGCGAGGTTGTGGTCACGTGTCCAGGGAGCGTGGTCGGAGCCATCTGTCCTCCAGTCATGCCATAGATCGCATTGTTGACGAAGATGACGGTGATGTTTTCCGAACGATGGGCTGCATGGACGATTTCGGCGGCGCCGATGGAAGCCATGTCCCCGTCGCCTTGATAGGTGAAGACGGTTTTATCCGGATGCGTGCGTTTGACGCCTGTCGCGACGGCCGGTGCACGACCATGCGCGGCTTGGATCATGTCGCAGTTGAAAAATTCATAACTCATGACCGAACAGCCGACCGAAGCGATCCCGACCGCCGTATCCAGCAGTTCGAGTTCTTCCAGGACTTCGGCGACCAAACGATGGATGATCCCGTGGGTACATCCCGGGCAATACGTGAACGGGACTTCGGTCAAGCCGCGTGTTTTCTTGAAAACCGTCGTTGTCATTGTCCGAGTACCTCCTGATGTTTCTTGAATTCAGCGACCAGTTCCAGCGGTTCGAAGATGTTTCCACCCATGCGACCGTAGAAATGGACCGGCGTGTCGTATCCGACCGCCAACTTCACATCCACCAGCATCTGTCCGCTGGACAGTTCGGCGACGAAGACGAATTTCATTTTCTTGCTGAGACGATGGATGACTTCATAAGGGAAAGGCCATAAGGAAATCGGACGTAACAGACCGACCTTGATTCCTTCGGAGCGAAGTTCGTCGACCGCCGACTTGGTGATGCGCGATGGCGTACCGTAGGCGACGAACATGTATTCCGCGTCGTCCAACTTGTACTCTTCCCACATCGTTTCATTCTCTTCGATGGCACGATATTTCGCTTGAAGATGCTTATTGTGGTTTTCCAGATCATCCACGTCCAAGTGCAGGCTGTTGACGATGTTTCTGGGACGTATACCCGAATTCCCGTCGGCCGCCCAAGGGAAGGCTTCGATGTCGATCGGATTGGGGTCCAGTTCGACCGGTTCCATCATCTGTCCGATGACGCCGTCTGCCAAAACCATGACCGGATTGCGGTATTTCGCCGCGACGATCAAACCTTTACGGACCAAACTCGCCGCTTCCTGGATGCTTGCAGGCGCAAAGACCGGAACGTGGTAATCCCCGTTCCCGCCACCGCGCGTGGCTTGGTTGTAGTCGCCCTGCGAAGGAAGAATCCCGCCCAAGCCCGGACCGCCGCGTGAAACGCTGACGATCAGTGCCGGGAGTTCAGCCCCTGCGCAATAGGAAATGCCTTCTTGCTTGAGCGCGATCCCCGGGGAGGATGAAGAAGTCATCGATAAGGCGCCCGAAGCCGCTGCACCGTAAACCATGTTGATGGCTGCGACTTCGCTTTCGGCTTGGACGAAAACGCCGCCGCTGGAACGCATGTATTTCGCCATGTATTCGCAAAGTTCGTTCTGCGGGGTGATCGGATATCCGAAGTAGGCACGGCAACCGGCGACGATCGCCGCTTTCGCGATCGCTTCGTTACCTTTCATGAGTTGTTTTGCCATTATTGATCCACCCTTTCCACCGTAATGACGACATCGGGGCACATCAGTGCGCAACTGGCGCACGCGATGCATTTTTCCGGTGCGAAACTATGACTCGGATGATATCCGATGGCGTTGACCTTGGTTTGGTCCAATTCCAGAATATGGACGGGACAGACGTTGACGCACAGCCCGCATCCTTTACAACGATTCTCATCGAAGGTTACGATTCCTCTCAAATGGAGTCTCCTTTCATCCAATCCTTACGCAGGTACCAACGGTCCACACTTAAGATCGGGGAATGTATTTCATGCTTCAAGTCTACCATAAAACGTGCATCCAGCATCGTGAAAACTACCGGAATTTGCACTTTCGCGGCGAAACGCTCGATTTCGTCGTTGGAATGCCGAATCAAGTCCAGATCGGTTTCAGTCAAGAGATGCGTATTGTGGACCAAACCCGTCACGGGCAGGTTCTGTTTCCTTAATTCTTCGATGAATGCTTCGACGCTTATCAAATCGCTCTCTTCGCGCATCAAGTTGACCACTAGCCAAACCTCACACAAACCCAAGACATTCTGAAAGAGGGTCAAGGGATGCGTCCCGGCGATGCTGCCCGCCAAATCGACCACGACACGGTCCCCGCGGGTGATGTAGGTCCCCACATCTCCGCTGAGTCCCGGCAGGTCGGCGTTGGCCGAATTGTTGGTGTTGTTGCCGATGACGACGACGCCCAGTTCCTTCAATAAACCGTGGATTTCGCGCGGTCTGAAATAAGGGTTCAACACATCGAGGTCCGCCAAGAAACACGGCGCCTGGGTTAATGCATATTGAATGGCGAATTCGCTTTTACCGACCCCGTAAGGACCGGTGCAAATCACGGCGCGTTTCATTTCCCAAGATAGATGGAACTGATATTCCTCATCATTTCGATGCGCTTTTCAGCCATGTTGTCGGCGACCAGATAGGTCGGGGTGTTGGTTTCTTTGGAAGTACGGATGATTTCACGGATCCGGTCGTAGATGACATCGACCTGACGAACGACGGAGTTGTAGTCGTAGCCGATGATTTCCTGATAGACGTTGATCAATCCGCCGGCGTTGATGACGTAATCCGGCGCGTAGAGGATGCCCATGTCGTGGATTTTCTGTCCGTCGACGGCCGATTCCTTCAAGACGTTGTTTGCACAGCCCGCGATGATTTTGCACTTCAAGGTTGGGATGGTTTCTTCGTTGATGATCGCACCCAAGGCGCACGGGCAGAAGATGTCGACATCCAAGCCGATGATTTCTTCCGGCTTGACCGCCGTCGCGTTGAATTGTTTCACCGCTTCGTCGACGCGTTCGTTGTCGATATCGCTCACATAGAGGATCGCGCCTTCATCGGCGAGATGCTTACAAATGATCATCCCGACATGACCCAAACCCTGCACGGCGACTTTCATGCCGTCCATCTTCGATGTCCCGGTCAATTCTTTCACACATGCCTTGATGCCCTTGTAGACGCCCAGCGCGGTCAACGGTGAAGGGTCGCCGGAGGTATTGCGCAGTCCTGTGACATGCTTGGTTTCCATGTGGATGTATTCCATGTCTTCCGGTGTCGTCCCGACATCTTCGGCGGTGATATAGCGTCCGCCCAGCGATTCGACATATTTACCGTAGGCACGCCAGAACGCCTCGCGACGTACCGTGTCCTGACGAAGTTTCTTTGAATTCCCGATCAACACCGCTTTGCCTCCGCCCAGATTCAACCCGGCGCAAGCCGCCTTCTTGGTCATCCCGCGCGCCAAACGCAATACGTCGAGCACCGCGTCGTCTTCGTTGGCATATTCCCAAATGCGGGTTCCGCCCAACGCCGGACCCAAGGTCGTGTTGTGGATGCAGATGAGTCCTTTTAATCCTGAACTGCGGTCATGCATGTAGACCAACTGCTCGTAACCATACTTCTCCATGTAATCGAATTTTTCCATTGTCCCTCTCCTGATGCGTTTTCGCATATGGGTTCTTCCCGAATCATCCAAAGGCAAGTATAACAAATGATTTTCGATTTGACTTCCGTTTTTTGATTCATTTTGTTGTTTTCTTCATTTTAAATCCGATATTCATCGACACTCTTTATTTCTTAAGCGCCTTTTATCGGATTTTTTCAGTATTTTTTTGTTATTTTCGCTTTTAATTCTTATCCAGCACCTCGCTTCGGATGATGACTCCCTGATATTTATCGGATTCTTGGAAATCCCATCCCTGTTTTCTTCAACTACAGTATAGCAAACTTTTTCACATGGATAGTGTCTCGTCGAGGATTTCGGCGTGAGAATTATGTGAAATTCAACGTTTTTGTAATCGCTTACATTTTTCGTTGAAAATGCATGAATCGTGTTTCCTGAAACATTGGAAACAAGTGAAGTAACCATCTATCATTTCCATGCAAACAAATAAAATTGCACGGATTCGTGCAATTTTAGAGGTTATTCAAGATAAATCCGGTAGTATTCATCAAACGTCATGTTTTTGGTATTGAAGTCTTTTGCCGTTTCGATCCCGACATAACGCCAGTGCCAGGGTTCGCTGATGTAACCCGTGATCGCCTGATTGCTTTCGGTATAACGTAGGATGAATCCGTAGTCCTCCGCGTTCTCCATCAACCATGCATATTCTTTGGTGTTCTTAAAGGTGGACAGCGACGAGGTCGACGTGATGATGTCGACCGCCAATCCCGTCTGATGTTCGGAGTGTCCGGGACGGGCGGAATAAGTATCCGCTTCCGCTTTCCCGTCGTTTGCCACATAGCGGTTATAGAGCGTATTCTGCGTCGCATAGCTGCGATAGGACGAGGTGACCTTGGGATGCAATCCATCCGCGATCATCGCCTTACACATCGCGCTGAGCGCCAGGGCGGCTTCCTTGGTCATCACCGCTTTCCCGCAGACCGTGATCGTCGTCAGCGCGCTGGGGATAAACTGCGACGACAGGTTGAAGTACTTGTTGACGAGGATCAGATTCCCCTTCGACGTCTCCGCGGCCGTAATTCCCGTATAGTAGGACCGGTCGGTTTCCGTGTTGACCCGCTCTTGCACGACTCGCAAGGTCGCATTCGGCACTTTTTTCCAATAGGTCAAATAGGTCGGAAGGTCGTTGAGGATCGTCAGTTCGGATGTCACCAACGCTTCGTATTTCACATCGTAACCCGACGCAGTAATGTTTATGATCGTATCATCACTTAATCCAAGTAACAACTCTCCCGCCGCTTCGCTATATCCGGTATCCAGGATCAACCGATACATCGGCTCGGCAAGATAGGTTTTCCATCGATTCAAGAACGTATACCCTTCAAGTTTCGCGAGGATCGCCTCGTCCGCCAGCAGAATCGTTTCCAGATCCGTCTTCGAATAACCGATCTCGCGAAGATTCGCATAATGCGGAACCGTCAGGATCTCGACGATGTCTTCTTTGTAGTCTTCCACCAGGATCTCGGACAATTCTTCCAACCCGTGTTCGTTGATGACTTCGATCTGATCGTCGTTGTATCCGATCTTATTGAGTTCCCGATAATTCGGGATCGTGTTTTCCTTGATGAACACTTCGATTCGGTCCAAGGAGAGGATCAGCACCATCAGTATTCCGGCGATGACGACCCAGGGCTTCAGTTTTCTCTTTTTCATGTCCAATCTCCTTCAAATATCTATTCTACCTCTTTATCCTCGGAATTACTCGCCCATTATTCCATTTCATCGAGAAAAATGAGCTGCCAGTCACTGAGGTCTAGGGAAAACAATCTTACATCATCACTAAAAAACATCCGCGATGGATTCTCGTGGATGTATAGTCGTTAGTCTTGCAGGTCTGATTTAAGTTGGTCGTATTGTTCTTTGGTGATTTCGCCCCTCGCATAGCGTTCTTTGATGATCTGCAGGGGGTCTTTACGGGTGGGTGAAACCGGGAAACCGACGTTTGCACGGTGGTCGCGGTCCCAGATCCACCAGATTACCAAAAGGATGGGGATCCACATCATGGTGTTTTCCTCCTTAGTCTTTCAGATCGTTGATCAGACGATCGAATTCTTCTTTTGTGATCTCGCCTTTCGCATAGCGTTCTTTCACGATGCGAAGCGCTTTATTCTCGATAGGGGCGATCGCCGGTGTGTTCTTGTGCGAACGACGGACGAAGTAAACGATCAAACCGATGACCAGCGCCCAAAACAGAATCATCAAGACCGGCATCAGCCATGCATATTCGCCAAACCATCCCATATGCGAGAAACGGTCGACACCCCACCAACCATCACGGATGCGATCAGCGTTGAAATTCATCATAGACAACCCTTCTTTCTTCCGGATCCTTCCGGTACAACTGAATCATACCCCAACTTTGTGACAAAAGTGTGGCGATGCACTTTTGAGATAAAAAAATAACGGGAAACCCGTTATTCTAAGTCCGATTTGAATTGGTCGTATTGTTCCTTGGTGATTTCACCCTTCGCATAGCGCTGTTTCACCACTTCCAACGGGACGTTGGTACTTAGGGATGAACCCTGATGGACTGCGACGGCGCGTTTGAGGCGCGATCTGCGGACGAGGTGGATGATCAGACTGATGACTGCGACCCAGAACAAGACATGGAGGAGGACGCCGAGCCAACCGAATCTCTGAACCATCCAGAAACGGCCGACGAAGCGGGCGGAGAATACGTTAAGTAAGAACATAGGGTTTCCTTCTTTCGATCTCAAGTGACCTTGATGGGAACATTGTAGAAGAAGTTTGTTACGAAATTGTGGCGAAGAAATCAAGAAAGTGCTATTTTATGAGATTTTCGGCTTCTTTGACGGAAAGGACGCGTCCATAGGAGACGACTTTTTCGTCTTTGACAAGGGCGGGCGTACTCATGACGCCGTAGCCGACGATGGTCTTCACGTCGGTCACTTTTTCAATCGTCGCTTCCACGCCGAGGTTTTTCGCGGCTTCACGGACGTTGGCTTCCAAACGTTGGCAGTTGGGGCAACCTTTGCCCAGGATTTTCAAGATCATGTTTCTTTCCTCCACCGGTTCTTCCGGTTAAATGAGTACATTTTGGAATGCATTAAGCAGGAATCCGATCAGCATGATGCCCATCGAGACATACAGGACGAACATGCCGAGCAATTTGGGCTTGATGACGTTCTTCAGCATCACGATGCTGGGGACGGAGAGTGCGGTCACGGCCATCATGAAGGAGAGGACCGTTCCGATGCCTACGCCTTTGGCGACCAGGGCTTCGGCGATCGGCAAAGTACCGAAGATGTCGGCGTACATCGGGATGCCCACCAATGTCGCCAAGGGGACGGAATACCATTTGTCCTGACCCAAGAGCGCCAGGATCCACGATTCGGGGATCCAGTTGTGGATCAGTGCGCCGATCCCGACACCGATCAACACGTAGGGCCAGACTTTATGGAAGATTTCCTTGACTTGGGTAACGGCGAAATCGACGCGTTCTTTACGCGTAAGGACGACGTCGTCCAGTTCCATCAAGGGGGTTTTGAAGACGAAGGCCTCGATCTGGTCTTCCATCTTCAACTTCGACAGGAACGTCCCGCCGAGTACGGCCAACACCAGTCCGACGACGACATAGGCCAAGGCGATTTTTCCATTGAACACACTGACTAAAAGAAGGACCGAGGCCAGATCGACCAGTGGGGATGAAATCAAGAACGAGAAGGTCATCCCGATCGAGAGACCGGCGCTGGTGAATCCGATGAAGAGCGGGATCGAGGAGCAGCTGCAAAACGGGGTGATCGTCCCTAGAAGCGCCGCCAGGATGTTGGCGCCGATCCCTTTGAAGCGACCCAGGATCTTGCGTGTCCTCTCCGGCGGGAAATAGCTTTGAATATAGGAAACGATGAAAATCAGGACGCACAAGAGGATGAAAATCTTGATCGTATCGTAAAGAAAGAAGACGAGGCTGGCTCCGATTTGATCCAACGGATCCATGCCGAGTCGGGCGACGATCGCTTCGATCCCCTCTTTCAACCAAATCATTTTTAGAAAAACATCGTTAAACCAGAGAAAGAGTTCCATGTTCCCTCCAACATATTGATATGTATCTATATGTTAACCCTTATATCGATGATTGTCAATATACTAGAGTTCGCATTGCGCAATGGATTTTAGCGGACGGAAGCGTTCCTTGAGTTGGTCCTGGGCGATCGGGTTGATGGCATAGCGCATCCAGATACCGTCCTTGCGCACGGTGATGATTCCGCTGTCGACCAGTTTATGCATATGATGGCTCAGGGTCGGTTGGCTGATCGAGAATTTCTCCAAGAGATTGCAGGCGCAGCATTCCTTCCCGGTCAGCGAAGTATAGATGGCGTAGCGGATCGGATCCCCCAACGCCTTGAAGATCAACACCGGATCGATCGGTCGGATGAGTTTGCGCAATCCTTCATTCGCGGTTTCGATCGCCGTATCCAAGAGATCCTTGGCGTAGGGCTGAAGGCGAAGCTGCGTCCATTCCTGAGGTATGTTCGCATCGCTCTCGCGATAGGCTTCCAATTTCGGGGATAAATCCAATTGATGGAAACTGAACTGAAGTCCTTTGACTAATACATAGGTCACGTCGTCGGCGATGTGGACTCGGACCCCTTCGATTTCTTGATCGATCAGATTCTCCAAAACCCTGGCCACGTCTTCCTTGAAGTAATATTTCTTTCTAAAATAGGAAACCGCATAGTCTTTCTTCACATAGGAGTTCAGAAAGTTCATCGATGCGAAGAAAAGGAAAGCGGAATCTTGGTCCACGACGGGAAGATAGGTCATGCGTTTCGCAAAGACGGCGTCCTCTTCGCGTAAGATTATCTCTTCATCCGGCTGGTCGTCGGTCATTTTAAGTATCAGTTCTTCGATCGTCATGGTTTCTCCTTCACATCGACGCTTATCGATGTATATCGATTGAAGTATACCACAACATCATAAAAAAAACCTTCATTCGAAGGTTAGAGTCCAAAACTTAAAGTGGCTTCGCAGACCAAATCATCCCCGACATAGGCTTTCGCCTCGGCGACGCCGTAGCGTGAACGCAGGTTAGTCATACGACATTCCAACCTTAACGTATCCCCAGGGACGACCTTGCGGCGGAACTTTGCTTCTTTCACTCCCGCGAAATAAGCGATCTTCCCTTTCATTTCGGGGAGGCTAAGGACGGCGATCGCACCGACCTGCGCCAATGCTTCCAGGATCAACACACCCGGCATGACCGGTTCGCCCGGGAAATGCCCGACGAAATAGGGTTCGTTCATCGTGACGTTCTTCAGTCCGATCGCATATTCCCCTTCTTTGAGTTCCAATACACGGTCGACCAAGAGGAACGGAGGACGGTGCGGGATGATTTCCATGATTTGTTTGATGTCCATCAGTCCACCCACTTTTTAAAGCAAAGGCTGGCGTTATGACCGCCGAAGCCCAAAGAGTTCGACAAGGCATAGGTGTAGACTTTCTTGATCCCCGTGTTGGCAATCACGTTGAGGTCGCATGCCGGGTCTTGTGAGCGTAGATTGACGGTCGGGGGAAGATAACCCATCTGAAGGGATAAAGCGCAGATGATGGCCTCGATCGCCCCGCTGGCGCCAAGGAGATGCCCGGTCATGGATTTGGTGGAGGAAACATGAAGATCTTTGAACTTCTCGCCCCACACCGCTTTCACGGCCAAGGTTTCAAACGCATCGTTGAGGGGCGTCGAGGTGCCGTGGGCGTTCAAATAGGTCACATCGCTTGGTGTAATGTTCGCGGTATCCAAGGCTTGACGCATGGCGCGTGCCGCGCCCGATCCGTCGGTGCTGGGCGAAGTGATATGATAGGCGTCGCAGGTCGCCCCGTAGCCGACGACTTCGGCATAGATCTTGGCGTTGCGACGCAATGCGTGTTGGAGTTCCTCCAACACCAGGCAGGCCGAACCTTCGCCCATGACGAACCCGCTGCGCTCGATGTCGAAGGGGATCGATGCACGATGGATGTCTTCGGTTTCGGCCAAGGCTTTCAAGGCGGTGAATCCGCCGATCCCCAAAGGCGTGACCGAGGCTTCCGCCCCGCCGGCGACCATGACGTCATGATAACCGTCCTTGATCGAACGGAAACAATCGCCGACCGCGTTGGCGGATGCGGCGCAGGCCGTCACCGAGGATGAACACATCCCCAAAGCCTGAAGTTCGATCGCGATGTTGCCCGCGGCCATGTTGATGATGGATTTCGGGATGAAATAAGGGGAAATACGGTCCGCGCCGCGTTCCAACAGTTTCGTGTGTTCGGCTTCGATGGTGCCCAAACCCCCGATGCCGCTGGAAACGATGACCCCGAAACGGGTACGGTCGAACTCTGCGGATGCCAAATTGGAATCCGCATAGGCTTCGCGCGCCGCGACGAGCGCATATTGCGTGAACTTGTCGAGATTCTTCTTTTCTTTGGGGGTCAGGGTGTTTTCCCATTCGCCCGGTTTGACTTCGGCGGCGATTTTGACTTTATGATTGGAGGTATCGAAAGATTTGATCTTATCGATCCCGCAGCTTGCCTGAAGCAGGCTTTCGCGCACTTCCGCAATGTTGTTTCCGATGGGCGTAAGGGCGCCCATGCCCGTGATGACGACGCGTCGTGCCATGTTACATTACCATCCCGCCGTCGACGCCGATCGTTTGACCGGTGATATAACGGCTTTTCGCTGAGACTAGGAAAGAAACCAGATCGGCGACATCCTGCGCGCTACCGAAGCGCGCCAAGGGGATCCGGCTTAACATCTGTGAAGTTTGGTCTTCGTTGAGTTTTAGGGTCATGTCGCTTTCGATGAAGCCCGGTGCGATCGCGTTGACCCGTACGTTACGGCTCGCGACTTCCTTGGCCAGACTCTGGGTGAAACCGATGACGCCGGCTTTGGAGGCGGCGTAGTTGGTCTGCCCTGCGTTGCCCATGCGTCCGACCACCGACGAGATGTTGACGATCGATCCGGCGCACTTCATGAGGTATTTCAGACTTGCTTTCGACATCATCCAGGTCCCTTTAAGGTTGGTGTCCAGGACAGCGTCGTATTCTTCCTCGCTCATGCGAAGCAAGAGGTTGTCTTTGGTGATCCCGGCGTTGTTGACCAACACATCCAATCCATTGAAGGATGAGATGGCGCACGCGACGATGCGTGCGCAGTCTTCCGCCTTGCTGACGTTTCCTTGGACGACGACACTAGGCGTATACACATCGCATTTCGCTTTGACTTCTTCGGCCAACGCCTGATTCCCGTTATAATTGATGACCACATTATAGCCGTCTTTCGCCAAGGTGATGGCGATGGCGGCCCCGATGCCTTTGGAGGCCCCCGTTACGATTGCGACTGGACTCATCGCGGATCTCCTTTCAACCCCTCAAGGGTTTCATTCAACGAAGCGATATCTTCCACATGGAAACATGCGGGTTCCCATCCCGATTTCTTGATGAAACCCGTCAGGGTGGTTTTCGGTCCGATTTCAATGACCGTATCGACGCCTGCGTTACGCAAGGTTTCCAGCGTTTGGGTGAATTGAACCGGATGGGAGACTTGTTTGACAAGATTGGTTTTCAGGTTCTCTTGCGAACAGAAGTCCCCGGTGAGGTTACTGATGACCGGAACGGTCATCGGTTTGATTCCGATCTCTTGAAACAGATCGTCCAGTTGATTTTCGACGTTTGTGAGAAGCGACGTGTGGAACGGTCCGCTGACCGGAAGTTCGATCAAACGACGCACGCCTTTTTCTTTAAGGAAGGCGACGGTCGCCTCGATGGCGACACGCTCGCCCGCGATCACGATCTGACCCGGACAATTGAAATTGCTGATCGCGCATACGCCGAGATGACGGTTTTGGTCGAGGGCTTCCTGGATGAGGTCCTGGGAAGTGGCGAGGACGGCGACCATCTTACTGTCGATGCCAGTCACCGCTTCTTCCATCCATCGTCCGCGCAGGGTTGCGATGCGCAACACTTCTTCATCCGTGAATACGCCGCTTGCGAAGCAGGCGGTGTATTCCCCCAGGCTTAATCCAGCCACGACATCCGGGTTGATCCCGTTAAACTTCAGGGTGTTATAGGCGAGGATCGAGGTGAACACCAAGGCTTTTTGCGTATACTTCGTCTGATTCAGGATTTCGATGGGACCTTCTTGGCACAAGGCGACTAGGTCGCCATGCTTCTTGACGAATTCGAGGTTCGCCGGATGGTCGTAGAATTCTTTCCCCATGCCGAGGTACTGGCTGCCTTGACCGGGGAAGAGGAATGCGATTTTTCTCATCTCTGTTCCCCTTTCAGTTCATCCATCAATTCATGGACGCTTACGATCTTGTCTAAACGATAGCCGTTGGATCCGGTGAAGACCAGTCCGTTTTGGGGATCGCCGCTGACCGAGGTGATCAGTGCCTCGGTGATGCAATAAGGGGTGGCCAAGGGATTGCACGGCGTCAAACAGTTGACGCAGCGTTTCGCCCGGCGGAGTTCCCCGTCAAGCGCGGCCACGAAAGGCGTATTGACCCCCCTGCCAGGTAAGCCGACCGGGGAGATCGTGTACACGATGTCTTCTTGTTTGGCATCGAGCAGAGTCTGTTTGAAATTCATGTGCGCATCGCATTCGTGGGTCGCGATGAAGCGGGTCGCCATCTGGACGCCGTCGGATCCTTGTTCAATCAGGTCGACGATGTCTTGGTGGGTGTAGACCCCGCCGGCGCAGAAGATCGGGATTTTGCGTCCGATGCGCTCTTCCACGGGACGGACGACGTCGATCACTTCACGCAGGATCTCGCTTAATTCCGGAAGATTGCCTTTGGCGATTTCTTCTTTGGAGATCCCCAAATGCCCGCCGGCCAATGGACCTTCGATGACGATGAAATCAGGGAGACGTTGGGTCCGTTTTTCCCAGACGCTCATGATCAGACGGGCGGCTTTGCCGGAAGAGACGATCGGCGCCAACAAAATGGCGGGATTGGTGACGATTTGGGGTAGATCCAAAGGAAGCCCCGCCCCGCTGATGATCGCGTCGATCGGTTGCGTATTCAAAAACGTCCAGATTTCTTTGTGTTGCTTGCCGGCGACCATGACGTTCACCCCCAACAAGCCTTTCCCTTCGCTCATCGATTTCGCCAAGGCGATTTCATGGGTGAGGGCACGGATGTTGGCTTGCAGGGAATTCTGGTAGAAGTCGCTTTCGCGATACCCGGGTTGGGCGGCGGAGATGACCCCCATGCCGCCTTCGCGCATTACGGCCGAAGAGAGTCGATGCAAGGAAACCCCGATGCCCATGCCGCCCTGGATGATCGGGACAGTAAGGGTTCGGTTGCCAAGGACGACCGGTTTCAGGGAAGTCGCCATGTGCTCATCTCGCTTAGGGTTTGTTTCGCTTCGTCCATCAGCTCATCCAAGATGACGCGCAAAGGTCGGATCTCTTTGATCATCCCTGCGACCTGACCGGCCATGACGGATCCGGTCTTCACATCGCCGTCCAAGACCGCACGACGCATCGACCCCAGGGTCAGTTTTTCCAATTCAAGGGTGGTGGTCCCGTTCTTTTCCATTTCGATGTAGGTTTTCGTCATTTCGTTGCGCAAACAGCGCACAGGGGCACCGACGCTGCGTCCGGTGACCACGGTATCGATATCCTTCGCATCCAAGATCGCTTGTTTATAGTTGATGTGGATGGGGCATTCTTCCGAGACCAAAAGACAAGTCCCGACCTGTACGCCCTGGGCGCCTAAAGCCAAGGCGGCGACCAATTGCCGCCCGCTGGCGATGCCGCCCGCGGCGATGACCGGGATCTTCACGGCGTTGACGATCTGCGGGACCAAGGCCATGGTGGTGAGTTCACCGACGTGGCCGCCGGATTCCGTCCCTTCCGCGATGATCATGTCGACCCCCAAGCCTTCCATACGTCGTGCCAAGCCGACCGAAGGGACGACGGGGATGACTTTCACACCGGCTTCCTTGAGTTTAGCGACATACTTGGCGGGATTCCCCGCCCCGGTCGTGACGACCGGTACTTTCATGTCCGCGACCAATTGGGCCAATGCATCGCTGTGCGGGTTCATCAGCATCAAGTTGACGCCGAAAGGTTTATCCGTCAAGGATCGGCAGGTTTCGATCTCGACACGGATCTGGTCGGCGTTGCGACCGCCCGTGGCGATGATGCCCAAACCGCCCGCGTTACTGACAGCCGCGGCGAAGGCGCCGGTGGCGATGTTCGCCATCCCGCCCTGCAGGATCGGTTTTTCGATCGATAAGAGTTCACATATCGTGTTCATGGTTGTTTCTCCTTAGACACTCAGCACGAAGGCGCCGTAGGTCAGTCCCGCACCGAAGCCGATCATCATGACTTTCTGACCGGGGTGCAGGCGGTTATCTCTCTTCAATGCGGTAAGCGCGATGGGGATCGAGGCCGCGGACGTGTTTCCGATGTCTTCGATCACCGAGACGAATTTATCGTCGGTTTGTTTGAAGGTCTTGGCGATGTAGCTGGTGATCCGTTGGTTGGCTTGGTGGAGCACCACATGGTCCAGATCGTCCAGGGTCATCCCGGTTTCCTGGGTGAATTCCTTGATGGCGCGCTGGATCGCCTCGATGGCGAACTGGAAGACCGCGGTTCCGTCCATTTGGACTTTCTGCGGTTGTGCCTCGTGGGTGACCAGCGGGTTGTTGACGGGGACGCCCGGAGCGAACAAGCTGCATTTCGCATCGAATTTGCGATAGGTTTTCGACCAGAGGCTTTTCCCTTCGCCCGTATTACTTAGGACGACGGCGCCCGCCCCGTCTCCGAAGAGGATGCAGGTGCGGCGGTCGCTGAAGTCGAGTACTTTCGAGATGACTTCGGCGCCGATCAACAGGATGTGCTTGTATTTACCCGTACTCAAGAGGGCATTGGCGGTTTCAAGTCCGTAGACAAAGCCCGAACAAGCCCCGTTGAGGTCGTAGGCCAGGATGTCGTCGCGCGCTTCCAGCGCATCGGCGACCCGACAGGCGACCGAAGGCGTGATTTCGCTGGGTGTAAACGTGGCGACCAGGATCGCATCCAAGTCGGAAGCGTTCAAATTCGCATCGGATAATGCGATCTTTGCCGCCTGGATCGCCAGGTCGTGGGTGTTCTCTTCGGTGGCGAAGTGCCGCGAAGAAATCCCGGAGCGGCTATGGATCCATTCGTGGTTGGTATCCACGATTTTCGCCATGTCGTCGTTGGTGAAGGTCGCCGACGGAAGATAGGACCCCATGCCTTTCAGTGTGAAACTCATGTGTTGGCCTCCCCGAAGCGACGTAGTCGTTCATACCGGTTCGCCAAGAGCGTTTCCGTTTTCAATTTTCTCAATTGGATCAATTCCTCCCGTAGATGTTGGGTGAAAGAAGCCACGACTTTCTCGGGTTTGACGTGGATGCCTTCTTCCGGTTCATCGACGATGATGTCGACGAATCCGTTTTGTTTTAAGTCCTGGGCCGTCATCTTCATATACGCGGCGGCTTCGGCCGCCCGCGTCGCGTCTTTATAGAGGATGGTCGCGAAGCCCTCGGGCGACAAGATGGAATACACGGCGTGTTCAAGCATGATGAGTTTATCGCAGACCGACAACGCGAGCGCTCCGCCGCTCCCGCCTTCGCCCAAGACGAAGGTGACGATGGGCACCTTGAGTTGCGACATTTCCATGAGGTTGCGGGCGATCGCTTCGCCCTGTCCCTTTTCTTCCGCCCCGATCCCGGGATACGCACCCGGCGTATCGACGAAGGTCAGGATCGGTCTTCCGAATTTCTCAGCCTGCTTCATCATCCGCAATGCTTTACGATACCCTTCGGGTGTATTCATCCCGAAGTTGCACATCAGGTTCTCCTGCAGGTTGCTTCCCTTGCGTTGGGCGATGATCGTGACCGGTACGCCCAAGAATCGGGCAAGCGCCGTGAACATCGCGCAATCGTCGCCGCTTTGACGGTCGCCGTGCATTTCGATCACGTCGGTGAACATCGCGTTGATGAAGTAAAGGGCGTTGGGACGTTTACTATAGCGGGCGATCTGGACTTTGGTCCAAGGGTCGGGCTGGGTGAATAAACTTTTGCGTAAGAAATCTTGCTCGAGTTTTAGTTTCTCCGCGACATCCGTCGCTTCGTGATCCACCTCGTTATTGATCTCTTCTTTCAGTTCGATCAGACGGTTCAATTGTTCCTGGATACTCATTTGATCCCTCCATGCATGCTTAACAGGGACCCCAATACGGTGCGCTGTTGGCTACGGGGGACGATCGCATCGACGAACCCGTGGGAAAGTTGGAATTCGGCGGATTGGAATCCTTCCGGCAAAGTTTGTTTGATCGTGTTTTCGATGACCCTCTGTCCCGCAAACCCGATCAAGGCTTTGGGTTCCGCAAGGATGATGTCGCCCAGGCTCGCAAAGCTGGCGGTGACGCCGCCCGTGGTCGGATGGGTCAGGAAACTGATGAACAGTAAGCCTTTTTCGTGATGTCTCGCCAAGGCCGCCGAGGTTTTCGCCATCTGCATCAAGGAATAGATCCCCTCCTGCATACGGGCTCCCCCCGAAGTCGCGCTGATGATGACCGGAAGACGTTTGCGGGTCGCACGTTCGATCGCCCGGGTGATCTTCTCCCCCACGGCGCTGCCCATCGAAGCCATCATGAAACGGTTGTCCATGACGCAGAGGACACAGGGATGATTCAGGATGTTCGCGCTGCCGCATACGACAGCTTCGTGAAGTTGCGTCTTTTGACGGTTGAGTCCGAGTTTTTCGCGATAGTCCGGGAAATTCAAGGGATCTTTCCCGATCAGGCTTTTGTCCCATTCGTCGAAGGATTTCTCGTCGCACCACAGTTTGATGCGCGTTGTGGCATCGATTGGTTCGTGATGGCCGCATTTCACACAGGTGTAAAACGCCCGTTGGAACGCGGAGACTTCCATCATCTCGCCGCAACTCGAACACGCCCGCATTAATCCGTCGGGTGCTTCTTTGCGTTCGGGCTGGCTTTTTTTATTGCGCCAACTCATGAAGTCGGCGATTTTCTCTTTTCGAAATAAGAAAGGCTTCTCCATTACAGTACCACCTCGTCCTGATGTTTCGCCATGAAGGACGTCGTGTAGTTGCCCTTCAGGAATTCGGCGTGATGCAGGATCAGATATTGCATATCCAGATTACAGGTCAATCCTTCGATGATGCATTCTTCAAGCGCTGCGCGTAGTTTTTTTATCGCGCCTAGACGCGAGGTATCGAAGGCTAGGATTTTGGCGATCATGGAATCGTAATACGGGCTGATGGTCGCCCCGTTGTACATCGCGCTATCCACGCGTATTTTCGGTCCGGCCGGGAAATGCAGGAAACGGATCGTCCCCGGGGAGGGGGCGAAATTCAGTTTGGGATTCTCCGCGTTGATGCGGACCTCGATCGCATGGCCAAGGAGTTGGATTTCCTCCTGCACAAACGACAAAGCGAGACCGGAAGCGATCTTCAATTGTTCTTTCACGATGTCGATGCCGGTCACCAGTTCGCTGACCCCGTGTTCGACCTGCAGTCGCGTGTTCATTTCCATGAAATAGAACTTGCGGTCCTTGTCGACGAGGAATTCGATGGTCCCGGCGTTGCGGTAGCCGATATGCTTGGCGGCACGCACGGCCGCTTCGCCCATTTCACGGCGCAGGTCGTCGTCGAGAAAACGCGAGGGGCTTTCTTCGATGAGTTTCTGGTTGCGGCGTTGGATACTGCAATCCCGCTCAAACAAATGCACGACGTTCCCGTAGGCATCGGCCAACAATTGGAACTCGATGTGTTTGGGGTCGCGCACGAATTTTTCGATATACATGTCGCCGTTGCCGAAGGCGCTACGGGCTTCGTTGGATGCGATGTCATAGGCGTCGGCCACTTCTTCGCGCTTGTCGACGATCCGCATGCCGCGTCCCCCGCCTCCGTGGGCGGCTTTCAGGATGACCGGATAGCCGATCTTGTCGGCGATCTCCAGGGCTTCTTTTTCATCTCTCAATATCCCTTGCGATCCTTCGACGACCGGAACCCCGGCGTCGCGCATCGCTTGTTTGGCTTGGGCTTTATCCCCCATCTTCTCCATGACATCCGCGCTGGGTCCGATGAACACCATCCCGCATTGTTCGACCATGCGGGCGAAACTTGCGTTCTCGCTGAGAAACCCGAATCCCGGATGGATGGCGTCGCAATGATAATATAGGGCGGCGCTGAGGATGTTGGAGACGTTGAGATAGCTCTCGCTGCTTTTCGGTCCCCCGACGCACACCGCATAGGACGCCAGCTGGGTATGCAGGGCTTCCGCATCGGCGCTGGAGTAGATCGCCACGGTTTCGATGCCGAGTTCCTTGCAGGCCCGGATGATCCGGACGGCGATTTCCCCGCGATTGGCGATGCAGACGCGTTTAAACATGGTCTTCCTCGATTTCGAAGAGGACATCGTCGAACGCGACCAAATCCCCGTCGTTGCGTGCGACCTTGACGATCGTTCCGCTTACCGGGCTCTTGACTTCGTTCATGACTTTCATGGCTTCCAGGATACAGAGCGCCTGGTTGACCTTGACTTTATCTCCGACGCCCACGAAAGGCGGCGTGCTCGGGGACTTGCGACTGTAGTACGTGGCGACCAGCGGGGCTTTCACAAGCGTCCCTTGCGTACACGGAAGAGGCGCCGGCTCACTAACAACCCGGCTCGCTTCAGCGTATGAAGGATGCACGATTGTGTGTCCGGCGCCTCGCTTCAATTCGATCGTGCCGTCTTCGTCTTCCAGTCTCAGTTCCTGAATATCGCTGGTCTTCAAGAGCGCCATCAGCGCTTGGATCTTGTCGATATTCATGGTCGTGCCTACTTCAGGCTTTCGATGTAGGTGACGATGTCCTGCACGGTGATGAATTTCGCCGCGGCTTCGTCGTCGACCTTGATGTCGAAGGCGTCTTCCAGCGCGATGGTCAATTCGACCGCATCCAAGGAATCGGCGCCCAAGTCTTGCTTTAACTGGGATTCAAGTGCTACACTATTTACGTCAACGTTGAGGTTTTCGGCGATCACTGCTTTTACTTTTTCGAGAATCATGTTGTTTTCCCTCCTATGGTAAAACAGTGTCATTATAATACTTTGATTTTAAAAGTAAATACGATTAACGCTATTTCATGCACTGTAATGGCTTACATTCTTAGGTTTCATGCAATCTTCACAAAGGAGGTTCCTTCATGAGTACCCCATTCGCCCATGAAATCCGACGATTCGACGTCCTCGACTCGACCAACGATTACTGTTTCAGGGCACAGGAAGAACTGCGCAGCGGCAGCGTCGTGATGGCTGCGTATCAGACCCAAGGCAAAGGGACGCAAGGTCGGAAATGGAGTTCCGACCGCGATGAGAACCTGCTGTTCTCGATCTTGTATAAGGACGAATCCTTCGTTTCTTCCCCCCTGTTTAGCCATCGGATCGCCTTGGCGATCGTCTTCGCCTTGCGTGAATACGGTCTTACTCCCCAAATCAAATGGCCCAACGACATCCTGGTGGACCATCGCAAGATCGCGGGGATCCTGATCGAAACCAGCGGAAGAACCTGCGTCGTCGGGATCGGGGTCAACGTGAATCAGACCCAGTTCCCCCAGGATCTACGCATGCCCGCGACCTCCTTGATCCAACAGGTGAAGCAACGCCACGAACCTCTTGCCCTCTTACTGAAGGTGTTGGATGCGCTGGACGGCGTATTGGCACTGGACGATGAAACCCTGCTCGTCAACTATAAAGCCGTGCTCTATCAGCTCGGATTGCCTTGTGTGGTGAAACAAAAGGAAGACACGGTCGTGGCGACCGTCACGGACATCGACCCTGACGGATCGTTGATTGCGACCGACAACGACCAAAACAAGATCAAGATTCATTCCAAAGCGATGATCGACATCGAATAATAAAAAGCAAGAATCGCTTGGATTCTTGCTTTTTAGCGTAGGAAGGTCTCGATCCGTTCGGGATGGGTCAAGATTGGTTTGGATCCTTCCGGTGTTTTGGAGATCATCTTCACCATCATCTTGTGGGCGAAGTTCATCTTTTCAACCTGCAGTTTCCCACCGAAATTCTCGATGGAAGAAGCATGTTCAACAAGACTAGAAGGAAAATTGGTTTTGATTTCCTCGTTGAAATTGGCTTCGAAGGCACAGCAGAGGAAGAGCCGGACTTCTTTCTTCAGTAATTCGCTTTCATGGGTTTTCGCGAATTCGATCAGGTTCTTGTGTACTTTCCCGACATAGATCGCGCCTCCCAAGATAACGGAATCATACGCTTCGAGATTCATATCCGTCGTTTTCTGCAGGTTGATTACCGTCGCATCGGGAATCCGTTTCTTCATTTCATCGACGATTTCCTGCGTATACCCGTAGGTGGTGGTGTACAGGATCAAGGTTTTCATGTCATTCTCCATCCAGCGCATCTTCGATGGCTTTGAGATAGGCTTTGGTCGTCACGGTCGCACCGGCTTGGATATCGATCTCCAACGACTGCTTCGCAAGCACTTCGTCGATCACGCCCTGCGTCACCGTGTCCAATTGAATCATCACGTCTTTTTCAACGTCGATGCTTACGATCCGATGGTTTTCGACATGGACGATCAATGTGTTCTTCCATCGGTTGAGTGCGTATTTCCCTTCATACGCTCCATCCGGGGTCTGCGAAAGGTCGATCGACCCGACGGAGACGTTCGCGCCTTCTTTCAGGCCGTTGGTGAAGATGAAGCCGACGACGAGTGCGATGACGATTAAACTTCCTAAAACGACTCCGATGATTTTCAATCCCTTTTTCATTCTTTTTCCCCTTCTTCCATGTGTTGTAGGTTGTTCATGAGTTTCTCGATGACGGTGCGCGCAGCTGCGAATTCCTCTTCCGTGATACCGCGGTAGAGATCGCCGAGGAATCGATTGGAATCCCCTTCGGTCTTAGCCCAGAAGCCGACGCTTTCCGGAGTCAGCTGGACCCGGGTGACGCGTGCATCGTGTTTGTCTTTGGTGAGCGACATCAAACCTTTTTCCTGTAGCTTCAGTGCGACCTGTTTGACGTTCTGGTGGGATGTCCCGCTCACATTCGCCAATTCTTTCAGGGTCGGTGGTTTTTCGAACAACGACGCCGTGCAAATCGAGAGAAACCACTGACGCGACGTCACGCCATATCGGTTGAGTTCCCTTTCCAATAATGTATCGATCTTGTTGGCGACCATGAACAGGGCGCCGAAGAGGAAGATATCGTCATTCATATGATCCAGGTTTCGCATGTGTGCTCCTTGAGGTAATAATTTATATGTAATGTATTACCTATTAAGATAATACATTACCTTTTATGGAATGTAAAGAGGGAAAGTGAAAAAAAAGCCGCGATTTTTCGCGGCTACTTCGATTGGGATCGGATACTGTTGCGGTAAGTCTCGTATTCCACAAGACAAGCCAGGTTTTTTTCATAGTTCGACTCGAAGATCAATCCGTAAAGGATATCGCAGACCAGCTGCATCGAGGTCCGCGAGGAGAACGATCCCAGCTTGATCCTGGACTCTTCGTTATCGATGTTGATGCACAGGTTGGCCAGTTTCTGATACGGCGAATAACTGTTGGCGCAAATCAGGATGATCGGGATCTTATAATGACGCAGTTCGTTCATGCGTTCCTGGACGTCGATACTGTTGGCGTAGTGCGAGATGAAGACCGCGACGCGTTTCAGCTTGTTGGGTCGCACGGATGCGCCCTGGAAGCCTTCCAGCGCCTCACAGACGGAGGAAAACCCCAAACGCAGTAATTTATATTGGAAATCTTCCGCGATCAACAGCGACGGTCCTTTCCCGAAGAACGATACGCTGTCGGCCGCCATCATCATCCGTGCCGCCTGGGTCAGTTTCTCGTAATCCAACGCATTGAACGTATCCGTCAAGGCTTGGAAATGAAGATTGATGAACGCCTGGGCGACCTGTCTCTGATCCATCCCCTTTTCAAGCGGGACATCCAATTCGATCCGCTTCTCGTTGAGGATGAACGAATTGATTTCCGAAGCCAGTTTCAACTTGAATTCGGAAAACCCGGACATTCCCAGTTTCTTGCACATCCGGACGATCGTCGACGGGGAGGAGTAAGCCGCCGCCGCCAGTTCGATGATGTTCATCGCAACAGCTTCTTTCGGATGGTCATTGATGTATTGAACGATCGACTCCTCGGACGTACTGAATAGATTCTTGTTTTTCAGTTGATTGGTGAGTAACATTTCATTCCTCCATTACATTCTCATTTAACCACAATTCGTACTAAACCGACAGAGTTTTGTATGAATCCATCGATTTACGCCTCTGTTTTAGGTACGTAAGAAGGACGAAACGTCCAATAAACAATGAAGGATAAGAGTCAAGAGTTGAATGATTCAGCTGTCGGAGTCCTTTACCGACGTACTTTTCTATTCCTCAAAGGTAATGACGACTTCCTCATACCCGATCAGACTCAGAAAGCCTTCCAACGCAAGTTTCGCGTTTTCCTCCGCTTTTTCCAGAATCCCGTTGTCCTCGGCTTGCTTCTCAAGCCGAAGCAGGAATTCATTGAGCGTATTCAGCGTATCTTCGTTGGTCACAGGATTCAAAAATCCGTCTTTCTCCGCATACGCCCGGTATTCCAGGATTTCCTTCGCGGTGATTTTCGCTTTATCCAGCGACAACGTAATCTTTTTATCCGCAATTTGTATGTCGTCTTCGGTGAGTGCCGCCAAATCGATGCCCGACTGCACCCTCGCCTTGACCACGAAGATGAATGATTTCTCGGTGAACGGCACTTCGAAGTCGTTGATCGTAATCGCTTCACGATAATCGAGGATCTCGTTGAAGTACATTTCGACCGTATCCAACTGCGAAATCTGCTTGATTTTCTCCAATACGGCGGAAACCCCGATCTCGGACTTTCTTACAAATTGAAAATTCTTCGAGAAATTCAGGGCGAAAACCCCGACAATGATCAAGAAAGCGATAAGAATCAATAACCTAAACGTTTTTAGAAACTGCAAGATTTTCTTCATTTGAATCACCTACCTTAGTTTTATTATACCATGACCTGTCAAAATCACGGTTTCGGCGATGTTAAGGACTTCGGTTCAAGGATCAACTTCAGTTTCATCCCCAATCCATCAGCGATCCTTTG
The DNA here is from genome assembly GCA_041736705.1 of Erysipelotrichaceae bacterium. Classification (GTDB taxonomy): domain Bacteria; phylum Bacillota_I; class Bacilli_A; order Erysipelotrichales; family Erysipelotrichaceae; genus GWE2-51-13. The sequence goes on from JBGSTC010000003.1 coordinate 33,297, forward strand.
TAATGTCTTTAGGGATGGATTCCCGATGCCTCTCTCAAGTTTACTGATGTCCGCCTGTGTCACACCCGTTAGCATCGATAAGCCTTTTTGGGTCAAGCCTTCACTTTTCCGTGCGTCGATGATCGCTTGGATGATCGAATATTCTGTTTCAAGTGACTCATATTCTTTCCTGAATTCATCATCCTTCAACAATCGTTGAATATCTTTTCTAAAATCATCCATTTTTGATGATCCCCTTTCTGTGAAACATCCAGTAATGTTGTTTCTGAACACTAAACTATATATGTTATATCATATACATTCAATGTATTTCTACGCAAATATAGAAAACCGTCGACATTTCTGCCGGCGGTTCATTTCACTATTTCAAGTCTTCTCCGTTGGTTGCGATGACTTTCTTGTACCAATCAAACGAATCCTTCTTGATCCGTTTCAGTGTCCCGTTTCCTTCGTTGTCTTTGTCGACGTAGACGAAACCATAGCGTTTCTCCATTTCGGCGGTACCGGCGCTGACGATGTCCATCGGACCCCAATAGGTGTAGCCCATCAGGTCGACGCCGTCCTTCACCGCTTCCTTCATCTGTTCAAGATGGTCGCGCAGGTAGGAGATGCGGTAAGGATCGTGGATGGATCCGTCTTCTTCCACTTTGTCGAAGGTCCCCAAGCCGTTCTCGACGATGAAGAGCGGGACTTGATAACGGTCGTAGAGTTCGTTGAGGGTATAGCGCAAACCGACCGGGTCGATCTGCCATCCCCACGGGGTGGTTTCAAGATACGGGTTGTCTTTGCCCGTTTCCCCGCCGGTGTCGGCGTTTTGGGCCAAGCCGTGTTCATGGGTGGTCGAACGATAGTAGCTGAAGGCGATATAGTCGGAAGTATACGCGGCGATGATTTCCTCGTCGCCCGGCAACATTTCAAGACGGACGCCTTTGGTTTCAAACATGCGCGATGCATACGCCGGGTATTTTCCGCGGACCATCACATCCACGAACAACAAGGACTCGCGTCGTACGCCGACCGTCGACATGACATCATCGGGTTTACAGGTGGCCGGATAGACGTTGCTTAAAGAGAACATCGAACCGATTTTCGCATCGGGGATGATTTCGTGGCAACGCTTCATCGCCAAACTGGAAGCGACGAACATATGGTGGGAGGCTTGGTAGATGGTCTGCCAGAACGATTCGCCTTCTTGCAGGAGAATCCCGCCGGCTCCGCCCGGGATGCGACGCATATTATTGATTTCGTTGAACGTCATCCAGAGTTTCACTTTATGCTTATAGCGTTCGAAGACGACTTCGCAATAACGGACGAAGAAGCCGATCAGTTCGCGTGAACGCCAGCTCCCGTACTTCTCGACCAAATGCAAGGGCGTTTCGTAGTGGCTCAGCGTAATCAGCGGTTGCATGCCCCGTGCGATCATTTCGTCGAAAAGATCGTCGTAGAACTTTAATCCGGCTTCGTTGGGTTCGAGTTCGTCGCCCAAAGGAAAGATGCGAGCCCAGGCGATCGAGGTACGGAAAACGTTGAACCCCATCTCCTGCATCAATGCCAAGTCTTCTTGATAACGGTGGTAGAAATCGATGGCTTCCTGATACGGATAAAACTTCCCTTCGGTCGGTTTCAGTTCGAATCCGTGGCGAAGTCCTTCCGCGCAGTACGAAGCGATGTCCAAGCCTTTTCCGTCGGCCAAGTAAGCGCCTTCGGCTTGGTTGGCGGCGATGGCTCCGCCCCATAGAAAGTTCTTAGGTAATGTGTTTGTCATGGTAATCCTCCGACTTTAGTATGACAGATGAAGAAAGGTCCGCAAGATGCGGACCCGAATTCGGAATCGGTGTTCAGGATAAATCGATATTTATGAAAATGAATGGAATATTTTACCGTCAGAGGACATTGAGTTGGGCGAAGAGCGTTAACCAGATGAAGATGGTCACCATCGCCAACAAGGTCGAGGCCATGATGATCTGGGCCGCCAGTTCATGGTCGGCGTCCATCGCGATGGCCATCGAGAACGAAGAGACGGCGGTCGGCGAGGCGAAGAGGGCGAGGATCGACACCAAAGCGACATCGCGATACCCCAGCGATAATGCGATGAGGATCAATGGAAGCGGGACCAAGACCAATCGGCACACAACGACCGAAAGGATCGCTTTCGCGTTGGATTTGAGGGATGAGAATTCAAACATCGCGCCTAAGGTGACCAAGGCCAAGGGACTGGCGACTTTGGCGAGTTCCGTCAAGGTTTTGACCATGAACGAAGGAACCGGAATCCGTAGCAGATAAACCAACAAGCCCGACAGGGTCGCCAGGATCAAGGGATTGGTGAAGACCGTGGTCAGGGTCGCTTTGAGGTTGGTTTTACGATGACGGTAATGGTCCAACACCAAAACCGCGGCGATATTGATGATCGGCACCAAGGTGCCGATGAGAAGCGTCATGATGCTCATGTCCGTATACAGGGCGGCGACGACCGGGATGCCAAAGAGCGCGAAGTTCGAACGGAAGATACCTTGGACGATGACCGCCTGGCGTCTGGGGTCGACGCAAAACTTCTTTACACTCACCATGGAAACGAGAATCACCGTCAGAACCCCCAAGAAACAAAACAGGATCAACACGGGGTCGAAGGTGGAACGAAGGTCGGATTGGATGACATTGGTGAAAAGAAGGGCGGGTAAAAAAAGATTGAAAACCAGTTTATTGATCGATCCCCATGCGATCGCGGGGATCAGTCCGATCTTGCGCAACGACATTCCCAATAACACCAGCAGACAAAGAGGCGCGACGACCGTGAACGAAACGATGAGACTTTGAATCATGCTACCCCTCCTGTCGATTCATTCATTGTGGCAGATTGGATCGATCCAGGCAAGGGCTTGGAGGGACTTCGGTAAGAAATGCCGAAACTCGGGATATGGTGCGCATGATTCTTTGCTTGACAGGAAGCGACTTTCTGCCACAATATACCTAGTACTAGGAGGAAAAAAGATGCAAAAAATCTTCGAACCGGTCTTCTCGGTCGTCTACTTGATTCTGATCTTCTATTGGTCGTATTGGATGTACAAGCGCAGTCAACCGAAAACCTTGGGACGTACCTATGCGGACATGGCGTTCTTCCTGGGATTCGGCGATGCATTCCATCTGATCCCCCGCATCCTGGCGCTCAACAGCGATACACCCTTGGACTACACGGTGATGCTGGGCTTCGGGAAACTGGTCACCTCCGTCACCATGACCGTCTTTTACATTTATTTCTACTTGACCTTGCGTAATGAAAAACTGTGCTGTGAAAGCAAACCGATCGACCGTTTGGTCTGGGTCTTGGCGATCACGCGATTCCTCTTGATCCTTCTTCCCCAAAACGGGTGGATCACGGAGAACCCTTCCCTTTTGTTCGGGGTGCTGCGCAATGTCCCCTTCGTGATGCTTGGCATCTTGATCATGGGGATCCTTTTCCTTCATTACCGCAATTCAAACGATAAAACCTCGGGCTTGCAAGCCCTGTTGGTCTTCCTCTCCTACCTCTTCTATATTCCCGTGGTTCTATTCGCCTCTTCGGCTTCCTGGGTCGGTTTATTGATGATCCCCAAGACGGTGTGTTATCTTGTATTGGTCTATACGATGAAGAAGGAATTCACGAAATAAACGAAACCGGCACGCATGTGCCGGTTCGTTTTTACTTTAGAAGAAATGCGACGACGAGGAAGATGACCGCGAATACAAGCAATACCAGCTTGTAATTCTTTTTACCCAACTTCTGAATCATGAATTTGGTTTTGGGGTTGCCTTCGTAGAAGAACGGGATCTCCACGAAATACGCGACGAGATACAAGGCGCCCAAGATGAAGAATACGATCGACCAGGTGTTCATAGTTGCCTCCCTTTATTGCATGTATTTACGTTTGAAAACGTTGTACATCATGGCTGTGAGTAAGAGATTATAGACGAAACCGATGGCAAGATACCCGAGAAACGGAAGATGCATGACGATCGAACCGGCGTCGATCAACGGTGCGTACAAGAGCGTCTGGACGGCTTTGGCCCCCCAGAACGCCGGGGCGATCGCGAAGATCCATTCTTTCCAATCCACGAAAAGGAAAGCGATGATCGGGAAGATCATGAGGAAGCCGGTGGCTTTCATGGCGACGAACCCCTCGACTTTATTGCTTGCGAAGGCGTTGACCAGAAAGGCGTTGGTCGGGGCTTGAAACCCGTTGAGGAGGGCGATCAGGATCAACTGCCACCACTGCATCTCCATGCCCCCGACCATCGCGAAGATGATCAGGCTGGAAACCACGCTTAGGACATAGACGAAGATCACTTTCATCCACACATAATAACGGATGGACAAAGGGGAAATCTGGATGGATACGAAGACATGGTCGTCGCGGTCATCCAGGATCGAGAACCCCGCCATGGAACCGAACATGACACCGGAAATCAGCGTCAAGGCGATGATGATCATATTGGAAGCGATCGGATTGTTGAAGGTGTCGTTTTCGATGAGGTATTTCCCCAACCATCCGACCAGTAACGGAACCGCCAGCAGCATGAAGGTCATCCGGTCGCGAAGCAGGTTTTTGATTTCGAATTTCAAGAGTCGCAAGGACATGGTTACACCCCCAAGTCGCGCGTCGCATAGGACTTAAAGCGCGGTAGGACCACGAATCGGAAAAGAAGGTAGGATAGGATCGCGATGTAGGCGAAATCCAAGGCGAATTGCTTCAGGTCGACGGTCGACGCAAACGAAGCACTCATCATGCGAAGCGTCGCTTCCGTCGGCGACCAGAAGAGGATGTCCTTGACTTCCGGGGCGAAGACGCCGATCATCACCAGCATACTCGGGATGACAAGGATCACCATCATCACGAAGTAGTTCATCAATAAGGCAGTGAAGTCTTTGGAGAGATAACTCAGGACGATGCCGATCAAGACATAGAACGCGGTGACGATCGAGACGCTGAGAACAAGCCAATGATACGCGAAGAGGAAATCCTTGAGGAAATACATCGATGCGCCGATGATGACGAAGATGATCAAAACATTCAGAATGTTCGCCAGGATCTTCGACGTGATGTATTCCGTCTCCGTCATGGGAGAGATCAACATCGAACTGATGGTGTGTTCCTTTTTCTCATAGAACATCTCCGCGCCGACCAGGATCGCCGTCATCGCCGAGGCTTCCATCAAGAAGACAAACGGCAGAAACGCCTTGAACTCCTCGACGCTCAGGAAATACCCTACGGCCACCCAGATCAAAGCGACCACGACGGATGCGATGAAGAGGTTGTATTTATTGAGGCGGGTGAATTCACCCCCGACCAAGTGCTTAATCTTCGCCATGGAGTTTAACCCCGGTGACTTGGATGAAGATTTCTTCCAAGGTCGTTTCCCCGCTATGGATGGTTTCAATGTCCTTGGTTTTCAGTACTTCCGCGAATTCATCGTTCTTGATCGCATCTATCGGATAGGTCGTGCTGACGACGTCCCCGTTTTCCTTGTATTCCAAGGTGACGGTACGTTGTCCGTATTTGATTTTCAAATTCCGCGGCGAATCGATTTCGGTCAGTTTCCCCTCGGCGATGAACGCGACGCGATCGCAGAGTTCGTCGACATCGCCCATGATGTGGGAGGTCAAAAACACGGTGCCTCCTTCATGGGCGAACTCGCGGATGATTTCTTTGACGATACGTGCGTTCTTGGGGTCCAACCCGTTGGTCGGTTCATCCAGAAACAACATCTTGGGCTTGTTTAATAACGCCCTGACCAGATTCAAACGGATCTTCATGCCCTTGGAGTATTCGCCGACCAGTTTATCCCGGTCTTCCCAAAGTCCCAGTCGTTCCATCAACGGTTGGATTTCCGCATGGTTCTTGTATAACTTCTGGAAGAACTGCAGGTTTTCCATGGCGGTCAGTTTGGAGAAGGAAATCGGCATTTCGAAACACACCCCGATATCCTCGTAGAACGAGTCGTCGAAGGAATGCAGTTCCTTTCCGTCGAAGAAGATTTGTCCCTGATGATATGGCAACAACTTAACCAAAAGTTTCTGCGTGGTGGTCTTCCCCGCCCCGCTGGGTCCCAGGAATCCGAAGATTTCACCCTTCGCGATTTCAAAGGTCAGTCCCTTGAGGGTCGGTTCACTGTTCTTGGGGTACTTGAAGACGAGATCGTTCACTTTAAACATGGTTGTTCTCCTTGGGTCGGGTTCCGGTCTGGATGATCGCGAAGATCAGTTTTGCCTTTTCGATCATGCCGGTAAAATCCTGCTTGTAGAAATGCTCCGTCAACATCGATCTTGTGATACTAAACAACATCTCGCTGAGGGTCACCGGATCGATGTCCTTCCGGATGATGCCCCGCTCTTGATCGCGACGGATCAAATTGTGGAAGTATTCCATCATCTGTGGGTTCAACTTGGTCATATTGCGGATGAAATCGCTGTTGTCCAGATCCATCAGCGCTCCGATCTTATAGTAGTCGGGTTTCTCTTTCATCCAAAGGATCGAACGGTCCAACATCCCCAGATATTCGTCATACACGCTATCGTGGGGGGTTTGTTGGACGACCCCTTGGAAAAGGATGTACTTCTCCTGGGCGATCACTTGAAGAAGATACAGGTAACAATCTTCTTTGTCGGTGAAGTATTGATAGAAACTTCCCCTTGAGATGTTCGCATCCTTCACAATCCGATTGATCGATGCCTCGCTGAAAGTATGTTCGCTAAACTCGTGGATCAGCGCATCCATCAACCGTTTCTTCTTCTCTTCGTCCAAGCGCTGAAAGGTCGATGTGACCATGTTCCCACTCCTTTATGACACCATTGTCATATCCAGTATACTCCTATGGATTTACCTGTCAAGCAAAATACATGACAAGGGTGTCATAATCTTCCGTTGGATGACGAAAAAACTCTTGTCGTAAGAAAGAATGATTCGATTATCTTTAAATGTTTCAAATTCGAATACTACTTCGCTCCAACAAAGCCATTTATTTTAATGAAATAGATAACAATATTTAATCGCTAAAATCATTGTATCCTTCACTCCATTCACAATGATCTAGGATACATTTTGAGATTGTAAAGCCATCCTCTTTTCCCTTGTACTTCGAGTTTTTCTTCGAGATCAGTTGATCTCGCATAAACTCAGCTGAACTTTCTAGGGCATAGACACCTATCTGCGTATAGTAATCGAATCTCTCATCACTATACTCATGTTCCAGGAAAAACACATGATCGAGTTGATCCTCAGCATCTTTTACCATCCATCTCCTAATTTCATAACCGTCGGGTTTCTGCGAAAATCCTGGCAATCGATTATAGAATTTTTGAATATCCTTGCATTTCTTTCGTGATGAGTAGAAACCAAGTAATTTTCCATCACCAGCGAGCTTCTCGATGACATCATTTTCCGTTTTGTTCCAATGACTGAGTTCATAAACAGTGATTTTGCTCATGTGGATTCCCCCCTTAAAAGACACCAATGTAAGTTAATTTATTTATTCTATTATAACTAGTTATTGATTAAGAAGTCTTGAATTTCATTCTACTTGTTGTTTTGAAATAAATAAAGCGGATCTAGCTGATCCGCTCGTTTTCAAGAACAACGTTCTTGATCTTGTTTTTCTTGATTTCTTCTCTCCAGTATTTCCTAACGTGTTCATCCGCGACTTCATAGAATTCGCGCTCGTTCACCAGATGGAACACTTGTTTCTTGCGTAGTTTATGATACGGAAGCAGATCGATCTGAGTGATGTTCGAATAGGTTTCTTGAAGTAGCGCGATTTGCTTGAAATGATCCTCCGTGTCGTTGATTCCAGGAATTAACACACAACGAAGCACCACGTCTTTCTTCGCCCCCATCAACGTATCCAGCATGATCCTTGGATCGAATTTCCGTCCCACATATTTTTCATACTTCGAATCGTCGCTGAGTTTATAGTCCACAAGATAAAGGTCGATCCAATCCGTCGTTTGACCGATGAGTTTCGCCGGGTCGTTCCCGGAAACATCCAAGGTCAGATGGATGTTTCTCTTCTTCAGTTCGACGGCACATTCCTGGATGAACGGCCATTGATTGAGGGCCTCCCCGCCGGAGAACGTGACTCCTCCATGTGAAGTCTCGTAATAATCCTTGTCTTTCATCACTTCACCGACCAAGTCTTCCACGGTAATTTCATCCCCGAACCGACCGAAGGCTTTTTTGGGACAAACATCGATCAATGCGAGGTTTTGGTCATGGATTTCCATGTCGACGACGGCTTTGCCATTTTCAAGCGTGATTCCATTACCCTGTACGAATTCGACGCATTTTCCGCAACCGTTGCATTTTGATTCATCATAGCTAAGTTGGATATAGGATGCGATCGATTCGGGATTATGACACCAACGGCAACGCAGACCGCAGCCTTTAAAGAAGACGGTCGTCCGGATGCCGGGACCGTCGTTGACGCTGAAGCGTTGGATGTCGAAAACCAAACCTTTATTCATTGCATTTCCTTTCCAGGATTTCCTTCTGGACATCCCGGTCGAGGTTGACATAGCGTGCGCTAAACCCGCCGACACGGACGATCAGGTCGCGATGACGTTCGGGATGGTGATAGGCGTCGGTGAGTTCTTCCTGATTGACGATGTTGACCATGAGTTGCGGTCCGCCTTTTCTGAAGTAGGTCGTGAAGAGGGCTTTGACTTTTTCGCGTTCCATCGTAAACATGCGGCGGGAGAACTTGATGTTCTGAACGGTACCGGCACTGAGGTCGGCACGTATTTTCGCCAGCGAATTCAACATCGCCGTGGGTCCGTTGACATCCGCCCCGCTTTGCGGGTTGTTCGCATTGGACATATACATCCCGGCGATCCGTCCGTCGGGGGAACTTCCGGTCGCCCTTCCCCATTCCGTATTCACTTGGTTATTGATGACGACGACCAACCAGCTGTCCAATCCGACCTTCGTTGCTTGCGCCGCCACTTCGTTGCAGGTGAATTCATGGAGCTCGGCCGCAATCTTATCGACTTCTTCCAAGTCGTTGCCGAATTTAGGTGCTTCCAGCATCCATTCTTTGATTTCTTCATACCCGTCGAAATCTTTTCTCAGCACGTCTTGCAGTTGGGCCATCGTGAGTTTCTTTTCATCGAAAACCAATTGCTTGATCGCCATCAGGGAATCCGCGGCGTTCATGTTGCCATACATTTCGTTGGTTCCACCCAAATGGCGAACTCCGCCGTCTAAGACGGACTTCCCTCTTCCGATGCAATCATGGGTCAGAATGCTGGTATAGATGAAACCGACCGCCTGGTTCATCGTACGGTAGGAATTCGCATGGGCGACTGAACCGATTTGGATATAGTAGGATAAGAGTTTCTTATATTCGTCGAAAAGTTCATCGAAGCTCTCGATGTCTTTCATGGGTTTCGTAGAATGGGATCCGGTTCTTGGCTTGAAATCCCAGGTATCCACCCCGTCATTCAACAAGATGGTCAATGATTTCAAGAGGTTGACACAGACATTGGGTGTACCGACCCCCATGCCCGAGAGGACGAATTCGCCGCACCCGAAGGGGACATAGTTCTCCGCCGTCTTTTCATCCACATGCATGGTATTCATCACGGAGGGGACGTTGACATCGTCGTTATAGAGGATCGGATAGGTCACCCCGGTCGCGATGCTTTCCAACGCCTTGTCCATGATTTCGGGGTCCATACCCTCGTAGAAACGAAGGGTGAACTGCGGTTCGACGAGTTGGGCGCGTTTGGTCGCTTCGATCGCGAGCTTACAGAAAACATCCGCGTTCTCTTCGTTGCGACGGCCTTTCCCACCGACGATGACCCGTCCATTGACGTTGGTGCGTTTGACTTCGATCAAACGCCATTGCGATTCGATCAGGTCGATTGCATCTTGTTCGCTCAATTTTCCGCTCTTTAAATCGGCAACCAGATAATCCCCGAGATAATCATCCATCCGACCGAAATTGACGACACCGGTCAATGAGGAATACAGCCATGCCAATTGCATGGCCGAGATCATCGAATTGGGTTTCCCGTGTTCGATCTGCTTCAATGCCGTTAATAGTCGTTCCATATGACGACGACGTTTGGGGGAGAGTTGTTGATTGATGAGTTTGACTTCGACTTCCTGGATATGATGATGGATCGTTTCGCTCAATAGTTTCAAGGCATCGATCATCGCGTCATAAAGAGTCGACGAAGCCGGAAGATCACGTTTCTTCAACGAAATAACTTCCTTCAGTCCATCGATGCCATGGTCAAGCAAGAGGTTATAATCGAGATACATCCCACTAAAGCGGGCGGTGACGATCATCGGATAAAGGACATCGACGAACCGTCCGGAAACATTTTCCACCAGGTTGTCGCGATAAAAAACTTCCCGCGTGTCATGGATTTTCCAATATTCCATCAGTTCGTTCAAGACATCGTCTTTTTCACCCTTAAATCTCTTCTTCATTTTTTCGACTTGGTCGAAGCGGCAGTAATGTCCCGGCGCACCGACGGACGTTACGCTGCCAAACCCGATCGGCAAGGAGTCATACCTTCCGACGATTAAGTCATCCTCGTACATCGGACGGAAGACACGCGGAAAAAGCACGCGCAAGCATGCCATTTCACGTTCGAACTTCTGGTTTTCCCGATACGACGCATGCGTCTGGGTATAGCGAACCATCAGTTCCAATTGTTCAAGATCGCTTAAATAGAGCGGTTCTTTAGCAGCCACCGCCACGTTTTGTTCATTTTTACGGAGTACACGTTCGATCATCGGATTCCCTCGCTTTGTGTTTACCCTTGAATTATACGCCCCTCCGTCGATCAAATCAATGATTTTTATGTTACTTGTATATACAAATTTGCAGTAATGAATTCAAGTATAGGAAATTGATAGTTGGAACTGCTCTTGTATGCATTTATTGTCTCTTAGGACCATGAAATCATTTAGAAGATTTATGAATCAGTTAGAAATAGAAAAAACCGAATTGAGGGATTTCGGGGCACATGGTATGGGGTAAAGTTGGTGGAGGTGAGCCGAGTATCACGATATCCACCAAATTGAGTCGTAATGAACTCAAATCAAAGTAGTTACAAAACTCGCTATCTCCTTTTCTCAATTTGGGAAACAGACCAGTAAACTAAAGAGCGATAACATATGCGTTCCCTTAATCAACTCGATTATGGAAACCATCGTTATCGCCATTCATTCGAGTACATGACTCACTTCTACGACAGAGTGTTTGATCTACCAAGTGTAGATCAAAAGTTAATTATCAGCCTCTATAATGCATTGTTTAAACATGGTGTCGATAACAGGAATTGATTTATACCATTCCCATTTCTCCAAAAGCCTCATTTCAATGCATATTCGTTCATTTCGATGCAGTGTTTTTCCTATTTTTAACATTTTGTATGGCCAAATGTATGGTCATGTTTAAATGCTAACCGCTCCAAGAAGTGCCAAAATACATAGTAAAGTTGATTTCACAGATCTTCATGCTAAAGCAAAATATTATCAAATTTGCCTTTCACCTGATTGATCATGAACTTAACAAACGAAGTAAATTATCTATTTGAGTTTAATCAAGCCATTTAAACCTGCGATTTATATTCAATTCGGGATAAGGTCGATCCTTGACAAACTGACACAGTTTTGGAATCATTATGATAAAGGCAAAGGTTGAAAATACAAATGCAGTCATCGCCGCGACTAGTGATATTCGAGACAAATAAACATATGTCTGCAAAGTTAAATTAGTCAGCATACTCATGAAGAGAGCTTTCGAACCGTCTCTGACAACAGCAGTATGGCCAAAATAAAGTCTATTGACATCATTCTTAACTTGACGCATGATGTAAACCTCTCGATAAACAATTGACGATATTAAAACTCCAAGGAAAACAATGATCGAAACTCCATCCACGAAAAAGTTCGAAATATCTCTCTGATAAAAATATATTAGTATTAGTGTTCCGAAAAATTCACTCGGCTCCGATACAAAAACCATGCTATTGTATGCGCGATTCCTAGCCTTCTGCTGATCTGGATGGGTAATTCCATTATGAAAAATAAAGTAATGTTTGAGTATAAGAAACACTTCCAAAAGTATTAGTAAATCGAGTATTACAATCTGAATCAAACAGGTAAATATCTCCATTTCCACCATCCTATCTCGAGTTTGTAAGATTTTCCATTGTATGCTGCCTTAAGCATTTTAAACGCGGAGACTATATCAGGAGCTGCTGCTAATAAAGCTAACTCTCCGAGACTTTTAAGAAATAATCCAGTCACAAATCCAGGCAAACCTAAAGTTGTCATTAATGCAACGTTTACACCCACAATAATAGCAAATATAACTCCACTATAATCTGAAATCACAGTTTGCAACCAAATCGCAAATCCTGTAGGTAATCCTACAAATATCCCAGCGCCATATATGAAGATTAATTTACTGATAATATCCTTTGATTTGTTCAATCCCATAAATCCAGTAAGTCCATCATAAAGAGATTTCAATGTAAGTGCGATGCTCAAAAGTGCACAGACAATTGTCCCAACTATACCGAGTCTGAATGACATATATCCTGACGGATCAATATTCATAGTAGGATTACTCAATCCATAATTAAACAGATTGTGTGCTATCAATGAATCTTGTGATATACCTAGCACACTTACATCATCCGCATTGATAAACCGACCCCATTGCGGGTTGTAGTAGCGACTCTGGAGATAGTAAAGTCCAGTTTCCGTATCATAGCGATATCCGCGATAACGATAAGGATTAAGCACTCCTACGGTACTTGCTAACGAACCTGTGATCGTGAGTCCTTCACCCCATGCCGAATAGGTGTAGGAGACAACCTGATTTCCGTTTCCATCCAACAAACCAATGATATCATCTTGTGCATTGCGAATATAGTAGTATTCGGTGGAAACTCCGGCTTCCGTCAAATTCATCGAAATAAGTTTGTCTTGCGCATC
>JBGSTC010000030.1:0-43752 GCA_041736705.1 Erysipelotrichaceae bacterium
GCGATTGATGATTTTATCCTGTTCTACAATACTGATCGTCCACAGCGCAAACTAAAAGGTATGACCCCTCTAGAGTTTCGAGAGTCATACCTTCGGGATACTCTTCTTTTTAGATGAGTAAACTTTACCTGGGGCTATTCATAGTTGCCTTCTTTTTTGATGTGGATGCCATAGTCGCGCAATTCTTGGATGACCTGGTGCGTGTTCTTGAAGACGATGCCATGGATCCCCAGGGCTTTCGCCCCTTCGATGTTCTCCGCCAAGTCATCGAGAAACAAGGTTTCTTCCGGATTCAGCCCATACTTGTCGAGAAGATGCCGGTAGATTTCAGGCATCGGTTTGACGAGTTTGAGTTGATAGGAAATCACGGATCCATGGGCAAGATGAAGCAAAGGGGTGTTTTCCCACATCTCCATGAACCCTTGTTCAGGATAATTGGAGAGCAGATAGACTTGATAGCCTTGTTCGACGATGTCGAGAAAAATCTTCGACGAGTCTTCCAAGAGGGTCGGCATTTCGACCCAATGGTCCATGACATATTCGATCTCCTTGGCGTAGTGCGGTGCTTTCTCAAGATAGAGCTTCGTATGTTCTTCCTTACCAAGCAAGCCTTGGTCGGCGGCACGCCATTCCTGACTGCGGAAAATGAGTTGGGTGAGGTCCTGTACTTTGATCGGGTCGTAACCCAAGGACTCCAGGAATCCCTTGGGGTCGTATTTTAGCAGGACGTTCCCCAGATCGAAGACGACATTACGAATGATTTTCATGGTGTACCTCCAGGATTTCCCTCAGATTGAAACTATAAAGGAAGGTCTTCACTTCTTTTTCGGGATAGACGATACGCAATGCCTCGAAATAGGCGCGAAGTTGTCCTTGATAGCGCTCGATCAATTGGGATGCGGTGCCGGAACGATCGGTTTTGAAGTCGACCAGTTCGACCCTGTCTGGATAGATCGCAAGCATGTCAATGACCCCGTTGACTAAACGGTTCTGCTGTAGGATGGCGAAGGGGAATTCGCGCTCGACGATCGCTGATTTCGCGTTTTGATAGTAGATCGTGTCGTGGAAAGCGATCAGAGCCTCGATTTCATCCTTTGTACAGCTTGGATCGATCGAAAGAATCAAGTCAGGATTCCAGCTTGTCATCGGTAATCGTTCGATCAGGCGATGCAAACGGGTTCCGCGTTCCTTTCCATCCAGGACATCCCGGTAATGCAGGGTAAAGTCAGGGAAGAACACTTGTTCCTGGCTAGAAGGGGTTTGGTAATCGAATGCTTCTTCCGTCCGTAAGATGGGTGTGAATTCACTCGTTTTCGGTGGAACCGAGGGGGCTGAGAGTTCGCTGATCTTCCCTAACACCTCCATCTCTTTGTATAAATCGGAGGTCTTGTTGGAAAGGATGGTCGCCAACCAACCGGAATAACCGATCCGGCGGAAGATCGCACTGCGTGTCAGCGAAGACGCGTAGGCTTTATTGGACTTCGCATCGACGATCACCAGTAAATGCTGGGGGCGGGTCAGTGCGACATACAAGACCCGCATCTGTTCTTCCATTTCCTCTTGGACCGCTTTGGCTTCGATGGCGATCCGGATCGGATTGCTTCGGACATAGCGTTGGGGAAGTAAGATCGATCGGATACCGATCCCAAGCTCGCTATCGCTGATGATTTCATTCTTGAGATCCAGCACATCTTGCCGTAGCGATGACCAGAAGTAAACGACCGGGAACTGAAGCCCCTTGGATTGATGGATGGTCATGACGCGGACCACGTTGTCTTCCAGTGAAATGGGGATGGCTTCCGAACTCTTCTCATCCTTGATTTCTTCGATCAGATCGAGAAATTTAGGAAGACTTCCGTGGTTCTCCTCGAAGCTCAATGCTTTCTGGAGGAAGAGGTCGAGATTGGTCCGTTGGGAATGGGTACAGATGTCCGTGTAATAGTGATTGAAATCGAAGAGGAGGGGAAGCAAGCGACGCATCGGAAAAGACGTCGCCGAGATCGAGAGATCGCGGATCCGGGCGTCGATCTCGGGGTGGAGAGTTCTCAGACTCTCCCGTAACCCGGTTTTGCCTTTGTTTCGGTAGAGTTTTGCGATGTCGTCCTGAGTGAATCCGAAGAAAGGTGAAAGCAGTGTTCCGACAAGCAATTGGTCGTTATCCGGGTGAAGGCAAAGGTGAAGGAACTGTAGGCAGTCTTGAACGCTGTCGGCTTGGTAGAAACCGGATTGGACATCGATGAAATAGGGGATGCCGACTTCATCGAACGCTCTTTTCAAATAGGTCTTGAGCTGATGGGATCGCACCAGGATCACATAGTCGCTCCATTTCGTATAAGGCGTACTCTGGATTTTTTGTAGGATGTCGTCCGCGATATGCCGTGCTTTCTTTAGCGCCACTCCCGGTTTCTCATCGACTTCAAGGGATGGGGCGGCGTCTTGATCATCGTTGTTTTCTTCTTCACTTGGCTCATCGACGATTTCTTCTGCTTCTTCCTCATCGACGACCCAATGGATTTCCACCGGGATACCTCCGTTTTGGCGATCGGATCCGATCGATACCGCATCCTCCGCCAAGTAGGCGCTGCGCATCCCTTCGACGTTCATCGCATGATCGAACACGAGATTATTGAACTCGACGATGGTCTGGTCCGAACGGAAATTCTGTTTCAAGTAGATCAACAGGTCGTTTGCGTGATTGCGTTGGATCAACCCCTGCATGATCTGAGGCTTCGCATTACGGAAACGATAGATCGATTGCTTGATGTCGCCGACGCGGAAAACGTTGTTGCCGCGACTGATCAATTCCACCAGGAGGTCTTGTACGTCGTTGGAGTCTTGGAATTCATCGACCAGGATTTCCTTGAACTGTTCTTTATAGACATCCCTTACCTTGAACTTCTCATCGCGTAGGATCGCAAGGGCGAAATGTTCCATGTCGTCGAAATCGATGCAGTTCTGATCTTCCTTGATAGAGGCATACTCGTGTTTGAAGTCCCGGGTTAATTCACCCAGGCGAAAGAGCCGTCGACGCATCGTGTTCAAATCGTCGATCCACAATTCTTCCTCGAAGAGTTTGGGTAAACTATCCTGGATGAACTTCGCGACGCGCTTGCGTGCTTCTTTCACTTCATCCAAGGCTTTGTTTTTGGTGGCTGGGAGATTCTCCGCCATTGTGAAGAAGGCTTTTCGGATTTTCGTATAGTCATATGCTTCGATCGACGACTTTACGACGTTGATTTGGGTGCTTTGGACCTGAAGGCAAAGCAGGAAGGCATCGTCGGTCAGCGGATCGTTGAGGGAAGCAGTCTTCAGTTCGTTGAACCGTTCTTCAAATTCTTCGATCGCGAGTTGCCAATGTATGAAAAAGTAGGAGCGCAAAGGTTCGCTTAAGGTGGATAGGGAGCGTTCGACGGAATAACTTGAGACCGAGGATTTCAACCACTCTTCCGGATCGGGTTTCGACCCCAAGATCGTCGCTAAACTTGTAATCGCATCGCGTACCCCCTGATCCGCTTCGGGACGGGATGAAAAATGCTCCAGTAGCTCGTCGAAGGCATCGGGGTGGGTGGCATAGGCGCGATTCAGGACACGATCCAAAGCTTCTTTCTTATAGAGGGAAGCGGTGGCTTCATCCAGGATGTTGGAAGCCCGTTTCGGGTCGAGGTTCAGAACGTAGGAGTAGTTGCGGATGACGGATAGACAGAAGGAGTGGATCGTCGAGATGTTCGCATTGGCCAAGAGCGTGATTTGGGTGTAAAGGAAAGGATCCTTCGTTTTCTCATACTTTTCATTGAGTTTCTTCGACAGTCTACGTTTCATTTCCCCGGCGGCGGCTTCCGTGAAGGTCATCGCAAGGATCTCATTGACTGAAACCCGGTCTTCTTCGATGCGCTTCATCAGCCGTTCGATCAATACGGTCGTTTTACCGGCACCGGCCGAGGCAC
Source organism: Erysipelotrichaceae bacterium (assembly GCA_041736705.1). Classification (GTDB taxonomy): domain Bacteria; phylum Bacillota_I; class Bacilli_A; order Erysipelotrichales; family Erysipelotrichaceae; genus GWE2-51-13. Next base: position 3,945 of record JBGSTC010000030.1, read on the forward strand.
AGACAAGGATGTTCTTATCGACGGTACGGATGGCGAGTTCTTGTTCTTTACTGGGTTTCATTGGTCGCCATCCCCTTTCTGTAGTTTCTTTATGGAAGTCCGATTCTTGACGTTCAGCGGTTCCCCTCGGAATTGACACAGGCGCACGAAATCGCAGTAGGTACAGGCATCCGGCGTACAGGCGCGGCTGATGTCGGCGTTGGCGATCCGTGTCCCGAAATCGGTGTAGAGTTCATTCAACGCTTGTTTCACCAATTCGATCGAATACGGTTTACCCATGGTCACGACGTTCCCGTCTTTATTTAGTTTCAGTTTGTCGATGTTTCGACCCTTGAAATCCAGATTCCTCGGATCCGCAAACGTCCACCCCTTGAGTTTGTGGATTTTCCACGCTTGTTCCTGCCAGAATTCCTCATCGTATTCTTCCACTTTCACCGGTCGTAATGCTACTTTACCCGCTTGAATGGGTGTATTTTCTTGCTTGAGCGAGATATAGTAGGCACCGGCCGCTTCTTTTCTCAATTCTTCGCTGGCGATCCAAAGATAGGTCATCAGTTGAAGTTGTTGACCGGTCAGGACTTTCTTTTCACTGATTTTTTTCCCGCTGCTCTTGTAATCCATGATGCGAAGTTGATCCGCGGTCGTATCGACCCGGTCGATAAAGCCACCGAGTTTCAGCGTGATCGACGGATGGATTTGGAGGTCGCGTTCGAACTTCATTTCCGTGTGACTCGGGACGAACAAGGTTTCGGCTTCGATTTGCACGAGCCGGTCGAACACTTTACGCACTTGAGTCAATAAACGGTTCTTCAAGGTTTCGATGTAGTCGCTTCGATGGGGATAGAGGCGATGCAGGTCCGAGAAATACGGTCTGGCCAATTCGGCGATCGCTGAATCCTCCATCTTGGGATAGTCCTTGTGATGTTGCTCGATGGCTTGTTCAAAAATCGCATGCATCAGGGTTCCGATGATGTTGGTTTCGATTTTCGCCTCGGGTTTGGTGCGAAGACGTAGCGCCGTCGCCAGGAAGTATTTATAGGGACACTCGAAGAAACGTTCGATCGCTGAAATCGATCCTTTGACTTCACCGAGCGGATAAAGCAACGCTTTCATGTTCTCTTGACTCAACTTCGGTTCACCTTTAAATCTTCCCGTTGCTTCGACCAAAGGCCACGGTTTCGCCTTCACTTTGTGTTTCTCGCAAAAACTTTCGATTTCAAAGGAAAGCTCGTTACTTTTCCCTTCGTAGTTCCCGGTCGCATAAGAGAACACCAATTCCGGCGACCAGGTGAAGAGATCCTCGACGCGCTTCATATGGGCTTCGTATCTCTCCTTCAAGGAAGGAAGCCCGGTCTTCTCGCGATAGACATCGTCGAATAAACCGCTATTGGTCGCCAACTGTGGATAATTCTTCTGGCTTGCGGACATGACGAAGATCCGTTGGATCCCGGGGATATGGAAATGTCCCAAGTCCGTGATCAAAACCCCGGAGGTTTTCGCTTTAGGTCGGGAACGCAATGCGCCGACCAAGAAGTTCAAGAGATCGGAAGCTTGGGGATGAGCGGAGAGTAGCGGGACGGCTTTCTCAAGGACCCGCTTCACTTGAAGAAGCGCGAGTCGACCTTCTTCCGTGGCTTGCGATTGTTCGACGCAGATCGAGTAGAGAGTCTCGACCTTTTCCTTCCATGAAGAGTCTTTGGTTAAGTTCGCTTTCTTGATCAGATTCTCCGTCGATCGGCGGAGTTCCTCCGCCCGTTCTTCCATTTGCAGATAGGTCTTCTTCTGGGTGCCATCCCACAAGGTCGAATCCGTCATGGCGTCGTTCACATGATGAAGAGGTGACAGTAGTGCACTCAATGGGATCCCGAAATCCTCGATATAGTTGATCAAGGGATAGACATCGCTGAAACAAGAAAGGGAGAGAACACTGACCCAGTTTTCGATGCATTGGTTTTCGCTATATTTCATAAGCCGTATGAACAGTTCGGCTTCGGGTAAGACAAAGGACTCGGAAAGTACGGTGAAGGGGAGGTTCAAACGAGTGAAATTCGCTTTAAGGACAGGAAGATCGGTGGCAGGATCAAGACAAACCACCATCTGTTTGTGGATATCCATCGGATCGCTCGCGATTTTCTGCGCGATCCCCAACGCCTCGGCACGGGAGTTGACAGCATGGTGTAGAATGGGGGTAGGTGAATGGGATGCGAATTCCAAAGGCTTCGCCCCGTTGGACAGTAAGCGGCGATAATACTTCGCTGTGAGTAGATCTTCATCCGAATTGGACAGATAAATCGGTCGAATGCGCGCTTGTGCGAGAAGTCGGTCGAAAGCAGAACGTATCGTATTCCCAGGAAGGTCGCATTGGGTAAGTCGTTGAAGACATTTCTTGACATCCCTTTCCTTGGGCGTACTTTCGGGTAATCCGGCGAGATCCACATCGTAGGCATCCAGTTCCAACATGAAGTCGGCGATCTCCTTGATCGTCTGCGGAAACGCCAACATACTGCCTAAAACTTCCAGTTCATCCTTCATTTCATCGCAGATCCGTGCGGTCTCACAAAAAAAGGCGGTCGGATCTTTGGCAGAACTTTCCAGACTGCGGAGGTAGTTTGCGAGTGAAATCGTTTGCACTCCGGCCAATACCGGCGTCTTTTCCAGAATATTGCGAATCAAAGCGGGCTGCGCATGCGGTTCACTGAAAATTATCGTTCCATTTTCAAAAGAATGGTTGTTCATCGCCTGTACCTCAGTTATAATTATAAATGATATTTCAGAGGTGCGAATGACGAAAAACAAGAAGTACGGGAAAACGGCCTTATTGGTGGCGTCATTTCTCTGGGGTATCGGATTCATCGCCGTCCAAGGAGCTTTGGACAGTGGTTGGCATCCTTATTTATTACTCGGTTTCCGCGGTTTAATCGCCGGCGTGAGCCTTGGGGTCTTTTCCTTCAATCGGAAATGGTGGACGAAACCGCTGCTAATGCGCGACGGGATTCTTGCCGGAAGCTTGATGTTTCTGGCCTTCGCTCTACAAACCTTCGGCCAACAGGCGTCTTCCGCAACCAACGCATCCTTTCTGACTACCTTATATGTCATGTTTACACCCTTGCTGCTCTTTCTCTTCACGGGGAAGAAAGTCGGTGTGTCGACCTTGATAGCCGGAACCCTTTCGTTGATTGCCACGGCGTTACTGACGTTGCGCGGATCCTTCACCTTGTCCTTCGGTGATGCGTTATTGATCGGCTGTGCCATCGCCTTCGCCCTGCATATCCTTATGCTGGAGAAGACGGCGTTCCACGACGATGCGCTCTCACTGACCGTGCTTCAGTGCCTGACGATGAGTGCTTGGTCCTTTCTCTTTTCAATCTTTTTCAAGACATCGGTACCAACGCAAGGATGGGGTTATGTCGCTTATTGCGGCATCGTGAGTAGTGGATTGGCTTTCTTCCTTCAGACCTATGGTCAAAAACACGTGGATTCGGCGATCGCCGCGATCCTGTTGACCATGGAGGCGTTGTTTGGCGCGATCGGCGCCATCCTGATCCTCAAAGAACCCTTCGGACCGACATCGATCCTTGGGGGGATTCTGATGATGGGTGCCATCGTCTTGTTGGAAACAGGTCCCATCCTGTATCAGCAGTATACTAAAGCATTCCTTATCGCTAAAAGGGAAGTTGAAAAAGAACCTTAAGGGGGACACACCAATGTCAATCGTAGACGTATTATCCAACATCAGCGATCGTCGCAAAGGCGGCGACCAATGCCAATTCAACGGTTATCTGGAAGATTATCTGGAAACGCTGGAAGACGGGAACCTCAAGACGAGCTTGGCTCATCTGTTCGAGGCTGAACCGAACCTGCGCATCATCGTCGACCTCTCGTTCGATGTCAACAAAGATGTGATTTCGAACCAAATCATCCGCTATAAAGATGCATCGAAGTTGCCGAAGGGATTCTTGAAGGCGCCGTACATCGTTTACGGAAAAGCCGCGGGAGATGCGGAAATGGGGATTCTGCTCATCGACGGCGAAAAGTCCGATTATCCTTTAGCGAAAGGCCTGTATTACTGCTTGACGGAACAAACCGGCATGCTGGAAAACGCACGTAACGAATTGGTCGCGGTCAACACCGACCAACCGGAAGTCGTCGCTTCCATCGGGAAGAAACTTTTGGCTCAGACCCAACGCGTCGGCGCATTGCAACGCGAAGTCGACCGCCACTATTACAATTCGTTCAATGCATTGAATGAACTTGTCTTAGCGAAAGCCGAAGACCTGAAGAACGGCACGATCGAACACTGCAAAGAAACACAAGAACGCTCGGATCTGATCTATAGCGCGATCTCGAAGTGGTACTTGCTGAAGAAGACCGTGTATGTCCAATACATGACCAACAAGGATTTGCTTGAGAAGGAAAACGAAGGCAATATCAAGAAACAACGCCACAATGCGAAACTTCATGCGGACCAAGTCCCGTTCATGGCGTTCAGCGAACTCTGGCGCGTATAAACGAATCATTCGACCAAGACTTCCGAAAGGGAGTCTTTTTTTTGTTGCCAAGAATGAAAAAACGGATGAAATCGGATCATTCGATGATGATATAATGGAAGAAATGCGAAATGCAACCACCGGTTGACAAAGTGGGTGGTATCGATGGTAGTGTAGTGAAACAATGATTCTGTACACTATGGGGGAGGTGGAAGTATGAAACGATCGGAAAAGATTTTAGCGAACCGTAAACGATTGAATTTATCCCAGGAAGAACTGAGCGAGAAACTGAACGTCTCCCGCCAAGCGGTCTCGAAATGGGAATCCGACCAGGCGAATCCGGACATCGACAAGATCGTCGCGATGGCGCAACTTTTCGGGATCAGCGTGGATGAATTGGTCAACGAAAACTTCGAACCGAGAGTGATTCCACCGATTCAAGAGAGAGTCGAAGTCAATCCAGTACCTGTCGTAGTGAAATCGAAGAAAGGGAAATCCTGGATAATGCTTTCTGGGTTTATCGTGTTCTCGCTTTTCCTTTTCTATATCGTCGGAAGGTATGAAGCCCGATTAAGTTACCTGGAAAACCAAATCAATGGTCTGAACATGAGTATCGGACGAATCCAGTCGGATGTCCAATTGTCGGTGAGCGGTTTGATCCAACAGCTGCGTGATGAACTGGTCTATCAAAACGGGATCATCGCGGAGTATACGGTTGAAAAAACAACGATCCATCATGAGGAAGAAAAGGTGACCTACTCAGTATCGTTCCTACTCAAAAAGACGGACCAACTGTATGATGTGGGGGTCACGATCTCAAACAATGATGGATACAGTCAAACCCTCGAACTGAAGAAAGATGCCGGTGGCTATTTCAGGGCGGAGTTCGATTATCCGATGACTCAAAACGATTTTAAGGTCAATGTGAATCTCGAAAAGGATGGAGTCGTCGAAACGCAAAGCCTCGGTTCGTATAGTAGTTATGGATATCTACTTCATCAAACGATGTTTGTGGAACCGACGAGCTATTCGATCAGTTCTACAGGGACGGCAGAAAAAAGTCAATTAACCTTGATGAACGGGGTATGGGTCGGGTTTAACGGATACTACCCGCAAGGGCAGAACCTTAACCGATTGAAGTATGCATTACGGATTTATGAGGGAGGGAAGACAATCCCTGAATTTACCCTGATGATCGACTTTAATGATCAGGAATGTATCAACGAACAAGAGTTGGGCATCTGTTATAGCGATATCGGGCGTCTGGTCGAGTTTGATGATTTCAAATTGGATTTCAATGTTGGGGATGTCATTACATTCACACTGAGTAAAGCGGATGGGAATATCCTGAGTGATGAGAGAACGGTCTTTACGTTGACGCGTGTGAGTTTGGATGAGGTCAAAGACGAGCGAATCGAATACACTGAATAAACAGACTCCGCGATGATTGCGGAGTCTTACTTTTTGATGGGGACTTCGATGTCGATTGTCGTCTGTGATAATACTTCGAATTGTCCTGAACAAAGGGTTTGACAGGGTTCAAGCCACGCGTCGTCTTCACTTACGAAGGTCAACACGACACGCTCTTCGAATTCCTTCTTCAGGATCGTTGTGTTTTTCAAGAGGTTAAGAAGAGGGTCGGTGAAATTGATCGGAAAGGAAATGACGCTTTTGAGTACGCTTCTTACTTCGGTAAGTTCGGCTTGGTCAAGACAGAGGGATACGCTTTGGGAATAGGCACGGATCAACCCGCCGCTTCCCAACAATGTCCCGCCGAAATAACGTACGACCACCGCAAGGATGTTTTCCATGTTTCGCTTACGCAAGATTTCAAGGATCGGAAGACCCGCCGTACCGGAAGGTTCGCCATCGTCATTGCTTCGCTCGACGGTCTGTGACCCGTGAAGGATGACGCCATGGCAGACATGCCGGGCTTTGGGGTGTTCTTTTCTGACTTGTTTGATTTTATCCCGTACTTCATCTTCGTTGGTCACGCTGAAAAGAATCGCGATGAACTCGGATTTCTTGACGATTAAGGAATAGGATGCGGTTTTGGAAAGTCGATACATAAAATCACCCTCTTTATTATACCCAGAATGAAATTTTTATGCTCCCTTTTCATTATAAAGGACTTGTGGTAAACTATGTGCATGTTACGGAGGGTCAGTCGGATGCGATCAAAAATTGCTCTTAAATCACACGAAGTAACAGTAAAAAACATAACATAGGGGTATTGCCGCCTGTGTTTTTTGTTTTTTAACAATCCAATCCGTTTTGTATAACTGCGGAAATACGGTCCGCAAGTCTCTACCCTGTCACCTTAATGACGGGACTACAAAACAAAAAGTGCTTTTTAGCGTTTTTTGTATTGTACGAGACACCGGACCTAGGTGTCTTTTTGTTTGAAAGGAGCAAGCGATGGAAAACATCCAAGTGTCGATTGTCATGGGATCCGTAAGTGATTACGAGACCGTCAAGGAAACGGTCAAGATCCTGGAAGACTTCAATGTATCCTTTGAAAAGAAAGTGGTGAGTGCGCATCGTACCCCCGAGGATATGGTGCTGTATGCGAAAAGCGCCAAGGAAAAAGGGATTCAGGTCATCATTGCGGCGGCCGGCGGGGCGGCGCATTTGCCCGGTATGATCGCTTCATTGACGGAATTGCCGGTCATCGGGATCCCAATCAAGAGTCAAGCGCTCAACGGGATGGATAGTTTATTGTCGATCGTGCAGATGCCTGCCGGGGTTCCCGTCATGACCATGGCGATCGGTGTCGCCGGTGCGAAGAACGCGGCCTTGGCTGCGATGCGCATCATTGGTCTTCAAGATCCGCTTCTTCAAGAAAAACTTCGTCACTATCAAGCGGAATCCGCGCAACAAGTTCGCTCCGCCATCCTTCCATGAGTCGATTGAATCCGCCGGCGATGATTGGGATCATCGGGGGTGGACAACTCGGACAGATGATGGCGATATCGGCGAAGAAGTCGGGCTATCGGATCGCCGTGGTGGATCCGGATGAAAATTGCCCATGCGCGGTTCTTGCCGACGTGTTCATTTGTGCGAAATATGATGATGAGAATGCGTTGGATCGATTGGTCAAGATGAGCGATGTCGTGACCTATGAATTCGAGAACGCGGATGCGGACTTGATCCGGAAATATGAGTCGAAAATACCCCAAGGGCATCAAGCCTTACGGTATTCCCAACATCGTTTAATCGAAAAAGACTTCGCAAAATCATTAGGCATCCCGTGTCCGAACTACGTTTCGATTCAAAGCGAGAACGATCTCCATGCCTTGGAAGATTTCCCGATCGTCTTGAAAACATGCCGATTCGGGTATGACGGGAAGGGGCAATGGTTGATTCGATCCAGAGAAGATCTAGAGAAACATCGGATTTCATTCCCCAACGACGTTATCGCGGAATCCTTCGTGGCATTCACGAAAGAAATCTCGGTCGTGTGTTGCCGCTTCAACGATGGGATCGCGGTTTACGAACCCTTCGAGAATCGTCATGCCCAGGGCATCCTACGGGAAGCGACCCATCCGGCGTCAGTTTCAAGCGGAATCAAAACCCAAGCCATCGAAGCAACGAAGAGAATCGTGGAAAAACTGGATTATATCGGGGTGCTTGCGGTGGAATACTTTGTGACCGACGACGGGATCCTCTTTAACGAGATGGCTCCACGTCCCCACAATTCCGCCCACGGGACGATCGAAGGATGTGATTATAGCCAGTTCGACCTTCATGTCGCTGCGATCACAGGGCAATCGATGATACAACCCATGATCTTATTCAACTCGATGATGATCAATCTGTTGGGTCAGGATGTGGAAGAAGCCGAAGAGAAATGGAATCGACTCGATAAACAGAATATATTCATGCATCTGTATGGGAAACCGGAAGTCCGTGTTAACCGTAAGATGGGACATATCACCGTGATCGCCCGATCCAATGAAGAATTGGAAGAGATCGCGAAACCGTGGAGGACGAAGGAATGACGTTGCGCTGTCTGATTCAAAAGAGGAAGGGATTCGACCACGATTCCCATGCCTTATCCAAAACCATTCAAACCCAACTGAAGATCCAAGCGAACGTTCGATTGATCAATGGATACGATGTGGAGGGTCTACAACCATCTTTGGTGAGCGATGCGCTATCCAGGATTTTTTCCGAAGCCATGGTCGATGAAGTGTTGTCCGAGTTGCCTGAAACCAAGGGGAGTCTGATCGTTCGTGAACCACTACCCGGTCAGTACGACCAACGCTCGGATGCGGCGATGCAATGTCTGAAACTATTGGACGGGGAATGCCAAGCCAAGGTAAAGACGTTTGAAGTCGCGATGTTCGATGAAACATTGAGCGATGAGGAGAAGAAACGCTTCATCCATTATTGGATCAACCCGATCGAGATGCGCTTGAAAGATCTCGACCATGATCTTCCGATCGATGAAGAAGAATCGGATGAAGGGGAATGCATCGGATTTACGACGATGAGTAAAGATCAAGTCCTTGATTTTCTCAAGCATGAAAAAGCGGCGATGAGTGAATTGGATCTTGAATTGATCCAACGTCATTTCAGGGATGTCGAGAAACGCAATCCGACCCATACCGAATTCAAAGTGTTGGATACCTATTGGAGCGATCATTGCCGGCACACGACCTTCGAGACCCACGTAAGCGAGATCATCGTGGAAGACGGACCGTATGCCCAAGAGCTAAAAGAAGCGCTAGAGTGTTTTCATGAATATCGACGTCAAATCCATCGGGAAGACAAACCGGTCACGTTGATGGAGATGGCGACGATCGCGGGCAGGGTCATGAAGGACCCGAGGGTGGAGATCTCGACGGAAGTGAATGCATGTTCAGTGAGGATACCGGTTGAAACAAGCGAAGGGATAGAAGATTGGTTGGTCCAATTCAAGAACGAGACACATAACCATCCAACCGAAATCGAACCCTTCGGTGGGGCGTCGACCTGTATCGGCGGAGCGATCCGCGATCCATTGAGCGGAAGAGCCTATGTTTATCAAGCAATGCGGATCAGCGGGTGTGGGAACGTGCAGGAAGAATTGGATGAAACATTGCCGGATAAACTCCCTCAACGCGTGATCGCAAGCAAGGCGACCAAAGGGAATTCATCCTACGGGAACCAGATCGGTGTCGCGACGACCCATGTGAAGGAAATCTATCATCCGCGTTATACCGCCAAGCATCTTGAATTGGGTGCCGTGGTGGGAGCGGTCAAAGCAAGTTCGGTGACACGCGAAACACCGCAGGAAGGCGACATCATCGTCCTCTTGGGTGGAAGGACGGGACGCGACGGAATCGGAGGGGCGACGGGTTCATCCCAAGCCCATACTTCCCAAAGCCTGAGTACTTGTGCCAGCGAAGTCCAAAAAGGGAACGCACCGGAAGAACGTAAAATCCAACGTCTCTTCCGAAATGAAATGGTCTCGAAATGGATCAAGAAGTGCAATGACTTCGGTGCCGGCGGTGTCTGTGTCGCGATCGGCGAACTTGCCGATGGATTGACCATCGACCTGGATGTCATCCCGACAAAATATGAAGGACTCAACGCCACGGAACTGGCGATCAGTGAAAGTCAGGAGCGGATGGCGGTCGTACTCGATCCCAAGAACGTCGAATTGTTCATGGAAGCGGCACAACATGAGAACCTGGAAGCGACGATCGTCGCCAAGGTAACCAAAGAAAGCCGTTTGGTGATGAAGCATAAAGGTCAAACCATGGTCGACCTGGATCGGGCTCTGATCGATACCAACGGGGTACGTCAACGTGCAAGCGCACGATTGATCCCCACAAGACCAAGAACGATCAATAAAGAAACATTCACGGAAGAATCCGCACTTAAAAAACTAGCTTCGTTGAATATCGCATCCCAAAAAGGATTAGTTGAACAGTTCGATGCGTCCATCGGTGCGACGACCGTACTCTTCCCCTTAGGCGGAAAGACACAACTCAGCCCGACCCAAGGCGGGGTTCAAAAGATTTGTATGGAAAACGGAGAGAGCGATACCGTTTCGATCCTGACCCATGGGTTCATTCCCGAGCTCAGTGAAGAAAACATGTATCTAAGCGCCCAAGGCGCGGTACTTGAGTCGATTGCGAAAACAATCGCTCTTGGGGGCAAGGTCGAAAACCTCTTCTTCTCGTTTCAGGAATATTTCCCCAAATTAGGGAAGGATCCCAAGAAGTGGGGTTCGGTTGTCCAAGCGTTACTTGGGGCACTCAGCGTCCAAGATAAATTCAAACGTCCGGCCATCGGTGGGAAAGACAGTATGTCTGGATCCTTTAAAGACATGGATGTATTGGAAACTTTGGTTTCCTTCGCCTGTACGACGGCTAACGTAGATACCATCCTTTCTCAAGAAGCTAAGAATGTGGGTAATTCATTGTATTTCGTCGAAGCGAAACGGAAAGACAACGGACTCTTCGACCTCGAGGCCATTCTCGATGAGTATCTCGTCGTCCAGCAAGCCGTTCAAAACAAAGACGTCGCTGCGGTGCGGGTTGTGGAAAACGGGATCTTCGCCAGTGTGTGTGCGATGGTGTTCGGGAATCGGTTGAAAGCGAAGATCGATACACATTTCGATCTCTCGGCTCTCTATCCCGCGAGTTTCCTGATCGAATCGTCCATGGAAAACGTACCCGAATCCTGGATTAAGATCGGTACGATCAACGATGACGAATTCAGTTTCAATCAAGTGAGTGTCGATTACGAAAAAGCCATCGAAGCGTATACCTACGGATTAGATTTCCTCTATCCCGTCTTTCAAGAAAGCGAAGCGAAGTTCAAAGCGATCTTGGATAAGGATGAAGAGGCGATCGGATATCTAGGACCCGATGTGGACGAAGTCAAGGTGGTGATCCCGTTCTTTCCGGGGACTAACTGCGAAATCGATACGAAGCGGGCGTTTGAGAAAGCCGGGGCGAAAGTGAACGTCCATGGCATACGCAATCTAACACCCCACGATTTGACGGAATCGATCGATGCGTTCTGTACACTGCTTGATGCTTCTCATATCTTGGCGCTTCCCGGAGGATTCTCCGCCGGCGATGAACCGGACGGTAGTGCGAAGTTCATCGTGAACGTATTGCGTAACGAAAAGGTGAAGAAGTCGGTCGAGGGTTTACTCAAACGGGATGGGTTGATCATCGGGATCTGTAACGGATTCCAAGCCTTGATCAAAACGGGGTTGATTCCCTATGGGGAATACCGCGAACTTGATGTGACGGACGCCACGTTGGCGCACAATGCGATCCACCGCCATATCTCCGCGATCGTCAATACCCGGATCACCTCCAACAAGTCGCCATGGTTGACATCGATTCAACCCGGAACATGTGTCCAAGTCCCCCTCAGCCATGGGGAAGGACGACTGAGTGTCAGTGAAGAGCGATTCGATGAATGGACACGAAACGGACAAGTGGTCTTCCAATATGCCGACCCAACGGGTAACGCAACGATCGATACACGATATAACCTGAACGGTTCGGATTATGCGATCGAAGGATTGATTTCACCCGATGGACGGATCCTAGGCAAGATGGGGCATACCGAACGCGTTCAAGAAAACCTGTATAAGAACATACCCGGGATGACGGATCTGCCAATCTTCCAAAACGGGGTCGATTACTTCAGTAAAACCAGGAGGAAACAATGATGGAAAAGCTTCAAATGATTTATGAAGGGAAAGCCAAGCAGTTGTATACCTGTGAAAGGGAAGACGCACTGATCATCCACTACAAGGATGATGCGACGGCGTTCAACGGGGTGAAGAAAGCGCAGATCGAACATAAAGGCGAACTCAACAACGCCATTTCGACGATCATCTTCAACGAGTTGCACAAACACGGCATCCCGACCCACTACATCGAAACGCTCAACGATCGCGACCAACTCTGCCATAAAGTCAGAATCATCCCGTTGGAAGTCATCGTCCGCAATCTGATCGCAGGATCGATGGCGAAACGCTTGGACATCAAGGAAGGGACGCCGGCACCTCGTCCGATCTATGAACTCTGCTACAAGAACGACGATTTGGGAGATCCCCTGATCAACGAAGACCATGCGTTCGCTTTGGGTGCCGCCAGCGAAGAAGATTTGGCGACGATCAAAAAGCTCACCTTGGAAATCAATCAAGTGTTGATCGACCTCTTCGATAAGATCGGCATCATCCTGGTCGACTTCAAGATCGAATTCGGCCGTACCTTGGATGGTCGCATCGTCCTGGCCGATGAAATCTCACCGGACACCTGCCGTTTCTGGGATAAAGAAACACGCAAGAAACTCGATAAAGATCGTTTCCGCCGCGATTTAGGGAACGTGGAGGACGCCTATCAGGAAATCCTGAAGCGTCTGTCCACGCTGAAGTAAACATGTCGGAAATCAGTATGCTTTACGACCGTGAACTCCACGAAGAATGCGGTGTCTTCGGGGTGTTCAACCTAGCGAATGCGTCGGAACTGACTTATTACGGTCTTCATGCCCTCCAACACCGGGGGCAGGAAGGTGCCGGGATCGTCGTGTCCGACGGGGAAAAACTGAACAGTGTGAAAAACGAAGGCAGCGTGCGTTTTGTTTTCCCTGAATCGGTCCTTAAGAAACTACAAGGCAACATGGCGATCGGCCATGTACGATATTCGACGACCGGAGGCGGGGGCATCCTGAATGTCCAACCCTTCCTCTTTCGCCACGGAGAGGGTGACTTCGCCCTTTGCCATAACGGGAACATCGTGAATTCGAAGGAACTCAGAAGAAACCTTGAAATGAAGGGCAGCATCTTCCAGAGTTCATCGGATAGCGAAATCCTGGCTCACCTCATTAAGAAAGACTATCGCAGTACGCGTCTGGATGCGCTGAAAGAAGCGCTGATTTATCTGGAAGGCGCGTTTGCGTTTTTAGTGCTGACCAAAGACAAACTGTACGCCATGCGCGACCGTCACGGGCTAAGACCGCTTTCCATCGGGAAACTAGACAACGGCTACGTGGTGACCAGCGAAACCTGTGCCTTGGATGCGGTTGGGGCGACGTTTGTGAGGGACATCGAACCCGGTGAAATCGTCATCATCGACAATAACGGGATCTATAGCGATTTCTATTCCAGGGATACCGAAGACAAGATCTGTGCGATGGAGTACATTTACTTCTCGCGTCCGGATAGCGACCTGTTGGGTTTGAACGTCCATCGTTCACGCAAAGAATGCGGAAGGATCTTGGCGAGAGAAGCGGCGGTCGAAGCGGACATCGTCATCGGGGTTCCGGATTCATCGCTCTCCGCCGCCTCCGGATATGCGGAAGCTTCCAAAATCCCGTATGAAATGGGACTCATCAAGAACCGATACATCGGAAGAACCTTCATCGAGCCTTCCCAAGCCTTGCGTGAAAAAGGGGTTAAGATGAAACTCTCCCCGGTCCGTTCGGTTATCGCGGGAAAACGCGTCATTCTCATCGACGATTCCATCGTCCGCGGAACGACCTCGAAGAAAATCGTGGAAATGCTGCGCCAAATGGGTGCAGCCGAGATCCACATGCGCATCGCCTCCCCGCAAATCATCTCCCCTTGTTTCTATGGGGTCGATACGTCGACTTATGAAGAATTGATCAGCGCCTTCCACACGGTTGAAGAAGTGCGGCAGTTGATCGGGGCCGATAGTTTGGCCTTTTTGTCGATGGACGGACTCAAAGAAGCCTTGGGAAACCGCGACTTCTGTCATGCCTGCTTCACGAAACACTATCCGACCCACTTATACGATTTGATCGAAAACGCCAATAAAGACGGCAAGTTCTAGGAGGAACCTTATGAGTGACCATTATTCCAATGCCGGAGTAAATCTTGAAGCCGGCTATGAATCCGTACGACGGATCAAATCGCATATCGACCGTACCCGCCGTTTAGGCATGGTCGACAATATCGGATCGTTCGGAGGATTGTTCGACCTTTCCCTACTCAACATCAAAGAACCTGTATTGGTCAGCGGTACCGACGGTGTCGGTACGAAACTGAAAGTCGCGTTCATGTTGGACTGTCATGATACCGTCGGGATCGATGCGGTGGCCATGTGCGTCAACGATATCCTCGCTCAAGGGGCGCAACCGATCTACTTCCTCGACTACATCGCGATCGGGAAAAACAAACCCGAAGTCATCGAAGCTTTGGTGAAAGGCGTCGCCGATGGATGCGTCCAATCCGATTGCGCTCTGATCGGCGGGGAAACGGCGGAAATGCCGGATATGTATACGGAAGGCGAATACGACATCGCCGGATTCGCGGTGGGAGTCGCGGAGAAATCACGCTTGATTTCTCCCGTAAACGTCAAAGCGGGGCAAGCAGTGATCGGATTAGCGTCCAGTGGCATCCATTCCAACGGATTCTCGCTCGTACGTAAAGTTCTCTTCAAAGACAACCGGTTGGACCCCAAGATGGAGTTCAACAATTCGACGTTGGGGGAAACGATTCTGACGCCGACGAAGATCTATGTCAAACCGGTCATGGCCGTTCTGAAAGAAATCAAGGTCGCCGGCATCGCCCACATCACGGGCGGTGGCTTTTATGAAAACATGCCGAGATGCCTTCAAGAAACCCAAGGGTTGAAGATCACGAAGGGCACCTGGGAGATCCCATCGATTTTCGGATACATCCAAACCTTAGGAAACATTCCTGAAAAGGAAATGTATAACGTCTTCAACATGGGCATCGGGATGATCCTTGTGGTGGATCAAGCGGATGCGGAAAAGACACTCGAGATTTTGAGAAACCATAATGAAACCGCAAGCGTCATCGGTGAAGTCACCGATACGCCGGGCATCGTCTGGGCATGAAGCGGATCGTACTCTTCGCCTCGGGGAATGGATCCAATTTCGAAGCCATCCTTCAAGCCGTCGCAAACAATGAATTGAACGTGGAAGTGGCGGGGCTGATTTGCGACCATGAAGGAGCGTATTGCCTGACACGGGCGAAGAACCATGCCATACCTTGCGCCATCTTTCTGAAGAGAAACTTTGAAACCAAAGCGGATATGGACACGGCGATCGCCGACCAATGCGAAGCATGGGGGGCGGATTGGTTGGTTCTGGCCGGATACATGCGCTTAGTCTCCTCTCCCATCCTCAGCCGATACCCCCACAGAATCGTCAATATCCATCCTTCGTTGCTCCCGAAGTACAGAGGGAAAGACGCAATCGGACAAGCCATCGCGGCCGGTGAGAAAACGATGGGTGTGACGATCCATTATGTGGACGAAGGGATGGATACCGGCGAGATCATCGCCCAATTCCCCTTCGACGTGATGGAACTCGAAGGACGACCCGAAATCGAAACCAAACTCCATGCATTGGAACACATCGCATATCCCAAAGTATTGAAACAACTTCTGGAGGAAACCCTATGAAACGAAGAGCGTTACTGAGTGTCAGCGATAAGACCGGATTGATCGAACTGGCGAAAGTCTTAGTGAAACACGATGTCGAATTGATTTCGACCGGCGGTACCAAGAAAACGTTGAGCGACGCCGGACTACCCGTGATGGGAATCGAAGAAGTCACCGGGTTTCCTGAAATGCTGGATGGAAGGGTCAAGACCCTTCATCCCCTGATCCATGGTGGATTGCTTTTCAGACGCGACCTCCCCGAGCATGTCCGTCAGGTCGAAGAAGCCAAGATCCATCCGATCGACTTCGTGATCGTCAATCTTTATCCGTTCCAAGCGACGATTTCGAAACCGGACTGTACGGTCGAGGAAGCGATCGAAAACATCGATATCGGCGGACCCTCCATGCTTCGAAGCGCCGCCAAGAACCATCAGGACGTCACGGTGTTGTGCGATCCGAGCGACTATGCGAAATTCATCGAAGTGTTCGAGAGAGACGATTCGACGGATTTCACTCTCCGGCGTGAACTCGCTGCGAAAGTCTACCGTACGACCGCCGCATACGACGCCTTGATCGCGAAATACATGAGCGACCTTTGCGGAATCGAGAATCCGGAGAAGCTGACGGAAACCTATGTCTTAAAACAAACATTGCGCTATGGGGAAAACCCGCATCAGAAAGCAGCGTTCTATGCGACCCCGTTCAGCGAAGAATATTCTCTGGCGGATTGCGCCCAACTCCATGGCAAGGAACTCTCCTACAATAATATCCAGGATGCTTCCGCCGCCCTTCAGATCCTCAAAGAATTCAGCGACGCTTCCGTCGTCGCCTTGAAGCATATGAACCCCTGCGGGGTCGGTGTTGCCACCGACCTGTATTCCGCTTGGCGTAAAGCCTTCGAAGCGGATCCCGTCAGTATCTTCGGCGGAATCGTCGCGTTCAACCAGGAAGTCGATGCGAAAATCGCCGTCGAACTTTCGGAGATCTTCCTTGAAATCATCCTTGCTCCTACCTTTACCACCGAAGCCTTGGAGATCCTGACCAAGAAGAAAAACATCCGTCTGTTGACCTTACCCGAGAAAAGCACCAAACGCTATCTCAAGACGTTCGTGCGTGTCGCCGGAGGGTTGTTGGTGCAGGACACCGACCGTGTCAGCGCCCATCCTTCGCATTGCACCGTCGTGACGAAAACCAAACCGACCAATCCCCAGTTCATCGATGCGTTGTTTGGGGAAAAGGTATGCAAGCACGTGAAATCGAATGCGATCGTCATCGTGAAGGACGGGCAAACCCTGGGCGTCGGTGCCGGACAGATGAATCGAGTCGGAGCCGCCGAAATCGCCCTGAAACAAGCCGGCGAAAAAGCGCAAGGCGCAATCCTGGCCAGTGACGCCTTCTTTCCGATGTCGGACACCGTCGAACTGGCTGTGAAGTATGGTATCCGATGCATCATCCAACCGGGAGGGTCGATCAAAGACCAAACGTCGATCGATGTTTGCGACCAACACGGCATCTCGATGATCTTCACCGGTGAAAGGCATTTTAAACACTAATGGGAAACAGAGTCCTTGTGATCGGTTCGGGTGGAAGGGAACATGCCTTGGCCGCTTGTTTCGCAAAGAGCCCGACTGTCGATCGTGTCTTTGTCGCACCGGGTAGCCATGGCATGAAAGACGTCGCCGAAGTCGTCGCCATCGATGCGATGGATTTTCAATCCCTCATCGCATTCATCAAGTCGAACCAGATCGATTTGGTTTTCGTCGGACCGGAAGCCCCTCTATCCCAAGGGATCGTCGATGTCCTGTCGAAAGAAGGCATCCGGATCTTCGGACCGACCCAAGCCGCCGCCCGGCTTGAATCAAGTAAATCCTATGCGAAAAGCATCATGAATAAATACGATATCCCGACAGCGAAGCACAGTACCGTCCATTCGCTCGATGAAGCATTGGCGTATCTTTCCTTACATCCCGCCCCGATCGTCATCAAAGCCGATGGCTTGATGGCGGGTAAGGGGGTCACGGTCGCCATGGACGATGAGACGGCCAGACAAGCCGTCTACGACATCTACCCCGATCATGACCTGCGTTGCCCCCTGGTCATCGAAGAGTGCCTGGTCGGCGAGGAATTCAGTCTCATGGCGTTCGTCGACGGGGAGAATGTTTTCCCCTTGGACATCGCCAAAGACCATAAACGTGCCTATGACAACGATGAAGGACCCAACACAGGTGGGATGGGAGCCTATTCCCCGGTCCCTTCCATTTCCCGGGAAATGGTGGAAGAAGCGATGGACAAAGTCATGCGTCCCATCGCCAACGCCATGGTGAAGGAAGGAAACCCGTTCACCGGGATTCTGTATGGAGGTTTGATGGCGACATCCGACGGGATCAAGACCATCGAATTCAACGTCCGATTCGGCGACCCCGAAACCGAAGTCCTGCTCCCCCGCTTGATCACACCGCTGGATCAAGTCGTCTTGGATGTCCTTGACCACAAGCACGTCACCCTTGAATTCGACCCTCGTTTCGCTCTCGGTGTCGTCCTCGCTTCGAAGGGATATCCCCATGCCTACGAGAAAGGCTTGCCGATCGAAGGCTTGGATCAGGTCGATGCCAATCTCTTCCACATGGGCACAAGCCACGACACGGTCTACCGAAATACGGGCGGACGGGTCCTCTTTGTGATGAATTACGGGGTAACCCTTGAAAAAGCACGCGAAAGCGTATATAAAGAAATTACCTCGATCCATGCCCCTCAATGTTTCTATCGGACGGACATCGGAAAGACGCAAGGAGATCTTCAATGATACAACGATATTCAAGACCCCAGATGGCGAAACTATGGAACGATGAAGAACGTTTCCAATCCTGGTTGGCCGTCGAACTGGCGGTCGTGGATTACTATCACACCAAAGGACTGATCAGCGACGTCGAATGGGATAAACTTCATCGCGACGCTTCCTTTAGCATCGACCGGATTTTGGAAATCGAGGAACAAACCCGACACGATGTCGTCGCGTTCACCCGCGCCGTCAGTGAAACCTTGGGTGACGAAAGCCGCTGGATCCACTATGGCATGACATCGACCGACGTGGTCGATACGGCCTACGCGGTGGTCTTCAAGAAAGTGAATGCGATTCTGCGTCAAGACATCAAGGCGTTGATGGAGACGCTGAAGAAACTCGCGATCCAATACAAACACACCCCCTGCATCGGACGGACCCACGGTGTCCATGCGGACATCACCTGTTTCGGATTGAAGTTCGCTCTGTGGTATGACGAACTCAACCGTCAACTCAAGCGTTTCGAATCCGCTGCGAAGGATGTGGAAACCGGGAAGATCTCCGGAGCGGTCGGCACCTTCGCCAACACCTCCCCCGACCTGCAAGATTTCGTGTGCAAGGTGCTCGGCATCCATTCCTCCAACATCTCGACCCAAACCCTGCAACGCGACCGCCATGCCCATTACCTGAGCGTCGTAGCTTTGATCGGTTCGACTCTGGAAAAGATCGGCGTCGAACTCCGTCACCTTCAGCGCACCGAAGTGCGTGAAGTCGAAGAAGGATTCAAGCAAGGGCAAAAAGGTTCATCCGCCATGCCCCATAAACGCAACCCCATCTCCTCGGAAAACATCGCAGGCTGCGCACGCGTCCTACGGGGGTACATGGTGAGCGCCTATGAAGACATCCCGCTCTGGCATGAGCGCGACATCTCCCATTCCAGCACCGAACGCATCATCCTCCCCGATGCGACCATCCTCTTGGACTACATGTTGGATCGCATGAATCGCATCCTTTCCAACTTGACCGTTTTCGAAGACCGGATGTTGGAGAATATCGATGCGACCCACGGCGTCATCTTCGCCCAACGCGTCATGACCTTGTTGATCGAACGCAAAGGCATGACCCGCGAAGTCGCCTATGACCTTGTCCAACCGATCGCCATGGAAGCCTGGACGAAGCGCATGGGTTTCCGCGAGCTTCTCCTTGAAAACAAAACCATCCTGAGTTCCTTGTCTTTGGAAGAAGTGGATGAAGCGTTCTCGCTTACTTACCATCTACGCTATGTCGATGCGATTCTCCTACGTGTCGGCATCGAAAAGTAAACCGAATCGTCCGGAACCCTCCGGACTTTTTTCTTATCGTTAATCCTTTACTTACCGACCCGTTTACGTTATATAATACCTTAGGGATACCTCTCGAAAATCCTCTTTAATTTAATCTAGTAATCTTCAAAATAATTCTAATAAAATACATTATTTGCGTTCTATTCCACGGATTGAAAGGGAAATCATCATGAAACACCTCTGCATCGGACAATCGACATTGGACATCAGTCTGCCACTTGACAAGGAAATCAAGGAGAACGAGAAGTTCCGCGTCTTCGATAAACTCGAATCCGCCGGTGGACCGGCCACGACCGCATCGATTTTGCTTGGCAAATGGGGTGAAGACATCACCTTGATTTCACGCCTTGGCAAGGATATGTATGGTCAAAACATCGCCGACCAATTGAAATCTTCCAACGTAAAGCACATGGATATCCCCTGTGAAGGGTTCTCGACCCCGATCAGCGTCATCCTCACAAACAAGCAGAACGGGAACCGGACCATCTTCAATTGCCCGGGGAATATCCTCCCCAGCGACCTTGAAGTCAAAGATAAGGTCGGATTTATGTTGACGGATGCCCATGAACCCGAGATCGCCCACCGCTTTCTCGACCAACATCCCGAAACGGTTTCGATCCTGGACGCGGGCGGGTTCAGATCCCCCACCGTCGAATTGGCGAAACGGGTGACGTGGCTGGTCTCCTCCGAAACCTTCGCGAAGGGATATAGCGGGATCACGATCGACCTGCATGACCCGCAAACGTGGTACGATCTCTTCACCAAGCTCCATGAACTCAACCCCCACACCGTCGTTACCCTGGGGGAAAGAGGGTGTCTTTATGAGGAGAACGGACAAGTGCATCATCTTCCTTCGTTCCCCGCGCTCGCCATCGATACCAACGGTGCCGGCGATATCTTCCACGGGGCGTTTGTCTGGGGGCTCGCCCATGGACTTCGCTTGAAGGACATCCTCACCCTGGCATCCATGACCTCATCGATTTCCGTAACCCGGCGTGGCGGAAGCCTATCGATCCCCGAATATGCCGAAGTGCTCGACGCCTTGAAAGGACAAGTCAATGGATAAACAATTCCTGTTGAAACAATTCAGACTCGGATTCAAGTCGGTCAAAGACAAGAAAACCGGGAAGGTGTATTACGCCACCGGGGATCTTGCGAAGAAGATTTCGCGTTTGAATTATTACGGATTGATCATGGTCGGGGTGAATTCCGTCCTCTTGATCAATACGACCTTAAACAACCCCGCCTTGAAATTCGTTGTCGTGATCGGCTACTTCTTCGCCATGACAGCCCTTTTCTTCTGGTTGGGAAAGCGCATCATCGTCCTCGACGATCTGAAAGACATAGTGGAGAAATAATCCAAAAGGAGAAACCATGATCCCGAAATCGGTTTTCAATCTTTTCAGATATGGATTCGCGGAAGTCACCGACAAACAAACCGGCATCACCTATGTGGCGACCGGCGACCTCAAACACAAGGTGCGCCAACTCAAGACCAACATTTTCATGACCCTGGTCTACGCCCCGCTCCCGATGATCATCTTCATCCCGAATTCCTTCCCGTATAAACTCCCACTCATCGTTTTGATGTACGTGGTCAATCCGATCATGCTTTTGGTCACCGGACGTTTGATGATCACCAGCAAGGATATGAAAGACGTCAGGGTCAAAGGAGAACTGTAACATGATCATCTACTGTACGAAGAAGCTTGCGGATAAACTGGAAGTGCCGGTCGAAGTGATTGAGAACGAAGTGTCGCTTTTCAATTGGTCGGCGAATTTGATCAAACACGGACGGAAACAGATTCTGCTTCTCTCCCACACGGATTCGAAATATCCCGTGCTGGTCGCAGGGATCCTGAAGAAAGACCTTAGGAATTTGGGAAGGGTCATTCATGAAGCGATCGCCATCCAACTCCAATATGAAAAAATCAAACCGGAAATCGTTCAACAATTCCTTGATGATTGTAAGGAAGTTCGATTCGCTAAACTCTCCGATCGCAAAATGGTCGGCGGGTTGGTCCGTTGGGACCAGGAACTTCTCTATCGCTATGACTTAAGCGATGCCGACAACGGACCACTACCTGAAGTATCCGTGGCGCTTGCACGCGTGTTGGTTACGATCCACAAAAAGAACTACGAGTTTCCTTCGGATGTTTTCATTGCATCGTTCGCATCGTTTTATGGTTCACAACTCTTTGAATCCCGTGCGATCCGATTGAAATTCACCCTAAAGATGAAAAAGACGGAGGTCTGGCGTATCATCACCTGCCCGCTCCCCATCTCCTACAAGAACCTGCATCACATCATCATCGAGAGTTTCGGGTGGTTTGGAAGCAACCCCCACATGTTTAAGATCATCGATAAGAAGACGAAGTCGATCGACACCGTCGTTCCGTATTTCCCCGAAACCGAAAACGAGTACTTCGAAAACAATGTCCAAGTCATGGATTTCGATTTCTCCCAATATGACATCCTTTACCACATCGATCCTGCCCATACCGCGATCGTCGCGATCACATCCCTCGGGTGGGTAGACAAGTTCGACAAGAACCAACCCTGGTGTGAAGAAACCCTCGGGGTTGCGAATCCCGATGGGGTTTCACCGGAAGAGTTTGAGGAAATGATCGAACTTGGCCCAGAAGAGATGAATCAGAATGCAAGACTCATATTGAAGTTTGTGATCGAAAATGCGGAAAGATATGCGAAGATCGATCTGATCAACATCCGCTTGAGAGATGTCATCCAGTCCTTTCCCGACACGTTCGTCTATCCTTGATAACGAATCGAAAATGCATTGAGAAAAAAGTTTTCAACGCTTTCAGTTGACATTGTCCTTGAAATTGAATAAAATGAAACTCAGAAGAACTGTGAAGAGAAAAGTAGTTCCTGAGGATTTCATAGAGAGCCCCGAAGTGCTGGAAGGGGTAGATCCGATCGAATGAACATGGTCTTGGAGTTGCATACCGAGGGGAAACCTTAGGCTATGACGGAAGCGCCCGTTAACGCGATAGAGTATAAACCGGATTCCGGTCGTACTTGATGAGGTTGTTTCTAAGAAGAAGCAACAAACAAAGGTGGTAACACGGGTAAGCCCTCGTCCTTAGGATGAGGGCTTTTATATTTTACCGGAGGGAACATGAAAACAGAACTGCAGAAAAGAGTCGTCGAGTATATCGACCGACAACTTACGACCTACCAGGAAATCGCGAAGGACATCCACGCCCGTCCCGAAACCAGTAACCATGAGTATTATGCCTGTGAGCGTTTAGCGAAACAATTGATCGAAGAAGGGTTTGACACCAAAATCGATGTGGCGGGTCATCCGACCGGCTTCGATGCACGGTACACGACGAAAGAAGGACCTGTCATCGTCTTCTTGGCGGAATACGACGCCTTGGAAGGCTTGGGACACGGATGCGGACACAATCTCTTCGGGGCGACCTCTTCGCTTGCGGGGGCTGCCTTGAAACAAGTCATCGATGACATCGGCGGGGAAGTACGGGTCTACGGTACGCCCGGTGAAGAAGGCGGGGAGAACGGCAGCGCGAAAGGCAGCTTCGTCCGCGAAGGGTTCTTCAAGGATGTGGATGCGGCTCTGTGCGTCCATCCCGGCGACCGGCATAGCCCGACCGTCGCTTCCTTGGCCAACGACCCGGTGGATATCGTCTTCCATGGGAAATCGTCGCATGCGGCAAGCGCCCCGGAACAAGGAATCAACGCCCTGGATGCCTTGATCCAAGTCTACAACGGCATCAACGCCCTGCGTCAGCATCTTCCTTCCGATGTACGCATCCACGGGGTCATCACCCATGGAGGAACCGCCGCAAACATCGTCCCCGACTACGCTAAAGCACGCTTCTATCTCCGTGCAGCGACCCGTACGACACTGAATACGGTCTATAAGAAAGTGGAAAACATCGTGAAAGGAGCCGCCCTTCAAACCGGATGCACCTATGAGTTCGGTCTCTTCCAAAATAGCGTCGACAATGTCATCCTGACCCCAATGTTCGACGAAGTCTATCGAAAACATCTTGAATCGTTTGGGCAAATGTTAACCAACCATCAAGGGATCGGCTCGACTGATGTGGGCAACGTCAGCCAGGTCGTGCCGACCATCCATCCCCACATCCAAATCAGCGAGACGCCGATCGCAGCCCATAGCCAAGCATTCAAAGAGGCATCCATTAGCCAACTTGGTTTGGATTCCATCGCCTTGGGTGCGAAACTCCTCGCCCTGAGTGCCTTGGATCTTCTCTTGGATCCGCAATTGCTTCAGTCCATCAAGACTCAACACGCGCAAGAAATCGCCAAGCAGACAACGTAAAGGAGCGAACATGATCGAACTACGCAACATAACGAAAACATTCAACCTGGAAAACAAATCGATCCACGCCGTCAATGACCTTACCCTGACGATCCCGGAAGGATCGATCTTCGGGGTGATCGGCGAGAGCGGAGCCGGCAAGAGCACCTTGGTGCGATGCATCAACCTCCTCGAACGTCCATCCATCGGGGAAGTCGTGCATCACGATGTCGATCTGATGCGACTGAAACCCGATGAACTTCTGAAAGTGAGAAAGAAGATCGGGATGATCTTCCAGCAATTCAACCTCTTCACCTCACGGACGGTGTATGAGAACGTCGCTTTTCCGCTCAAAGGGATGAAGAAGGAAGAAGTCCGGAAGAAAGTCATCGAACTGTTGAGTCTGGTCGGGATCGAAGAGAAAATCAACGCCTATCCCTCCCAACTCAGCGGAGGGCAGAAACAACGGGTGGCGATCGCACGGGCATTGGCCAACGACCCCGATGTCCTGCTCTGCGACGAAGCGACCAGCGCGCTGGATCCGCAAACCACCCAACAAATCCTTTCCCTCCTGAGCGACCTCAACCGCAAACTCGGGATCACGATCATCCTGATCACCCATGAAATGGCCGTCATCAAGGCGATCTGCACGCATGTCGCCGTCATGGACGGAGGGAACCTGGTGGAAACCGGCAACGTGGTCGATGTCTTCTCCGATCCCAAACACCCCACGACCCAATCTTTCGTGAAGAGCACGCACCAGGCGGAACGCTTCATCGAACTGTTAAGGAATCCGCAAGGGACCTTCAAACTCTCCCCTCAGGACGACATCCTGCGGATCGATTTCGTAGGCTCCCAAACCGCCGACCCCCTGATTTCGCACATCTCGCGACGATATCAGGTGGACACCAACATCGTCTATGCCAACATCGATATCATCCAGGACGTCCCGCTGGGAACCCTGGTTGTGATATTGAGCGGCTCGGTCGACGGAAGAACCTCCGCGATCGAAGCGCTCAGAAACAGTGTGAAAGTGGAGGTGATTTCCCATGGTTGATGGCGTACTGAAGTACATCCCGAACCTCATCGAATATTTCGACGAGTTCTTGATCAGTATCCAAGAAACCCTCATCATGCTTTGGGTTTCCGGCATCTTCTCCTTTGTGTTCGGATTGACCTTCGGCGTCATCCTGGTGGTCACCCGTCCCAAAGGCATCCTGCCCCATCCGATCCTCCACGGCATCCTGGACCGTATCGTGAACTTCTTCCGCTCCATCCCCTTCATCATCCTGTTGACCGCACTGATCCCCCTCACACGGATCATCATGGGCACGGGCTTGGGGGTCAAAGGCGCGATCGTCCCCTTGGTCTTCGGTGCCACCCCCTTCTTCGTCCGTCAAGTCGACATG
This sequence comes from Erysipelotrichaceae bacterium, assembly GCA_041736705.1. GTDB lineage: Bacteria > Bacillota_I > Bacilli_A > Erysipelotrichales > Erysipelotrichaceae > GWE2-51-13. The sequence goes on from JBGSTC010000030.1 coordinate 29,659, forward strand.
GCATTGTCCAATGTCGACCACGGTCTGATCGAAGCGGCCCAATCGATGGGCGCCACCCCCTTCGAAATCATCACACGTGTCCTGTTGCGTGAAAGCATCCCGTCGCTTGCCCGCGGTACGACCATCACCCTGATCAGTCTCATCGGTCTAACAGCCATGGGTGGGGCGGTGGGCGGGGGAGGATTGGGTGCCTTCGTCATCCGCTACGGACACAACCGATTCATGAGCGACATCACCTATGTCTCGGTCCTCGTCATCCTGATCCTTGTCAGCATCGTCCAAGGGGTCGGGAACTATGTGGTCAAAAAGACCACCCATTGATTCTATAGAAAGAAAGAGAGAACAACCATGAAACACATCAAAACCCTCCTCGTCCTTCTGGCACTTGTCTTAACACTGAGTGCCTGCTCCGCCAAGAAAGAAGCCGTCGTCGTCAAAGTCGGGATCATCGGTGAATCCAGAGCCTGGACCTACGTCAAGGAACAAGCCGCCAAAGAGAACATCACGATTGAAATCGTCGCCTTCACCGATTACCCCCAGCCCAACGCCGCATTGAACGCCGGCGAACTTGATTTGAACGCTTTCCAACACGTAATCTACCTGAACAAGGAAATCGCAGCCCAGAACTATGAGTTGACCCCGATCGGCAAGACGATCCTCGCCCCGATGGGTTTATACTCCGAGAAGATCTCGACGATCGCCGAAGTCAAGGACGGCGACATCGTGGTGATCCCGGAAGATGTCACCAACGGAGGACGCGCGATCCTCTTGCTTGAAGCGCAAGGCTTGATCGAAGTGGACGACGCGGCCGGCTTGATCCCGGGACTCAAGGACATTACGTCCAATCCCAAGAACCTCGACATCAAGGAAGTCGCCGCCACCAACATCCCCCAACTGCTTCCCGACGTCGCGTTCGCGGCGATCAACTCGGGTGTCGCCGAAGATGCCGGCTTCGTCCCGACCGAAGACGCCTTCATCCTGGAAGACGTCGATTTGAATTCCGAAAACCCCTATATCAACGTAATCGTCGCACGTACGGAAGACAAGGACGACGAAGTCCTGCTTCGTATCGTCGAACTCTTCCAGACCGATGAAGTCAAACAGATCATCCTGGATGACTATAACGGTTCCCAGATCCCGGTTTGGTAAGATTTATCCGAATTTACGGACAAATCGATTCGACTTCGCACCGTCCCCTTTACAAGCACCCGATCAACCTTTACTGTAGTCTTGTGCACACGGGTGGGTGCGCCGTCGTGGGGGCGGCGCGAATCGAATCCTGAGAAGAATGTCCTGGACATTCTTCTTTTTTTATCGGGTTTCATCACAGCGAGTTTTCCCCTGAAGATGAAAGTTGTTCGATATTCAGCCTATACTGACAACTTTCATCTAAATAGGGTTGTCAGATAAGGGATGGGATGATACAATCCTCTCGTTAGCGTTTTCGCTCAATCCGACGGAGAAACGAAAAAACATCTCCACGAAAGCGAGGTAGAAATGAAGAAAAAACTAAAAATCATCCTAATCGTAACCGCCTGTCTTGTGCTATCGGCGATGGCGATGTCGAATCAATCCAACACCTATGCGAGCCTACAAGCCAAAAGCGAAATCGCCACCGGCTATCGTCTGATGGTCGACGGGACCAGCTGGGGCGTCGTCGCGGATAAAGAAGCACTCGAAACGGTCATCGAGGACTATAAACAAAGCATGGTGAAGAAGGTCGACGGTGAAGTGACGGTCGATAGCGTCGAGTTCAAACAACGGCTTGAAATCACCGAGGTACAAGAAGAGACCAGTTCCTTCATCACGATCGAGGAGATCAAGCAGAAGATCGAGTCCGAAGAGACCTCCGAAGTCGTCTATACCGTGAAGAAGGGCGATAGCGTTTGGGCGATCGCCAAGGCAAACAAGATCCCGCTTTCCACGATCATCCAATATAACCCCGATCTTGATCCCGAGAGGATCTGGGCAGGGAATACGATTCTCTTCCAACCGAAAGACCCGATCATCGACGTCGTTACGTCCCTGACCACGACCATCGTCGAATCCATCGAATATTCGACCCAGTACATCAACGACTCGTCCTTGGCGAAAGGACAACGCGTCGTCGTGAAGAAAGGGGTCGAAGGAAGCAAGAAAGTCACTTACGACATCCAACTGATCAACGGGTATGTGAATACCAGTGAAATCGTCAACGAGGAACAAGTGACCGCCCCGGTCAACGCCGTGGTCAAGATCGGCACGAAAGTCACGCTCGTGAGGACATCGACACGCAACTTCGGGGTCGTCGTCGGTCGTCTCTCCAGCAACTACGGCTATCGCAGGGATCCCATCAGCGGGCAGCGTGCCTTCCATACCGGGATCGACATCGCGGCGAGTTACGGAAGCCCCGTTTACGCCTATGCGAGCGGGAGGGTCGTCGAATCCACCAGCAACTCGATCCGCGGCAACTACATCACGATCGACCACGGGAACGGGATCAAGACGTCCTACCTCCATCTCTCTTCGCGGTTGGTGAGCGTCGGGCAGACCGTGACGGTGGGACAACAGATCGGGAAGGTCGGTTCGACGGGCTATGCGACGGGGAACCACCTGCATTTCACCGTCATCAAGAATGGGACGATCGTCAGTCCTTGGGATTATCTCTAGGACGCAACAAACTACTGTATCCGCAGTAGTTTTCTTTTTCCAGAAAATTGACAAAATCAACACTTAAAATGGGTTTGACAAGCAAGTTTTATGAAGTATGATGTAATCAACAGCTTTCCACACCATTCAACAAGGGGGATTACGTCTTGGAAGAGACATTGCATCTTCAATCCCAACATCACATCTACACCGATCCTTTCAAACCTTGGAAGGATGTTTTCGACCATTTGGTCTGCGGGGTGGTCTTGATCGATGTTTCGACACGTAAAATCGCGTATGCCAACCGAGTCGCCTTGACGATGACGATGTGGGAGGAAGAGGAGATCTTGGGCGGGAGTTGTCATGATTTCATATGTCCCGCCGAATACAATCATTGTCCCTTGTTGGACCATGCCCATTCGATCGATCTGGATGAACGTGTGATCTTGGGGAAAGACGGGAAACCCATCCCCATTTTGAAACGTGTGACACGGATCGAAATCGAAGGAAGAGCCTATGTCCTGGAGAGTTTCACCGACATCCAAGCCCAGAAGGATCGGGAGTCCGAACTGGAGTCGCTTTATGGCACCGATACTTTGACCGGCTTACCCAACCGGGCGAGTCTGGAGAAGATCATCGAAGACATGAAGATGGACGACCCCATGCATCCGCAAGTCCATTCCCTCATCATGGCGGATTTGGACCTCTTTAAAAACATCAATGATCGCTTCGGGCATCAGGCCGGCGATGAAGTCTTGCGTGAATTCGGCTTCGTGTTGAAAGAATCGATGCGAAAGATCGATGTCGTGTTCAGATGGGGCGGGGAAGAGTTTTTGATTTTCGCACGCAACACCGACAGTGCCACGGCGGCTCAGATCGCCGAGCGGCTTCGTAAACTCGTGGAGAAAACCCAATTCCCGATCGCGGGGCACATTACGGCCAGTTTCGGGATCGCCCAGTCGCGTCCCGGGGAGACCTTCGAGAAGTGGTTCCATCGGACCGACTTCTGTCTATCCAAAGCCAAACACGACGGTCGGAACCGGATCGTCGATTGGGAGAGTTTCGTCAGCGACTCCTGGCATCAGGGGAAGATCCCTTGGATCAAACTCTTGGATTCGCCCGACAAGGAACTCAACCATCAACACAAGGAACTGCTTCATCGGATCAACGAGCTCCTTCAATCCATGATCCCCCTGCAGGAAGATCCGCAGCGGATCTTGCGAATCGAATCGTTCATCGCCTTCTATCGCGACCATACGCACTATGAAGAGAATCGCTTCAAGGAGATCGCCTATCCCCACAGTGAATACCACGAGACGGAACATCAACGCATCCTACGCGACCTGGCTTTGATGAAAACGAAGCTGGATAGCGGATTAGGGGATTATTTTTCCGTCGTCGACTATATCGTGCGTGAGATTTTCGTGTATCATATGTCCATGGAGGATACGAAATTCTTCCCGTATCTTGAAACCAAAGAAAGTTGAGTTCCATGGATCCACTTCGCATCACCAAAGAACAGGCAAGACGCTTCATCCTGTTGAAACAGGGCTTACTAGGAAAGAAGAGATTTGCATCCAAAGAAGGGGTACTCGAGTATATCCGGCAGGCGGGATGCATCCAGTACGATCCCATCGATGTTTGCGGGAAAAACGCCGAACTCGTCCTTCAATCCCGTGTGGAAGGATTCAAGAAATCCGACCTGGACGAGCTTCTCTATCATGATCGCAAACTGGTCGACCACTTTGATAAAGTGATGTCGATTATTCCGCTTGAAGACTGGCCGGCGTTCACCCGTATCCGTGCCCGTCATCAGGAATATGGCAGAAGCCGCGAAATCGTGCAAGAACACAAAGAAGACATCTTGAACGTTATAAGATCTAACGGTCCGGTGTGTTCACGCGATTTGGACAAGACGCAGAAAGTGGATTGGTACTGGTCGGATACGAATTTGGGCAGAGCCGCATTGGAATCGATGTATTTCGACGGGGATCTCATCATCCATCATCGCAAGAATACGATGAAATACTACGACTTGATCGAACGTCATTTCCCCCACGAGTTGATTTCAGCCACCGATCCTTTTGAGAGTGATCTTGCCTTCACGAAGTGGCGCATCCTGCGCCGCATTTCATCCGTCGGTTTCCTGTGGAATCAAGGCTCCGACGCGTTTATCTACATGCAGCTTTCTTCTGCGACACGTACCCAAGCCTTCCATCAACTCGCCCACGAGGGATTCCTGAGCACCTTCCACATCGAAGGGCGCAAGGAATTGTTTTACTATCTCACCATGGACTCCGAGATTCTTGAACTTGCCCTCACCGAGGAGAAATTCAGTCCCCGCACTGAATTTCTCGCGCCTCTAGACAACATGTTATGGGATCGCAAATTGATCGCCTTCCTCTTCGACTTCAAATACACTTGGGAAATCTACACCCCGGAAGTCAAGCGGGTCTATGGCTATTATGTCCTCCCCATCCTCCATGACCAAGCCATCATCGGAAGGATCGAAGTCCTCAACGATAAAAAGATGAAAACACTTGTGGTGAAGAATGTTTGGTTGGAAAATGGAGTTAAGGATACCAAGAAACTTCTTAAAGACCTGACCACGGCCTTGATCCGCTTCCAACGCTTCAACGCCATGGAATTCCTGGACTTTAGCGAAGAAACCATCCATAAGGAGTAGGCAATGGAAACGCACGCCTTGATCGAACATTTCAAATCCAGAGGCAGAAGCGATGAGGAAATCACGGAGATTTTACGCGATGTGAAGGAACTGGAAGACTTCATCCACGGTCATAACATCGAACTCAATAATCTGTCCGTCCCTCTTCTTCGTACCTTCATCGCGAAGCTCATCCAGGAAGAACGCAACACCATGGACCGTCTCGTCCATCTGATGCGCTATTTCACCGCGACCCGTCAATATGACCTTTATATCTACTTCACCTCGCTGGTGAACTCCCCGGGCGTCATCGACCAGATCGTTCAGCGACTCGACCCAGAGACCAAGATCGATCTCGACTTCCCACCCTTGGGTAGTGATATATCAGAGATGCCTCTTGCCACGGCACATTTCATGGATCAACTGAGTTCATCGATGGATCGCAGTCATCTGCGTAAAGCATTGGCTGGAAACAACCATGAAATACCCAAAGAAGCTTTCGCAAAAGAAAAGGAAATCTTCGATCAAACCGATTCCCTGGATGAGTATCTCGTCGGATTGAATCAACGTGGTATCGCAACCCTACAGAAACATGCGGACACCGGCCTCATCTGGTTTGAACAAATCATCACCCAGGAAGTGGTGGACTATGTGAAAACCAATCCTGAAATCATGTCGGCCACACGGGTCGGAAACAAACTCTACACCGCCAAGATCCCCTTCGATACCGTCAACTTCCTCAAAGCAACCGACCTGGATACCAAACGATTCTACGCCTGTCACTGTCCTTTCGTGCGAACCTCGCTTCTCACCCAACATCCCAAAGTGGACAAGGATTGGTGCTACTGCAGCGCAGGTTTCGGTAAGTTCCTCTATGAAGTCCTCTTCGAAGAAGAACTCGATGTTGAAGTCCTTGAGACCCCTCTCTCCGGATCCACCCTCTGCCGTTTCTCGATTACGATCCCACAACGGATCATGGCGCTCAAAACGCCCAAGGTAAACTATGAAAACGATCGTTATTGATTTCCTCTATCTCGACCTGAACACTTGCGAGAGATGCATGGGGACCGAACAAGTCCTTGAGAATGTCATTGCGGACATCATCCCTGAACTTAACGAAAGGAACTATTCGATCTCCCTTAAGAAAACGAAAATCGACTCCATCGAAGTCGCGTTCCAATATCATTTCGTCAGTTCTCCGACCATCCGTGTCAACGGCATCGACATCCTGGGCGAAGTGAAAGAGAACATCTGCGAATCCTGTGGAGCGATCTGTGGCACTGAAACGCTTTGTCGGGTATTCGAGTACGAAGGCAACTTCTACAACGAACCTCCCTATGGCTTATTGAAGGAAGGGATCCTGAAGGTGATCAATGGTTCCATGAGTAAAGAGAAGAAGAGTACGTATCAGATACCGGGGAACATAAACAACTTCTTACATAAATCACAGAAAAGCTAGAATAAAAGGCGAGAAATCGCTTTTTATTTCATAAAATTGCCATTTGCGAATATCCTCTTGTTTTACATTGGGGGGATTTGTTAACATAGAGACACTGAGGGGAAAAAACATGAGAAAATCGAGAATTCTACTTATTAACAGTATTTTAGGTTCGTTGTATTTCCTATTATTTCTTGCAGCTCAAAATGCTATGAGAAGCATGGATTTTGAGGGGAATGCAAAGTTAGGAGCAGCTTTAGTATCGCTTCTGATGGGACCACACCTATTCATTGTATTCTTAGCAGTTCTTTTTGGATGGTTGGGTTATTTTTTGAAGAGATCAGGATTTGCCTTAACATCAGCGATACTTTACTGTGTTGCTGCAGGACTTTTCTTTCCTTTAGCTCCATTCCTAATTCCGATGATTATTCTTGGGTTCATAGCTTATAGCTATATAAAGAAAGCACTAGCTGCAGAAATCGCTTGAGTCTATAATCACTCCTGTACATTTTATGAATCAATTACCATGGAGATCTTGCTTCATGGTTTTTATTGTTCTACACTAAGCATATTGGGGGTAGAATGAATGGAAAATCTATTACTATACAGACTTAAGCATGAGTTAATAACAAACGATAGCTCAAATACTATGTATGACGAACTGACGAGTTCATTATCAGGATGTAAATCCTTTCTGTTCAATGTTGCATTCATTAGTTACAGCGGTCTTCAACTTCTACTCCGGGCATTGTCTCAATGTGAACTTAGAAACACTACCGGGAGAATAATTACTTCAGACTATCTTAACTTTACGGATACAAAGTCTCTGAGAAAGCTTAAGGAATTCAACAAAATTGAAACCAAGATTTTCATTGCGAAGCAAGATAAGGGATTTCACTCAAAGGCATATATATTCGAATATGAGAAGCATTACAAAATCATTATTGGATCGACAAATATAACACAAAGTGCTCTAAAGACGAATATTGAGTGGAATGTAAAGATAGTCACCAAAAGAAATCATCCATTCACAGTTAAGGTAATCCATGAGTTTGAGGAGCTTTGGGGTAAGACACAGGTAATTGATGATCGGTTTCTTGAAGAGTATGAAAAGCTTATTGAGATGTTGAGAGAAGCCAACGAAAAAGAAACCGAAATTTTTTATCAAGATCATACAGTAATCGCGAATACAATGCAGAACAAAGGAATGTATAACCTGAACTGGCTAAGGGAACGTGGGGAAACCAAGGCGCTCGTAATTGCTGCGACCGCGACTGGGAAAACCTATATGTCGGCATTCGATGTCAAACAATATCAACCCAAAAGAGTTTTGTTCATTGTACATAGAGAGAATATTTTAGTAAAGGCTGAAGAATCCTTCAAGAGAGTTTTAGGAGCTAGAATAAATACAGGATTCCTAACAGGCAATAGAGATGAGAGGGATGCAAAATATGTTTTTGCTACGATTCAAACACTTAAGAATCATTATAGTGAATATAGCAGAGACGACTTTGACTATATCATTGTAGATGAAGCACACCATGTTTGCGCCCCTACATATGAGAATGTAATGAAATATTTCGAACCCAAATTTCTGTTGGGAATGACCGCAACTCCAGAGCGAATGGATGGAGTAAATTTGTTTGATGTTTTCGATAATAATATTGCACTTGAAATCCGATTGCGTGAAGCGATGGAGTCTGATTTGGTTGTACCTTTTCACTATTTTGGTATTACAGAAATTGATGAAGTGGATTTGAGTAATTTAGATCCAAGGGATGAGAATGACCTGGTTAGTCGTCTATGTATAAACGAGAGAGTAGACTATATTATAGAAAAAATGAATTATTATGGTCATGATGGAAAGAAATGCAAGACTCTAGGGTTTTGTCAAAATGTTCGACATGCGAGATTCATGGAAGAGCAGTTTAATCTTCGAAGCATTCGAAGTATAAGTATAACAGGTGAAAATTCCATTCTTGAAAGAGAGAACGCGATAAGAGATCTTGAGGATGATAATAATCCTCTAGAAGTTATCTTCACTGTAGATGTATTCAATGAAGGTATAGATATTCCATCAGTCAATAACGTTCTTATGTTGCGCCCGACGAATTCAGCCATCGTTTTTATACAACAACTTGGTCGTGGGATGAGAAAACACAAAAACAAGGAGTATTTGACAGTGCTTGACTTCATTGGTAACTATAATAGAGCGTTTCTAGTTGCGATCGCTCTTAATGGCAGTAGATACTATGACAAAGACGGACTTATGATTGCTGTAAAAAACGATTTTAGTGATATTCCTGGCCCAACATATATCCAAATGGATTCAATCGCAAAGGATCGTATATTAAGGCAACTCGAGGCAGAAAACTTTAATGCGATGGAGCATCTTAAAAACGAGTATAACTCATTCAAGATTCAAATTGGGAGAGAACCTATCTATCTTTCTGATTATGAAGCATATGATGGAGCGCCTGACCCATTAAGATTTATAAACAAAAAGGGATCATATTATGAGTTTGTTTGCGGAATGATTGGCAATGATGAATCATACAAAGCCCATTTGGAGAATCTAGATTTCGTTAAGATTTTACGTCAAATATCTGACTTTCTTCCATTAAAAAGACCACATGAATTTGTGTTATTGAAATCAATTTTAGAAGGACAGATAGAAATGAATGAAATTTATTCTAGATTAAGTAGCGTAATCGAAGTAGTTAATGTTGAAACGTGCGCACACGCCATCAGCAATCTTGATCTTGAGTATAAAGATGATGCTCAACGATCGAGGATCATAAAGATGATTGAGAAAAACGATATCACAATTAGAGCTTCAAACACTCTAGCGATTCTTCTGAATGATGTTGCTAAAAAAACAATTCTGAACGATGTAATCCAATACGGATTGCTAAGGTATTATCGAGAATTTGGTTCAATTGATTATGGTGCACCATTCTTTAAACTATATTATCCATATCAAATGGTGGATATCGCATTGCTGTCAAACTATGAGAAATCACATTCCTCTTATCGTGGTTCTGGTTTGCTGACGAATGGAAATCATTATTTTCTGTTCATAGATTTGCATAAGGAAGATAATACACCGGCTTCCATTTTCTATAAAGACAAGTTACTTGATGATTCTCATTTTCAATGGCAAACACCAAATAGCACTAAGCAAGACTCTGAAAGAGGCAAGAATATTGTATTTAATGTAGAGAGAGGCATACATCTACATTTATTTATCAGAAAGTTCAAAAAAGTTGATGGAATCTCACAACCATATATCTATCTAGGTGAGGCGGAATCGGTTAGTGCTGAAAGTGATAAACCAATCACGGTTCAGATGAGACTAGTAAATCAATTACCAAAAGCACTATTTGAAGAATTGACAACAAAGATTGCTATATAAATGAAAAGGGCATTAGCCCTTTTTCTTTAGCAGTTCTTCTACGACCTCTACATCTGCCGGAATCCATTTCATACTTGATAAGTCATCAAATCGAACAAAGCGAACTTCGCTATGTTCGAGATTTTCAAATTGCGGTTGTAGTGCAGTGCATAGATAACAATGCATGGTTAGGTGAAAGCTGGGATATTGGTACTTAATCGTAATGAAGAATTGATCAACAGAAATTGGTAAATTAAGTTCTTCAAGGATTTCACGTTGCAGTGCTTGTTCATGAGTTTCGCCTGATTCGATTTTGCCACCAGGGAATTCCCACATACCGGCAAACTCGTCTTTTTGTCGTTGAGCAACAAGGACAGAATCTCCCTTAATAGTTAAAGCAGCGACTACTTCAATATGTTTCATGAGGTTCACTCCTACTCAATGAATGAATTCTACAATGGAAAATCAAATCATGAAAGATCATTTATCAAACTTCTTCTTTAAGTTCTCAACATGGTTTCTTTTAAATTCTGCCGACTGTCGACATTGCCCCTCAAGAATTCTCTCAATGTCGTAGATTTCTTGTTCCATCAATACTTCTTTTCTTGTAGAAAGGTGTCTTTTAACAGTTGCAGCTAGAAGTTCTTGCTTAGTTAAACAAATTATGTCGTCTGAAGATTTCTTCTTTAGTTTTTGAATCTTGCACCGAACACTAAATACGATATAGGAATGGAAAGTGTCCTCATTCGTATTCTTGATGAACGTCTTTAGTGACTCGATATGTCCGTAATTCTGACGAATCGGATTATAGAATTGGTTCTTTGTATTTCTGTTCAAGGTTGCCGTCCAGTTTTTCTGGAACTCATCACCGTAAATCCAACCACTATAATTTTTAACTTCGAAAACATAAATTCCAGTCTTGTGGAGTGCGATAAGGTCGACTTCCGTAGTGTTTCCATCAAGAGAGGGAAGATATACATTGGTAAAGATTGAACTAAAACCGAGATTTTTTATTTCACAGTAGGTTATAAACTCACCAAACTCTCCATTGTTTCTTAATGTCTTGAAGATATGGTTTCCAGAAGCTTTTGTGTAACCGGAAGAGTAAAACAATCCGATACTCGTCGCAACAAGCGCAAATCCAAGAAAAGCAATTGCCCCCTGCTTCAATAAAACGCCAGCAAGTAGTCCCAAAGCACCGTACCTAATTAGATCTTGAAGATATCTCCACATATAGTTTCCCCCTGGTTTATGCTTATATCATATCTGAAACCTAAGGCGCAAGATAGCGCAAGTTTAACCACTGAAACTACTAGTCAGCCTACAAAAGGTTGAAAACAAGCGAACAAATTAAAAGTCATGGGGCTTGTATTAAGATATGCTAAAATATACTTAAGGGAACAGTCGTAAGATGAATGTATGTACTGTTCAAAAGGAGTCCATCATGAAACGCAGAATTCTAATCACAGGTGCAACAAGCGGTATCGGATTGGAAGTCGCCAAGGCGTTGGTGAATGAGGATGTACAGTTGATCTTGGGATGTCGTAACCTGAAGAAAGCGGATGAGATCTGGGGACAGGTCCGGCCGATCGGCGGGGCGAAGATCGAGATCTTTGAGTTGGATCTTTCTTCCTTTGAAAGCATCGACAAGTTCTCTTTGGAAGTCGAGAAGAGTGTTTCCGGATTGGATGTGTTGGTTAACAATGCCGGGCTGTATATGGATCATGCGAAGAAGACACATGAGGGGTTTGAGACGACGATCGGTGTGAACCATATCGGGTCGCATTACCTGACACACAAGATGATTCCGTTACTGCTGAAGGGAGAATCACCCCAGATTTTGAATGTGTGTTCAAAGGCAGCGTACTACGGGAAAGTCGTGAAACGCGATGATTTTTTCCAAAATCATCCTTTCGGGTTTAAGGCATATTCCACCTCGAAGTTGCTTCAGTTGATGGCGACGATGGAATTGGCGAAACAGTTGAAACCTGATGGAATCTCCGTGAATGCGATCCATCCGGGAGGAGTGAACACAAACATCTTCCGTGGGGATACGTTGATCATGAAGATCGTTCGGAAGACGAACCAGAAGTTCACTATAAGCGCACAAGAAGCGGCGAAGTCGGTATTGACCTTCATCCAAGATGAGAAGAAGTGGAAGATTACCGGCGGATTCTTTGAGAAGGATGCGATCAAGATCAATGTGAATCCAAGACTGATCGATCCGGTGAGTTGCGAAGAATGGGTGAAGCGGACAGAAGATGCGATCTTGGCGAAGGCTTCACCAAAGAAACCGAAGCTGTTTAAATTAGGGGAGAGACCTGAAGTCTAAAGAAGATGGGGTTTGGTTGACAAACCCCATTGCTTGGCGCATAATATGAATAGTAAATGAAAATATTCATATAAGAGGGAAATATGCCGAAAGTGTACAGTGAACAGAAGAGGGAAGAGTTACGAAACCAGATGCTTATGATCGGATTAGAACTGATCAAGAGGAACGGGATGAAGAAGATGAGTATCGAGGAGATCACCAAGACGGTCGGGATCGCCCAAGGGACGTTCTATCACTTTTTTACCTCGAAGGAAGTCTTCGTGGTGGAAATCGCGAAGGAATATCAACGCAAGATCAATCGACACATCGAAAGAATTGTCAGTGAAAAAGGTGGGATCGATCGGGAAGACTTGAGATTGTTTTATCGCCGGACTTTTCTGGAAGACCAAGACAGCGTGTTTCGCTACTTACGACGTGAAGACATCCAGACCTTGATTCAAAGATTACCCGAGGGTTCTTTCCAACAGCTCGAGAGCAGTCGCGAGGTGATGGAAAGAATGTTTCAGAAGGTGATCGGTCGAAACGAAGACTGTGATCTGGATGTGGTGTTCAACTGGATCCAACTGTTGAACCTGACGGTGGAGAATAAAGACATGCTTTCTGCGGTCGCATTCGAGAAGACGTTTGATGGACTGTTGAAGGTATTGCTGAATGAGATCTTTAGAGAGAAAGAGGAGTGAAACAATGGAATTCAAGACATTTGGAAAAAGAGAGAATCCGGCGATTGTCCTGTTGCATGGTGGAGGACTCTCCTGGTGGTCGCTTCGTAAGATCATCTCACTGCTTGAAGACGAATACTATCTGGTTGCCCCGATCATCGACGGGCATGGGGAAGATGGGGAAACAACTTTCATCAGTATCGAAGACTCCGCCCAGAAACTGATACGATACATCAAAGAAGAGTTGGGAGGAAAAGTCCATACGCTTTGCGGATTATCCATCGGGGGACAAATCGCAGCCGAAGTCCTTTCAAGAGAGAAAGACATCAGTACCTATGCATTGCTGGAAAGCACCTTGGTCTATCCGATCCCCGGAACCCGCTTGCTTACCGTTCCGATGTATTCCATGGCCTATGGATGGTTGAAGAACAAATCCTTTGCGAAACTACAAGCGAAATCCTTGTTTGTGACGGAGGACCTCTACGATCTCTATTACCAAGATTCACTGAAGATCTCAAAGCAATCTTTGATCAACATCACCCTAAGCAACGGGGAATATTCGATCAAAGACGGATTGAAAGATACGAAAGCGAAAGTAAGTATCGTGGTAGGTGGAAAAGAACTGGGCATCATGAAGAAGTCGGCCAGAGCGTTGACTGAAGCGATTCCCGGAAGCGAGCGGATCGAGTTCGCGAAGTACGGACATGGCGAATTGAGCTTGGTCCATGCCGAAGAGTATGTCGACGTGCTGAAGAAACTGTGGATGAAATAAAGAAAGACCCTGCTCGCTAAACTGTACCCCATAGAGTAGACACGAAATAAAACACGTGACTCCCTTATGGGGTTTTACTATACTAAGAAAAGAGGATGAAAAATGGCAAAAGTAAGATTCACCCAGGAAGAAATCGAAGCATTAAAAGGAAATCCGTATGTTACTCGGGTCAGTGAAAAGTCTGTCAGTTTTTCGCAAGAATTCAA
>JBGSTC010000014.1:0-58859 GCA_041736705.1 Erysipelotrichaceae bacterium
CGGACTTCAGTGAAACCAGTTTGGTGGACTGGGAATTCTTCGCCAAACGGATCTTGATCCCGCCGGCGGTATTCTCCAACACATCGCTCTTTTCTTCGTCGACCGTATCAAGTAAGGTATTATCAATGGCTTTCCATTTCCCGTTTTCAGCATAATGGACACTGACAGGATAGACCATCGCCATATAGCGGAAATTATCGGTTAGGAAGTGTTTGACATTGGCTTCCCGTTTCTCTTCCACTTCCTGGATCGGGATATCTTCGGAAGGATCAATGGCGGCTTGGACCTCTTGAATGACATCAGCAGGCTTAGATTCCGGGATGGAATCCATCGCCCAGACCCGTTGAGTCAAAGACGAAAAAACCAACGCAGTAACGATCGTTGCGATGAAAAGATGACGAATTGATTTCATAAAAATGCCCCCACTTTTGTTATGTGAATCGTAGCACAAAGTGGGGGGGGGATTGTCAATGCCTTTTTGTACGCCTTTTTGTACGCTTTATGTAAATACACTCAAATAGATAGATTGGTGTTAATCTCAAGTGATAAGAAGTTAAATTAGGAGATCGAAATCCTTCCAATCCAGTTAACCATCTTAACTTAACAGAGCATTGGATACCGCGACTTTATAAGGTCTAACCACCGCTCGCATCACATCCCCCATCACGGCGGGATCGTCTTCGATGAAGTCGTTGGCGTCTTCGATGGACTCCGCATAGAACAGAACCAATCCGACCGGAGGGTCGTCCTGGGTACGACCGGCCATGATCACTTTCCCTTGTTTTGCGAAACGCTGTAGGCGGGCGAAATGTTCCATCACGAGGGTTTCATCCGTATCGTTCCAGTCTTTCTTTTCAAGCATCCGTTCGCTCAAGGTCAGAAACGCGATGAACTGGGCCATGTCAGCCGATGCTTTGCGATGTGAAATCGGGGTTGAGTTCTTTCCCGGCGACTTCATCGACGCTCAGGATCGCGTTTTTGTGGAGGATCATGAAGGATGCGGGGAAAAAGGTCGAGATTTCGCGGGTTTGGACCAAGCGGCGGACGACGGAGGATTTATTGGGACCGGTCGCGACGACCAGCAGTTTACGGGCGTTGAGGAAATCGGCGATCCCCAGGGTGATGATCTGGGAAGGGATTTCCGTTTGGTCGCTGAAGTCTTTCATCAAACTAAGGCGGGTGTTTTCCCCCAAACCGTTCACGTGGATGCGCGGGGAAAGGGACTCCGCGGGTTCGTTGTAGGCGAGATGGCCGTTGAGACCGATGCCTGTGACGATGAGGTCCAAGCCTCCGACTTCGTCGAGGAAACGGGAAAACGCGGCGCATTCCTTTTCGGGATCCGCCGAACCGTCGATCAGATGAATTTGGTCGGGACGGATGTCGCAGGGGATGAAGAAGCGTTGGTACAGGCTATGGGCGACGCTGTCGGGATGGTCGTGGCCATACCCTAGGTATTCGTCGACCCCCATGAAATGCGCCTTACTGAAATCGACTTCCTTTTTCTTGTACGCGTCGACCAGTTGTTCAAACATGGCGAGCGGCGTGGGTCCGGAAGGTAAGGCGATAAACGATGCGGGTTTCTGATGCAATTGGCCTTCAATGATATGCGCGGCCATGGCGCTGGTGAAAAAAGAATCTTTGGAGACGACGAGTTTCATACGGACACCTTCCTTGTAACTTTATTATAGTGATATGTCGTCTAAAATGAAAGATACGTGACTTTCGATTGTGTTAAGTGTATGTAAAAAAACGATGACGTTTCCGTCATCGTGTGTCTGCATCGAATCGAACCCCCGCATGCTTCCGTCCGTCTTCCATGATCCGGGCGAGAATCAGCGAATGTTTGGTTAATGAATCATAGAACGCTTGGTCGCGGGTGTGGAAGAGATTCGCGAATACCCCGGCTTCATAGACCATGCTGTTCTCGACCTGGGATACCCCCAGTTCTTCTTTACCTTGCGGTGTGACCAGGGTGACGTTGCCGATGCGGCTTGGCGCCCCGTCGATCAGAAGATAACCTTGATCCCCTTCGAAGACGGTGAAGTTGGGTCCGTAGGAATCCTTCGTGAAACTGCAGACGGCTTTGATTTCTGGATACTCCAAGAGGAAGATCCCCGAAAGGTCGACGCCGTTATCATGCAGGTTGGCGGTATAGGTGAAATTGAGCGGTTCCCCCAAGAGACTGACGACCAGCGAGATCGGATAAATCCCGATGTCGTAAAGGGCGCCGCCGGAATGGTGCGGATCGAAGACGTTGGTGACCTTGCCTTCTTTGAGGGCGGGATAGCGGCTGGAGAACTGGCTCATGTCGGCGCGTACGATCTTCAATGCGCCGATGCGCGGGAGTGCTTTTCTGACGGTTTCAAGATTGGGGACATGGCGGAGGGTGATCGCCTCGACCACGAACTTGCCGGTGACGATGCTGGTACGGACCAGATCTTCCATTTCACGCAGGGTCGAGACCAGGGGTTTCTCCCCGATTACGTCTTTCCCCGCCAACAAAGCTTGTTTGGCCTGGGGGTAGTGCATATCGTTGGGGGAAGCGATGTAGACGACGTCGATCGCTTCATCCTTCAGCATCTCTTCCAAATCCGTATAGACTTTCGGGATGTTGTTCGCATCGGCGAAGGTCTGCCCCTTGTCCAAGGTACGGGAATACACGGCAAGGATGTCGTAGGCGTCGCATTCGCGTGCCGCCGAGAGAAACGCCGCAGTGATCCAGCTGGTGCCGATCACGGCCAATCCGAGTTTTTTCATTTCTTCCCCTCCTACAGTTTGTTTTCCTGAATGACGGCGGAAACCCGCGGTATGACTTGTTTCTTACGGGAAACGATGTCTTCGAAGATATGCAGGTTGATGTTGTCGATGCCCGGATAGGCTTCCTGGGCGATCCATCCGTCTTTACCGGCATACAGCATGGCGGATCCGTTTTGTTGGAGCGAGGTAAACAGCATCAGCAGTAAATCGATCTTCTTGCGCGACGCATAGTCTTCCATCGCCTTGACCAGTTCTTCCTTGAGCGGTTCCAACTGGGAAATGTCATAGAGGCTCATCTGCCCGACCAGGAGTTTCGTGTTGCTGAAGTTGAACTCCTTGATGTCGTGTTCGATGATCTGATCCATCGTCTTGTCGCCCAACGCCGCGCCGTTGGTGAAGATTTCCTTCGCCAGGTCCGCGATGCTGAGGTTGGCGATCTGGGCCAGATGCTGGGCGGTATAGAAATCGGTCGGCGTGGTGGTCGGCGACTTGAAATTCAGCGTATCCGAGACGATCGCCGAACACAAGAGCCCCGCGATGTCTTTCTCCGGGATCAAGCGCGCCTCCTCATAGAGGCTGGCGATGATCGTACAGGTGCTGCCCACCAACTGGTTTCTAAAGGTGATCGGCTTGTTGGTCTGGATATCCCCGATCCGGTGATGATCGATGATTTCGATCAAGTCGGATTCCAGAATCCCTTCGACCGACTGCGACACTTCGTTGTGGTCGACCAGGATGATCCGTTTGCGTTTCGCATTGAGTAAGTGGAAACGGGAGACAAGACCCAAGACACGGTCTTTGTCATCGACGACGGGATAGGTGCGAAAGCGCGTCTTGATGATTTTATTGGAGACATCGTCCACGTATTCCGCCTTATTGAACGTGATTAAATTGTGGCTCATGATCAGTTTGACCGGGGTCGAGTAATAGACGTAACGGGAGGTGTTCAAGGTTCCGTGTCCGGACTTGATGATGACGCATCCCTTTTCCCGGGCGTGTTCGATGACGGCCGCATGAATCTCGTCGCACCATACCACGACAAGACAGGCTGCGTTCTTATCGATCGCCTGGATCATCGCTTCGGTATCGTTGCCGACGATGACGGTGCGGTCGCTGAGTTCATAGCGTTCCAGTTTATGTTCCGCGACGGCGACGATCGAGACTTTCCCGTTGAGCCGCGTCGTTTCGGGACGATACACCAATTCCCCTTTGATGGTCTTCGCGATGTATTCGACCGGCGTCTGCTTCAATAATTCGATCGACTTCGCGGTATCGCCCATGGCGACCGCCGACAGGTTCGAATTGGTCAGCATCCCCAGTAAACGCGAATCTTCATCCGTGACGACCAAGGCTTGGCGACCGGTCGAATTCATGAGTTGCCAGGCTTCATAGATCGTGGTTTCAGGCAAGATGGCGATCGGGCTATCGATTTCGATCTCTTGTAAAGTCATCCGGGCATCATCCAGGATCATCGGTTCTTCGACTTTGAATTTGTTTAAAATATACTTGGTTTCGCGATTCAATTCCCCCAGGCGGCATGCGACGGCATCGACGCCCTGGATCTGTTTCAAGCGTGCATAGGCGATCGCCGAACACACTGAATCGGAGTCCGGATGCTTGTGTCCGGTCACGTAAATTCGGTTGATTTCCTTCGGAATTAGGGTCATATGGGTTTCTCCTCTTGTCCGCACTCTTATTGTACTCTACTTTCCTCTTTTTTTGCATCCGCACTTGACCGAAATTTCGTACAACCTTTCACAGACTTACGGATTTTTCACAATATGTGTCGCAATTTTAACGAAAAGTTATTATAATAAGTTTGTCAAAGTACTAATGGGGGAAACCATGGAACTTCAAGTCGATGATGTCATGCTTGTGCCGATGTATACCGTCAAAGTGCCGACGTTATTGGAATTCAACCGGGCGAACCGTTTTCATATCGAACGGAATTTCCCGACCAAACAAAAGGACTTCTACACGCTGGAAGCGCATCAGCGCCATGTGTTGGAGAGTCTGTTGAATTTCGAACGAGGGGATGCGTATAATTTCGCCGTGGTCGGCAAAGGACGCAAGATGATCGCCCGGGCTTCGTTGTATCGGGTGTTGCGTGACAACTACCTCAACGCGCACATTTCGATCTTGGTCGATTATCGCCATCAACACGTAGGCTATGGGGACAAGATCCTCAAACGCTTATTGAAACATGCGTTCGAGGATTTGAAGTTGCATAAGGTGAGCGCGGAAGTCATGCCGACCAACTTCGCCACGGTGGCGTTGTTAAAAAAGAACGGCTTCGTCATGGAAGGCGTTCTGCGTAAAAGCATCAATGTTTTCGGGCAATGGGAAGACCATGCCATCTACGGATTACTGAACCCGAATGAACCGACCGTCTTGGATTGACGGTCTTTATTTTATTTCGAAAGTCGTGATCCCTTGGTCGCAACGCAAGAGGGTCGTATCCGTCGATCGGATCCAGTCTGCGAACATCTGAACTTTCTCAGGGTTACCGCTGAAATGAAGCGGGAGGAAAAACTTGGGTTTCGTTTTCAAGGTGAAGACGCGAGCGCCTTCGTCGAAGTCGCTCCCCAGGCGCGGATCCACCGGAAACATCGCCAAATCCAAGAATTCGTTTGGAATTAGAGTGAGTTCACGATCAAAAAGGATTTTCGCTTCTTCGATTTCATCAAGCGTCGATTCATCCTTCCAATGCCATAAGTTCAGATCTCCCGCATGGAAGATCTTTTTTTGATTGGCTTCGACCAAAAAACTTACCCCTTCGTCGGTCGATCCGAACACCGAAACCAAAACATCGTCGATTTGGATCGTATCGCCCGGAACCACCGGATGATGCGACGGATCGATGGGAAGATTCACGCCTTGGTCCGCGATGACGATGCCGTCGAAATCCAACACTTCTTTTGTATAATGATCGCTATGACGATGCGAAATGAAAATGTAAAGGGGTTTCTCCAGGGGGATCGTCAACTTCCCCTTCCAATAGTCGAAAAGCAAGGTTTTGTCTTCGAATTCGATCAATACCCCGCTGTGTTGGATGAATCGTACGATCATACGTTGAATTCCGAGAAACGACGTCCGAAATCCATCAGATCGTCGATCATCTCCCCTTCCGGGGTTCCTAGACAAATGAACCCTTCATCAAAGAGGATCGCCCCGTCCAAGATGCATCGTCTTTCCCATTTCTTCATCCAATGTCCCACGCCAAGACCGTAGGACCCGAATAAAGCGACGGGTTTCTCTTGAAGATGTTTCTTGCATGCTTCATAGAAAGGTTCGAAATGACTCTGTTCCAACTCTTCCATCCCGGAAGCCGGACAGCCCAAAAGAATCTTATCATAGTCGCCGACCCGGTCGGGATGGATCATCCCCACCTGGACGCACTCCACATCCGCGTTTTTGTTTTTCGCGATGCCGTCTTTGATCGCCCGTGCCATCGCCTTGGTGTTCCCGCCGCCGCTATAGTAGACCATGAGGATTTTCTGCATACAACCACCTCTTTTCTTTATTTTATCGTAATGCGCCCTGATTTGACAGTAAAACGAAATCGGTACGCATGGACAGATGCGATCGGATACCGTATGATGAAACAGGTGATCAACATGACGAAACTTGAAGAACTGACAAGCGAGATCCGGACGTTCTGCGAAGAACGCGACTGGACGCAATTCCATACCCCCAAGGATCTGGCCATCGGCTTGGTCGGGGAAGCCGCCGAACTTTTGGAACTGTTTCGATACAAGAATCTACAGGAATCGCTGAGTGCGCTGGAAGAGAAACGCGAAGCGGTCGGCGACGAACTCGCCGACGTGTTTTTCCATCTCATCCGCTTCAGCGATTTGTACGGGTTTGATTTGAGCGAGGAACTGCGACGCAAAATGGTGAAGAACGCTGTGAAGTACCCGGCCGAGAAAGTACGGGGCAAGAACCTCAAATACGACGAATACAAATAAGGAGCCGCGCGAGCAGCTCCTGTTTTTATTCGATTTCCAACTTATGTTCAAGCAGCCAATGGGTACCGAACCCCAATCCGACGATGTAGACCAGTTTACCGACCAAAGTGATCGCATAGTTCATCCCGTCGAACGTGAAGTTGAATGCACGCAGAACGTTTGCGACATCCGCGATACCGCTGCTTTCATTCAGTTTCAGGATCAATTCCGTGAACAAGATCGACTCACCATGCAGGTTACTCAAGATCGATCCCAGGATCATGCTTGCCAGGAGATACAACGCGACCCCCGCGGCGACGCGGTTCTTGCGGATCAGACTGGTGTTGACCAGGGTGATGATGAACAACAACAATGTCATCGAGTAGACGGTATCCATGAAGCTCAGCGGGAATCCCAGCAAAGAAGCATTGAAGAAGACATTGAAGATGCCGGTATCGCTGATCTGACCCAGAATGGCGGCGATGTCGACGCTGACGTCGTACCACTGCGTCCCGGTCAGGATGAAGTAGAAGATAGTGGTGAAGAGCGTGAAGGAAAGGA
The DNA here is from genome assembly GCA_041736705.1 of Erysipelotrichaceae bacterium. Classification (GTDB taxonomy): domain Bacteria; phylum Bacillota_I; class Bacilli_A; order Erysipelotrichales; family Erysipelotrichaceae; genus GWE2-51-13. The sequence goes on from JBGSTC010000014.1 coordinate 7,266, forward strand.
AGAAGACCGCGACGGTCGCGAAGGACCAGAACACGCCGGTGGCGATCTTGGAAGCGATGGTATCGCGTGTCTTGACCGGCAAGGTCAAGGTGAGATACCCTTCGTCGCTGAACAATCGACGACTGTAAAGCTTGATGATGGTCATGAAGGTGACCACCAAGGTGGCGATGGTGAATCCGAAGAGTCCGAAGAACAAGATCGCGATCAGCCATTCGTTTTTCGTACTGATGACGAGTGGTCCGACGATCGCCATCGAAATCAGGGCGACATATAATCCGGTGAACTCGCGATAGGTGGCGAGTAGATCATGTTTGATCAATTTGATTAGCATCTGAAGACCTCCTTGAAGTAAGCTTCGATGGACATGCCTTGTTTCGTCCGGACACTGTCCACGTCGTCATGCAAGACGACTTTCCCTTCTTTGAGAAAGATGACCGAATCGAAGATCTGCTCGATGTCGGCGATCAAATGGGTCGAAATCAACACCAAGGAATCGCTGGCATAGTTCTGCAGGATCGTATTCAGGATCAACTCGCGCGCCGCGGGGTCGACGCCTCCGATGGGTTCGTCAAGGATGTAGATCTTCGCGTTGCGGCTCATGACAAGCGCCAACTGGAATTTCTCCTTCATCCCCTTCGACATCGTCTTCAACTTCTGTTTCGGGTTCAAGTTCAGTTTCTCAAGCAGACTGCGCATCTTCTGTTCATCGAAGTCCGCGTACATGTCCTTGAACATCTTGATCGCCCCTTCCGCATCCGTCCAATTGGGCAGATAGGTCCGGTCGGGCAGATAGGAAACCAATCCTTTGGTGTGTTCATCGACCTTGTGGCCGTCGATCAGCACCTCTCCCGTATAATCTCGTAGTAATCCATTCAGAATCTTGATTAGCGTCGTCTTCCCGGAACCGTTGGGTCCCAAGAGCCCGACGATCTTACCGGCGGACAAGGACAGGCTGACGTCGTCCAAGGCGGTGTTGACGGCGTATTTCTTACTGACGTTGGTGATTTCAATCATGTGTTTTCCCCTTTCAACTGGATTCTCACAGCTCTGATCGCCTCTTCGGCGCTCACATTCAATTCATTGACTTCATCCACATAGCGGGATGTCGCCTCGAGAAACAGACTTCGATGCAATGCTTCGATCATCGACGGGTCGTCGGTCACGTATCGTCCGACCGTACGGTCGCTTTTGAGTAAGCCTTCTCGTTCGAGTTCGCTCAATGCCCTCTGGACGGTATTCGGATTGACTTGATAGTTCATCGCCAATTCGCGTACGCTTCCCAGTTGCCCTCCCGGACGAAGCTGAGCCGTGGCGATCTGACGCTTGATCAGTGCCATGATCTGAAGATAAATCGGTTGGGTGGATTGGAATTGATCCATGTCTCCTCCGTTCTGTACTACTGTATTAAGTACCTAATACAATAATACACTAGATTTCCCTTCTGTCAACACATAAAATAAAAAAAGTGAGATTTATTTCTCACTTGTATTTAATCAGGATGTCTTTGAACTTCTCCAAGGTCATCGCCCCGTACTGGTCGCTGTCGATATTGAGGTTGGGACCCTCCATGCATCGACGCAGGCAATGTTGGGTCTTCAGTTCGAACTTTTTGTCTTTGGTGGTCTGTCCCACCGAACAATCCAGATACTTTTCGATGTCCTTGATGAGTTTGAAACTCTGGCGGTTCTCGCAGCGTTCCCCGTTACACATCAGGATCGTGTGCGTCGCGCTCTCCCCCAACAAGCTGGGGAAACGGCGGATCATCGATTTCAAGATCCCTTCGCTGGATTTCATGACCCGGGCGATCTCCAGGATTTCCTCGTTGGGGACGCATCCGAAAATCTTCTGCGTTTCCTTCAAGATGGTGATCAAGGTCCCTTGGTCGTTGGATGTGAAGGGTGTATCGTAATAATCAAGCATCCTTCTAAATTCGGATTTCTGTTCTTCGCTCTTGATCATAAACGGTTCTCCGTTTCTTGCTTGTGGATGAATTTCTCCAGATTGCGAAGCGTCAGCTTCGCCAGCCTCTCTTTACTGTATTGTCCGCTATAGGAGATGTGCGGGGAAACGACGCTGTTCTTCGCGTCCCACAGCGGGCTCTCCTGCGGTAATGGCTCGACCTCGAATACATCGAGGGCGCTATATCCGACCCTTCCCTCATTGAGCGCACAAGCCAGCGCACTTTCATCGATGATTCCGCCGCGACCGATATTGATGAGGGTCGCACCCGGTTTCATCGCATCGATCAATTCGCGATGAAACAAGTTCTTACTTTCAGGATTGAGGGGTAGCGTCAGGATGAAGCAATCATAGTGTGAAATCCGATCCTTGAGATCCTTAAGCGCGAACGTCGCATCGAAGTTTTCGACGCTTCGCCCATCCCGGTTGACCCCCGTGATCTTTACGTTGAACGGACGCATCCGTTTCGCGATTTCATTTGCGATATCGCCGGTCCCCAGGATCAGGATTTCCTGGTCCTGCGCTTCTTTTACAGCACGGCTTTTCCAAACTTTGGCCGTTTGCATACGATAGACCTCGATCGCCTGTTTCAGCGAGATGAGCCAATGCATCACGACCCATTCCGCGATCGGTTGGCCATAGACGCCGCGGGCGTTACAAACGACCACGCCCATGTCCTTGAGTTTGGCAACGGGGATCTTATCATAGCCTGCGCTATTGAGTTGCAGGAACTTGAGGTTGACGAAAGGGGCGGGGTCGTGGGTGACGAAATAGTTGGAACCGATCATCAAATCGATTGTTTCCGGGTGTTCGATGGGTTCTTGGGTCGGCATTTGGATGTCGAAGCCATGTTTCTTCAATTCTTCTTCAAAGCCGACCGGATAAGGCCGGGCATCGGAATAAAAAAGTTTCATTCAATTCTCCTCCACTTCAGTTATTCTACCATGTTTCTTTCTTCTTCATTCAATTGAAACGTGGTAGAAAAAAGAGAACGACTTGCGTTCTCTTTCCGTTATAATTTAGAGGGACTCTTTCTTGAATTCATCGAAGGTCTTCAATGCGGTATTCTTGGAGGATTGTCTGGCGAACGCCTGGACATGTCCGTTGGCTTTGTTTTGATTGACGATCGTACCGGCACCGCCGACACATCCGCCCGGGCAAGCCATCCCTTCCAACAGATACCCGTTCTTCTTGCCGGCTTTCGCCAAGAGGATCATCTTGCGGCAGTTTGTTAGATTCTCAGCCCGCTCGATGGTGACCATGGCATCGGGATCCATGCGACGGATGACGTTCTCGACGGCTTTGAGGACGCCCCCGCTCACGGCGAATCCCCGTCCGTCCATCGACGCGTCGTCGAGTTTACGACTGGGCGTCAGGGTTTGCAGTTCCAGGTTCTTCGCGTAGAACATCGCGCTCACCTCTTCGAAGGTCAGGACATAGTCGACATATTGATGCACATCGCCGTAGGTCGCTTCCAGTTTCTTGGCGGAACAGGGACCCACGAAGACGATCTTGGTGGCGGGGTGTTTGCGTTTGATGGCGCGCGCGGTCTCGATCATCGGCGACGACGAGGGAGAGACGCAGTAGTTCATGTCCTTCAATTCATTCATGGCCATCGTCGTCCAAGCCGGGCAACAGGAGGTCGCCAGGAAGGGTTGATCGTTGGGGACATGCTTCAGATAATGTTCGGCTTCTTCGACGGCAGTGATGTCCGCCCCGTAGGCGACTTCCTTGATGTCGGTGAACCCCAGTTGAAGCAAGCCTTCGATCACTTGGTCGGCCGAGACTTTGTCTCCGAACTGCCCGACGAACGCCGGGGCGATGATCGCCGAAACTTCTTCGTGGCTCTTGAAGGCATGGATGACCTGGTAGATTTCGCTCTTATCCATGATCGCCCCGAACGGACAGGAAACCATGCACATCCCGCAGGCGACGCATTTCTCTGTGATGATGACAGCACGGTCGATTTCATCCTTCGTGATCGCGTTGACGCCGCAGGCCGCGTTGCACGGACGTTCGTTCTTGGCGATGGAATTATACGGACACACATCGAAGCACTTACCGCACTTGATGCATTTTTCCTGGTCGATGAAGGAATGTCCGTTCTGCATGCTTGTGGCGCCGACCGGACAGACCGAAATGCAGGGATGCGCCAGACAACCGTGGCAGGTATTGGTGACGAAGTAACTCTTCTCTTCGCAGGCTTCGCAGGCATGGGGGATGACTTTCAGGAGGTCGCGTGAGACCTGTTGGGTCCCCAACGAATCCAAGTCGAAATCCTTCGTATAGCCGTCTTCGCTTAGATCGGAAAGATCCATGTTCATGGCGAGGCGGACGCGCGAGCGTACGATCGCCCGTTCACGTTCGACCGATTCGCGGTATTGCGGAATGTCCCCTTGGATGATCTGGTAGGGGATCTGTTCGATCTGTTCGATCGTCCAATCGTCATAGGCGGCTTTGGCCACCGTCTTAAACACTTCCCTGCGCAGATACGTGATTGGTGTAGCGATCCCTCTCATAGTTGCCTCCCTTGTTACTGATTTCACATTAATTATAGTCCAATCGGAATTGAAATCAAGAAACAAAATGTAAAAGACTTTGTTAAAGCGGTTACAATTTATACTATACAATGACAGAACGGAGACTTATTTCACATGAAGAAGAAAAACCCGTATGAACTCTATCTTTCAACCGACCTTGAACCTTTCAACGACCGCTTTATTCAACCGAAATATCTGGATCAACGATTCGAAAACTTGGCGATCGCGGTCGCTTTCCCGGTCGAATTCAACGGATGCGTGTTTGAACGCTGTACGTTCAGCGGGGATTTCAAGAAATCCCAGTTCATCGATTGTAGGCTCGACCACTGCGACCTTTCAAACATCGATCTTGAGGGTAGCCGTTTCCATCGCATCAAGATGACGGGATGCAAAGGATTGGGTGTCCGTTTCTCGAAGTCCAAGGGACAATATGTCACGATCGAGGAATCCATCCTGAACTACGGGGAATTCGCCGACGTGGACTTCCAGGACATGATCCTGAAGAAATGCGATTTCTCCCAGGGATCCTTCTTTAACTCGAATCTTCAACGGATTCAACTTCAAGGAATCGACCTGAGTTCCACCGATTTCAGCGATACCCCGCTCTTCGGCTTGGACATCAGCGATTGTAAGATCGACCAGATCCGCATGAGCCCCAAGTGCCTGAAGGGATTGATCGTCAGCAGCGACCAGGCGATCGCGCTGGCGAGTCTATTGGGCATCGTCGTAAAGTAATCCTCTCCTTTCGTTATACGCCTCACGGGCTGAACTTGCAGGGGTGAGATGCGCTAAGTTCAACTCCGCCAAAAAGTGATATAATGGCAATTGTAAATGAAAGAAGGTATGACGATGAATTTCCGATTCACCGATAAAAAGAGGGCGGGGCGAGACTTCGCGATTTCCCTGATGATGGTCGCGTTCACGACCCTGGTTTCCCTTTTCTTCAAATCGCTGGATTTCCAGGACGCGACCCTGACGATCACCTATCTTTTAGGTGTCATGGGTGTCGCAGCGCTGACCCACGGCAAATTCTTCGGCATCTTCGCTTCCTTTCTGAGCGTCCTCTCGTTCAACTTCTTCTTCACCCAACCGGTCTTCACCTTCTATATCAACCACCCGGATTACTTCGTCACTTTCATCGTCATGTTCGTGGCGTCCATCCTGATTTCTTCCTTAACCACCCGCTTGACGCACCAGACCGAACTTTCGAACCTCCGTCAGGAACGTCTTCGTTTATTGGATGAAATCAACCGCTTGTTCATCCATTCCGTATCCATCCAGGATACATTGGGAAAGGTCGCCGACCTTTCCGCATCCTACTTCAAAGGCGAAGTGAAAATCGTCGTTTTGACCCAAGGCGGGCCGTTGTTGTTTAAGAGCGTCGTCCCGTTTGATATCGACGACGGCGAACCGACGATCATCACCCACCCCTTGACGACGGAGAGCGAGATGTCCGGCAGTTTTTCACTGAAAACCCATCATCCCTTAACGGAAGAAACCGCGCAGTTCACCTTGAACGTGGCCAACCAGATTTCCGCGGCTCTTGAGAAAGAAGCGCTGCTGAGGACACAGACGCAAGCGCAGATCGAGATACGGGAACAGAAGCTTAGGAATAGTCTTTTGGGGGCGATTTCCCATGACCTGCGTACCCCGTTGGCGACCATCATCGGTTCCACCGATACGATCATCGAGAATTACGACCAACTCAACGAACCGATCAAGAAAGAACTCCTCACCAATATCCGCGACGATGCGGAATGGCTGATCGAATCGGTCGAAAACATCCTGAGTTTCACCCGGGTCGAAGACGGGAAGTTGAAGTTAAACAAGCAGATGGAATCGGTGGAGGATTTGTTCGGGGATTTGGTTTCGCACGTGGTCAGTACGGCGAAGCAGAAGTTCGTCCTGGATGTCCCCGACGAACTTCTCATGGTCCCCATGGATGGCGCCTTGATGGAGAAAGTATTGTTGAACCTGTTGAACAACGCGGTGAAGTATTCGCCGCAAAATAGCGAGATCACGCTTCGGGCGTATCGAAAAGGCAAGACCGCCGTGTTCGAAGTCAGCGACCACGGACTTGGGATCCCCAAGGAACACCACGAGAAGATCTTCGAACGTTTCTATAGCGGGGATGTGGGCTATCTGACCAAACGCAAAGGATTGGGTTTGGGATTATCGATCTGCAAGGCGATCGTCGAAGCCCACAACGGGTCGATCAGCGCCCATGACAATCCGCCTCAGGGTTCCCTGTTTCGCGTCGTGTTGCCACTGGATGGAGGGTTAAGCGATGAATGAGAAAATACTGATCGTGGAAGACGATCGTTCGATCCGCAGTTTCATGCGTGTTTTACTGACGGCGCAGAACTATCATGTGATCGAGGCGGAGGATGGCAACGGCGGGATCACCCTTGCCCTGTCCAACCAACCCGATGTCATATTATTGGACCTGGGCTTGCCCGATAACGACGGCTTGACGGTGATCCGTGAGATCCGTCCCCATGTGAATTCGTCCATCATCGTGGTGAGTGCACGGGGGAAAGAGAACGACAAGGTCAGCGCCTTGGATGAAGGCGCCGACGACTACCTCACCAAACCGTTCAATGCGCAGGAACTGCTGGCGCGCATACGCGTCGCCCTGCGGCATAAGAAAGCGGCGGCGGACACGAATGTCGAAGTTGAGGAATCTTTTATCTATAAGGACTTGACCGTCGATTTCGAACGACGCAAAGTACTCGTCAACCAACAGGAAGTCCATTTGACCCCCATCGAATATCAAGTGTTGAGTCTTTTGATCAAACATCAGGGCAAAGTCTTGACCTATCGTTTCATCGTCAAGGAAGTCTGGGGATCGGTCGCATTGGAGTCCGATACGCAGACCCTGCGGGTGACGATGGCGAACCTGCGCCGCAAGATCGAAGCCGATCCGGCACGCCCCCGCTACATCGTCACGGAGATCGGAATCGGCTATCGATTCTGCGAAGATCCATCTTAACAACTTCTTTATATCACTTTTCGCTTCTTTACACTGTTTTTATATCCCATTTCTTATAATACTTGCGGAAGGTGATTCGATGACTGACAAATACGGAAGTTTACAGGAAATCTTGGGTAGAGCGGTGGAATACATCCAATCGGCGGATTTTCAAGGAGCGAAGGAACAACTCCAACTCGCTTTCGCCATCGATGTGAACGCCCCGCAGATCCATAACCTCTTAGGGATCATGTTTGAATTGAAAAACGACGAAGCGGTCGCGATGCGTCATTATCGTGCCGCGGCGAACCTTGACGGTACCTATCGTCCTGCGTTGGCGAACCTTTATCGCTTAGGTGAATTCGGACGCAAGAAAAACAACATCGATTACGGACTCGACGCTTTGAGTCTGAAGCAACGGATGGAGAATCAAAAATAACCGCGCAAGCGGTTTTTTTGTGTTACACAAAAAAAACGGACATCGTCCGTTAGTAGAATATCGTCTTGCTTCTTCGCTCCAGGATCGCGATGTCCTGGAAAACGCCGAACCGGTCATGACCGAGTTTCTCATGGATCCCGACCAAGCGGAACCCGCAGGCTTCCTGTAACTTGATGCTTGCGTGGTTGCTTGCGAAGGTTTTCGAATACAATGTCCAGAACCCCGCCTTCTCGCTCGCTTCGATCGCATGCGTCAGCAACGCTTTCCCGATCCCCTTGCCTTGATGGTCATCGTCCACATAGATGCTGACTTCCGCGACCCCGCGATAGGCAAAGCGGTCGGAGAAAGGTGACAAGGTACACCATCCGACGACGTCATCCGCTTCGCGCATCACGAAACGAAGCTCGGGGTGTTGCTTGGCGCTCCACGATGAAAATTCCGGGCATCCCAGTAAAACGCTGGCGCCTCCGTGATCGATGGCTTGCGTATAGATGCGTGCGATGTCCTTCCAATCCGAATCCAACATTTTTTCTATGTTCATTCCGTCTCATCCTCGCTCTGATGGCCGTGGACCCGCTTGGGTTTTACGGTATGGTAAAAGTATACACCAATCCCCAGAGTGAGAAAAGCCAGGAATCCGAAGACGATCACTTTCAGCGAATCGATCGGATGATCCGTCATTGAACCCGACCTGACGATCGTGATCGAAGAAGCATGCAGATCCATCTCCCCGCCGTGTTCATCACAGGCGTTATAAAAGATTGCCGAAATGCGGATCGTATCCCCGGTATGATGGTAGTCGCCGAAATAGTTGATCTTCTTCGCTTCTTCAAGCGGGACATACACACCGATCGCATTGGTGCCGTCGTTGATGTTGACCCAAGCGAACTCGCCGCGCTCCATCACTTCGCCGATCGCTTCGGCTTCGATGGTCACGACCACCCCGTCCAATAGATTTGCGTTTTCAACCAACTCGTTGATCGTCCATTTCGAAGCATGGACGGGTAAAGTGAACAACATAAACAAGAAAACGAGGATTAAGCTCTTTTTAACCATGTTTTCACTCCTTGCGCCATGACGCCGATCAGTGCGAACACCGACAGGAATTCCAAGCGACCGAGATACATCGCAAGAATATAATAGATTTTCATCGCCGAAGGCATGGTCGTCGCGGTGATACCGATCGAAAGACCGACGTTACCGCTGATGGATGCCGCTTCGAACATCGAATCGACGACGGGATAGCCGAAATACGCCCCCAACATCGTCGCCCCGGTGAACATGAGGAGATAAAGGAAAATGATCGTGCTGGAGGTACGGACGATCGGATCATCCAGCACCATGTCTTTGATGTGATGATACTTTTCGATCTTGACGCGCCGCTCCGAATTGAGAAGCTTGCGCATGTCCGCGAAGAACGCCTTGACGACGATCCCGACACGCAAACCTTTGAATCCGCCGGCGGTCGAACAGGCGCTCCCCCCCACCAACATGACGAGGGTGATCGCAAGCATGCCCAAGGGTCCCCATTCCAGGATGAACTGACGGGCGAACACGGTACCGAACCCGGTGGTGGTATTGGCGGAAACGATATTGAAGACGACGCGGCGGAACAGGGCGACCGAATCCGTATACAAGCCGGATTTCGCCAAGGCGACCGCCGCGATGGCGGATCCCGCAAAGGAGGTGATGAGGAAACTCTGGATTTCGATGTTCTTCAGAAATTCCATCTTCTTGCCTTTGATGATGGCATAATGCAGACCGAAGTTCATCGAACCCAAAACAAAGAAAATAATGGAAACGACTTCATAGGAAAAACTATGGTAATACATGATGTTTTGAAGGTTCGGGGCGAATCCACCCGTACTCCACCCCGCCATGAACATAAACAAACCATGGAGGAAGGCGTTGGTCGGATTCAGTCCGATGAATAAACCGTTGATGAAAAGCGCGGATGTGCCTATGACCAAATAGACCATACTGATGATCCAGATGATTTGCGTCGTACCCCGGACATTGGGGACCAAGGCGACATCCTTCCCTTCGCCGACATAGAACTTGTAGGCGCCGGCCATTTCGCGGACCAGGAAGGAAAGCGCCAGGACCACCATGCCTTGTCCTCCGATGAACGTCAGCATATGACGCCAGAGATTCAGACCGATCGAAATATGATCCAGGTCTTGAAGGAGGAAGACCCCGGTGGTGGTGAACCCGCTCATGACGTCAAAGGTCGCGTCAAGCAGCGAATTCATGTGACCGCTGAGAAGATAGGGGATCGCACAGAGGAACATCAAGACAAACCAAGACAGGGAAGCCACGACGAAGCCGTGTTTCCACATCAGTTTTCCGTTATGGAGGCGTGTGTTTCGACCGAATAGAACCAATACCATGCCGAGGCTCAATGAAATGAAGAGTGAAATCAGGAAATCCAACACGACATTCCACTCTTTAAAAAGAGTCGACATGAGGGCGGGGAAAATCATGAACAGACTCATTCCGACGATGATGTACCCGGTGTAATACGAAATGATCCCAAGGGTGGGATGTTTGATTTCCTTTACCATGGGATCACCGAGATGATCCACGACAAGAGAAACAGAGCGATCGTATAGAGGACCATCCATCCAAGCTCGCTGGCATAACCGGCCGCATCCGACTTGAAGTTCGCCCAGTTGAAATTAAAACGTTTCATACCTTATCCCTTGCATACGCTCTTACGGAGCGTCTGCATGCTTTCTTTGTCGGTAACGACCAACACTTCGTCGTTGAGAAGCAACATCGAATCCCCGCGAGGATAGATGACCTTCCCGTGACGGACGATCGACACCACGACGCAATCCAACGGCAGGTTGATGGCTTTGATGGGGAGATCCAGCCATTTCGAATTCGGTAGGATATGGACTTCGGCCAACACCATCGAACCCATTTCAAAGGTTTGGACGATACGTACCGAGTCGTTGTCCACTTCATATTCGATCAGATCGGCGATGACTTCCGTACTGCAGACGGTCTTGTCGACACCCAAAGCTTTAAACATTTCGACGTTTTTGGGATTGTTGATGCGGGCGATGGTTTTCGTCACGTTGAAACTGGCTTTGGCGATCTGACAAACCACGAGGTTTTCCTCGTCGCTTCCCGTCACCGCCGCGACCAATTCCACCCTCTGGATCCCCGCGTCGTTTAAAACATCGATGTCCGAGCCATCGCCGCATTGTACTTCGATATTCAATTCTTCCGAGATCCTTTGGGCAGTCAGCGGATCCTTCTCGATCAGGGTGATATCCACCCCTTTCTCATTGAGGGTCTTCACCAGATAATAGCCGACCTTCCCGCCACCGACGATGATTGCTTTCATACCTTACTCCTTCACATAGTCATGTAGTTTTTGACGATTCTTGACGTGCAGGGTGACGACGAGTCCGTCGCCTTCCTTGATTTTACTGTGTTTGAGCACGGGAAGAATGACCGTGCCTTCCCTCTCGATCGCCGAAACGATCGATTCGGTATTCACTTCCAACTCTTCGACCGAAAAATTCGGTTCGCGATGATTGACGACGCGAACGACTTCAAACCCCTGCCCCAATTGGGAGAGTTTCTCGGTGGTCGCCAACGCCATCCGACCCAACAATGAATTGACACCCGTGCGTATGGGGCTGATCACTTCGATGTTGAGGGCGTCGTAGACATGGCGGCGTCCCGGATCGACCACTTGGGCGATGACACGTTTCACGTTGAAAATCTTGGTCGCCACCAAGGAAACGGTGATGTTGATGTTGTCGTCGTCGGTCAATGCCAACACCGCATCGGCTTTTTCGATCCCGGCCCCGATCAGATTATCGTGGTCGAATTCGATGCCTTTGGTGATGAACCCGTTGAATCCCTGACCCAAGGCGTACAACTTATCCCCGTCGCGTTCTACGACGGAAATGTTATGATTCTGGTTCGCCAATTCCTTGGCGACGATGGATCCGATCTTCCCGCATCCTACGATTACGATATACATGGTATCTCCCTTAAAAGGACAGTCGTCCTTCACAGGGAATATTGTATCTTTTTGGGTATAAAAAAGATGTTAAGACGGAAAGCGTCCTATAAATTCGGTATAAAAAAGGATCTATTCCCATAGACCCTTGTCGTTTTCCCTGGCTTCCTGCGTGAATTCCGTAAAGTAATCTTGATAATTGACATCGGGTTGATAGGTCACCCCTTGCGCATATCCCTCCAGAAGGATGATCGCGTTCAGCATCTTCCCCCTGATTTCGTTTTCATCGAATTCTTTCGGCTCGATGATCCACACATATCGTAACAGTCTTCCGTACTTGTCCGTATCGTTGACATCTTTCTCAAGGTAGACGATGTCGACCTCTTCCATCCATTCTTTCAAGAACGCGGAGGACTTTCGTCCGTCTTCGGTGTTGTAGTCGGGATTGTTGTGGACGGATTCCGGTGCGTTGATCCCGATCAATCGCACGGTTTCATTCCCTTTCCCGCGATCGATCACGATCGTATCGCCATCGACCACGCGGATGAACGTTGCACTCTCGATGTCGGTTCGGGTCAAGTTGCATGCGCCAAGAAACAAGACGATACAGAGTGTCAGAATGCCCTTACTTGCTTTCATCTTCGTTTTCCTCGATTCGTTTCAATAATGTCTCGATCGGCACGGTCATCGCCTTATCGCGATGCATGACCCAACTGACCGTCCGCTTCAATTCGATGCCGTTCAGCATGATTACCTTGAGTTGTCCGCCTAGAATGTCATCTTTGGCGACACCCCATGGCAACAAGGTGTATCCCAATCCCTCCGATACCGCCCGTTTGATGATCTCGATCGATGAACTGTTCCAGATAACGTTCAGATGGATGCCATGCTGAGCCATCATTTCATCGATGTACGCCCGGTTGCTGCTTTCAACCTCGCGCAAGATCATCGGTAATTCGACCAAGTCCTTCACATGGATCGCTTCCAAGGTCGATTCCATACTCCCCAAAAGCACGACGTCCTCCGTAAACAAGGTATGTGTCAACAGTTGCGGATACGTCGATTGCCCTTCGATGATCCCTACGTCGGCTTCATTCTCCAACACCATCTTCTGAATCACGGGAGAGATATGGACGCTGACCCGGATCTGCCAAAGAGCTTGGTTTTCCCGGATCCACTTCATCGCGTCGATGAATCGTCCAAAGGAACTGGCAACCCCGATCCCGACCCGTATTTCCACCTCTTTTACAGGCTGCTTCATCGCTTGTTCCATGATGTTGTACTCGCGCACCAGTTCATTCACATGACTTAACAGCACCCTTCCGCTCTGGGTGATATGGAAACGACGGGCAAGCCGTTCAAACAACCCGCAACCGTATTCTTCTTCCAATTCTTTGATCGCCAGACTGACCGCCGGCTGTGCCATATGCAATCGCTTGGCGGCTTGGGAGACGCTTCCCGTATCCGCGACTTCCTTGAAAATCCGTAGTTTCCTCATTTTTCCTCCTTTCCATAAGATTTTTATATATTTATTTTATTATATTCTTATTATACATTCATATGAATTTCATATACAATGGTTTCGAGGTGATCTTATGGAAAAACCAAGTTTATTCAGGCTAGCTTCCTCTTTCTTCAAAATCAACATGGTGACGTTCGGCGGGGGTTACTCGATCATCCCTGTCATCTCCAAAACCTATGTGGAAAAATGGGGCTACTTAAGCGAAGAAGAGATGCTGAACCTGATCGCGCTCTGCCCTTCCGTCCCGGGTGCCATGGCGGTCAACGCTTCGGTCTTGGTCGGTTATCGTCTACGCGGTAAAACCGGTGCCTTGGTTTCCTTCATCGGAGCCATCCTTCCCCCCTTGTTCATCATCACGGGAGTCTTTTACTTCTATGCCGAGTTCCAATCCAACCAAATCATCCAAGCCGTCCTTAACGGAATGCGGGGCGCCGTCAGCGCCATCATGCTGTATGCGACGTTCAATATGGCCAAAGGCACACTTAAAAACAATAAAGTATTCTCGATCATGATGATGATTTCCATCTTCCTGATCGGCTATTTCACGGATGTTCCGACCGTCGTCCTAATCCTATCTTCCGGTGCGATCGGTTTCTTCTATTTCAGGATCTATAAAACCTTGTTACTGAAGGGAGGGTTCTGATATGGCGATGCTTTGGGATTTATTCGTCACATTCCTGACGATCGGTTCGACCGCCTTCGGTGGGGGATATGCGGTCATGCCCTTGATCACACGCTATGTCGTCGAAGAGAGGCAATGGATCACGATCGTCGAATTGGCGGATGTCACCTCGATTTCACAGATGACTCCCGGTCCGATCATCTTGAACTCCGCAACCTTCGTCGGTGTCAAGATGGCGGGTTTCATGGGTGGCGTCGTCGCGACGCTGGGTTCCGTCCTTCCCTCGTTCATCCTCATCTTGATCCTGGGATATTACTTCTTCAAACATTCCGACCTCGCCTTCATCCAGGCGATCTTGAGCGGACTTCGACCTGCGATCGTCGGCTTGATTCTCATCGCCGCACTCGCCTTGATCAAGACATCATTGTTCAACGGCGTATGGCCGGGGATGGAAGGATCCTCCTTCAATCCCGTCGCGATCCTTACCTTCATCGTCGGGATCCTCATCAGTTCAAAAACGAAGATCGATACCCTGGGTATTGTAACAATTGGCGGATTGATCGGTTTTCTCTCTTATTACATACTTTAAAACAACGGTGAAGAGTCACCGTTGTTTTCATTTTTCAACAATTAACTCAATACTCTTGGATGAAGCGTTCCACATCGATGAGATAGGGGAGCGATTCGACGCATCCGTTCTTGGTCGCGCATAGGGCGGCGACCGCATTGGCGTAGATCATGGATTCATTCATCGATTTGCCTTTGGCGATGGAGACGGCGAGGGCTGCGTTGAACGCATCCCCGGCTCCGCTGGAATCCGTCGGGTTGATGGAGAATGGTTCGACGAAATACGATTCGTCTTGTTTCGCATAGAAACACCCGCGGTCCCCCAAGGTGACCACGACATGCTTGACACCCCAACTCAAGAGAATCGCAACCCCTTCCTCAAGATCGGCGCTTCCGGTCAACTTGGACAGTTCGTCCGCATTGGGCGTGATGCATGAAACATAGGTGTAGAGGTTGGCGGGGAGACGATACGGAGGGGCGGGATTCAAGATCACGAAAGGATTATGCAATGCGGTGAGGGCGAGGATCGAGGCCATCGTGTCGGGGGGGATGTTTTGTTCAAGCAAAAGGACTTCGCACTCCCGGATCCGTGTTGCATAGGGTTCGATGTCGTTGGGTCGTAGGTCGAAGGAAGCTTGTCCGCCGGTCAGGAAATAATGGCGTTTCTCATCGTCGAACACCCCGAAATTGACGGAGGTTTCAAGCGGGCTTCGCTCGATCGTCAGGACACGGATGTTCTCGTTCAGCAACATTCGTATCAGATCGGCGGATTCGGTGTCTTCCGAGAAGCGGCAAAGTAGCGTGACGTTGGCACCCAATCGTGCGCCTTGGACCGCCTGCATGATACCTCGTCCTCCGACGGACGAAGAAAGGGTCTTCGCGCGTCTGCTTTCATTGGGCGAAGGGAGTTGGTCGACATGGAAAGTGAAGTGTTTGGAAGCCGTACCGATGACCGTGATGTTCATGGAACTCTCCTGTATTGATACCTTTATTATAGCCCACGAAACGTAACTGTCAAAATAAAGAAGAACCGTTTTTCAACGGTTCGTGTTACGGATTTCTTCGATGCGCTTGATCAAGGATTCATTGAGTCTGTGGCAGAGCTCAAGGTCCATCGCAGGCGTATCTTCCAAGGGATAGGCGATGTGCAATTTGTCATACTTCGCCTTCCCCATCGTATGATAGGGCAACAATTCGACTTTCACGACATTATGAAGGGTCGCAATCTTCTGTGCGGTCGCCTCGAGGTTTTCCTCGGTATCGTTGATCTTAGGGACGATCACCTGGCGGATCCAAATCGGTTTACCGACTCTTTGCAGGGTCGATAGGAAGACTTCGGTGGGGTCGATGGGTTGTGAGGTGATCCGGCGATACAGGTCGCTGTCGGCCGCTTTCAGGTCGTAGATGACCAAGTCGACCTGATCAAGCACTTTCTCGTGGAACAAGGGGTTGCCTACCCCGGAAGTATCCAGGGCGACATGGATCCCGTTGGCTCGCAGGAGTGAACAGGTCTCGATCAGGAATTCCGACTGGGCGAGCGGTTCTCCGCCGGAGAACGTCACGCCGCCTTCCTTCCCGTAATACGACTGATACCGTTTCACCATCTTCAACACTTCGTCGCTGGTCAGCGAATTCCCGTTTTGATACGCCCAGGTTTCCGGGTTATGGCAATACAGGCAACGCAGCGGACAGCCCGCGAGGAAAAACACCGTGCGGACCCCGGGACCATCCACCGTCCCGAACGGTTCTATTTTACTGAAATAACCGAGGTTAGACTTGATCATGGAAAGTCCGCTCGAGAACTTCCAATTGTTGGTCTTTGGTCAATCGATTGAAACGGACCGCATATCCGGAAACACGGATGGTCAGGTTCGGATACAGTTGCGGGTTCTCCATCGCCGCGATCAAGGTTTCGCGCGAGTAGACGTTGACGTTGAGGTGATGCGCCTTGAGTTTGAAGTAGCCGTCCAGAATGCTGACGCAGTTGGAAATCCGCTCTTCCGCCGTTTTACCTAATGTGGAAGGCAGGATCGTAAAGGTGTTGGACACCCCGTCCTGACAGATTTCTTCATAGGGGAGCTTGGCGACCGAGTTGAGCGAAGCCAGGGCTCCGGAACTGTCGCGGCCATGCATCGGGTTGGCCCCCGGGGCGAAGGGTTCGCCCGCTTTGCGACCGTCGGGCGTCGATCCCGTCTTCTTCCCGTAGACCACGTTGGACGTGATGGTCAGGATGGAGAGCGTATGGACCGCGTCGCGGTAGAGCGGGTGTTGCTTCAGCATGGCACTGAACTTCGAAATGATTTCGACGGCGATCTGGTCGACGCGGTCGTCGTCGTTGCCGAACTTGGGGAAATCCCCTTCGATCTTGAAATCGACGGCGATGCCGTGTTCATCGCGGATCGGGGTGACTTTCGCATATTTGATGGCGGATAACGAGTCGGCGACAACGGAGAGACCGGCGGCACCGAACGCCATCAAACGGGTGATCCAGGTATCGTGCAGGGCGAACTGGCTCTTTTCATAGGCATATTTATCATGCATGAAGTGGATGATGTTCATCGTGTCGACATACAACTTCGCGGTTTTCTCAAGGGTCAAGAGATACAATTCCATGACCTTGTCGTAATCCAGGACTTCCCCTTCGTATTGGGGGATGCCGGCCAGGACAAGTTCCTTGTAGTTCTCATCACGTCCGCCGTTAAGCGAATACAACAGAGCTTTCGCCAAATTGGTACGAGCGCCGAAATACTGGGTCTGTTTCCCGACGGACATCGCGGAAACGCAGCACGCGATCGCGTAGTCGCCTTGATACAAGGGTTCCATCAAGTCGTCGTTCTCATACTGGATCGCGCCGGTTTCAATCGACATCTTGGCGCAGTATTTCTTGAAGTTTTCCGGCAGACGTTGCGACCAAAGGACGGTCATGTTGGGTTCGGGTGCCGGGGAGATGTTGGTGAGGCTATGCAGGTATCTGAACGAGTTCTTCGTGACCAAGGGGATCCCGGCGGAACTGACGCCCCCGATGGATTCGGTGACCCAGGTCGGATCACCCGCGAAGAGTTCGTCGTATTCAGGGGAGCGCAGATGACGGACCAAACGGAGCTTGATGATGAACTGGTCGATGTATTCCTGCGCCAACGTTTCATCGATGAGGTTCTTGTCCAGATCGCGTTGGATATAGATGTCCAGGAAAGTCGACGTACGGCCTAAGGACATGGCCGCCCCGTTGTTTTCCTTAACCGCCGCGAGATAGGCGAAATACAACCACTGAACGGCTTCCTGTGCGGTTTCGGCCGGACGCGAGATATCGAATCCGTAGCTCGCCGCCATCGCTTTGATGGCTTTCAAGGCCTTGATCTGGTCGCTGACTTCTTCTCTGAGTCGGATGGTGTCTTCCGTGATGTCGATGATCGCTTCTTTGTCGGCTTCTTTCATCTTGATCAAGTAATCGATCCCATACAACGCGACACGACGGTAATCCCCGATGATACGGCCACGGCCGTAGGCATCCGGCAATCCTGTCAACAGACCGGTGTGTCGCACCTTGCGCATTTCCTTGGTATACGCATCGAATACGCCCTGGTTATGCGTCTTGGTATATTCGTTGAAGATGCGGTCGTATTCCGGCTTCATTTCACGACCGTAATGTTTTACGATCGACGAAGCGAGTTTGATTCCGCCGTAAGGGTTGATAATGCGTTTCAACGGGGCGTCCGATTGTAGACCGACGATCGACTCGTAGTCCTTCAGGATGTATCCCGGTTTGAAATTGGCGATGCCTGAGATCTCGTCGGTATCGATGTCCAATACCCCGAGGCGTCTTTCTTCAGTCAGCAATTCTTCGCATCGTGCCCACACTTTTTCGGTGTTGGCGCTGATCGGAGCTAAGAACGAATCGTCCCCTTCATAGAGGGTAAAGTTCTTTTGTATGAAATCATCGACATCCACGTCTTTCTGCCAGTTTCCTTCGATGAATCCTTCCCAAGGTTTGCTCATGTTTGTTCCTCCTGTTAAAGCGTAGTTATTGTATCACATTCGTTTCCGTGTTTCTAACGTTATCCCCATGGGTAAACGCTTACACCTAAATCTTTTTCACGACTTGTTTTTTTGTGTGATGTACATCACGAAAGTACACGAAAAATGCGAGTCGCTTGTGAAAAGCACAAAAAAACGTACTTGGAATGAACCAAGTACGTGATTTACTTATACTACTTCACAAGCAGGAACGTTTCGATCAGGAAGTAGACGAAGAGGACGGAGATCATGGTCTGAACGACCTTCTCACTCCGGGTGAACCCCAGGTCCATCTTCCATAAACGGTAGAGACCGTAAGGAGGCAAGAGGAACAACATCAAGTACGTCAACGGTTTGCCGGGTGCGAAAGGACGGATCGCATGGGGATCAACATAGCTGTTGAGTTCCTTGCGTAACGCAAGGTTCCGCTTCTGCATTTCGGTCAATTCTTTTTTAGGCTTCACCGCTTTGATTTTCTTCGACATTTATCCACCTCCTAGGGGAATCAGACTATTCCGAGACTTGTTGTTTGTTGGCGATCAATACGAACGGGATGTAGATCAGGAATGCGATAACATATGCACCTAATTCTACCAAAACCGTACCCATATGTCCACCGGTCGACAACCAAGACTTCAACAGCGGAGGCGTGGTCCAAGGAACGGTGTAAGCCATCGGGATGGCGACGCCGATTTTGGTCATGAAGTAACCGAAGGTCGCGGAAGCGGCCGGGGCAGCCATGAACGGGATGATCAGCAAGGGATTGAGAACGATCGGCAAACCGAAGGTCATCGTTTCGTTGATGTTGAACAAACCGATAGGAATCGACAACTTAGCGATCGTCTTGTAGTCATCGCGCTTGGAGAACAACAAGATCGCGACGATCAAGCCGGCGGTCATACCTGCACCGGAACCGGTGGAGAAGACCTGCATGAAGCTGGTGTTCAAGATATTCGGGATTTGGCTTCCGGAAGCTCCGGCGTTAACCGCATCCATGTTTTCAGTCAAAGCTTGAAGCAAGGTCGCTTGGTAGATCGGTTGCAGAACCTGCGTACCGTGGATACCAACGGACCATAACAACGTGGTCATCCAAACGAGGACCAAGTAACCCGGCAGACCCGTGAGTAAGCCCTTCATCGGTTCTTGGATGAATTTGAAGATCGCATCGTACAAGTACAATCCGGTCAGTTTGAAGAAGACGAATCCGAAGGTAGCGACAACCAAAATCGTGATGATGGACGGGAACAATACGCTGAAGGATTTCGCGATGTTCGTCGGAACTTGTTCCGGCATTTTGATGTCCAACTTGTGGCTATCAACCAATTTAACATACAATTCGGTAGCGATGATCCCGATGATCATGGCGAGGAACAAGCCTCTGGCATCGGTGAAGTTACGCGGTAAAACGTTGGCGATGGTCGCTACGACGTCCGCACCGGCTGCATCCACGTATTTGAACGTGGTGAACGGTTGAACGACGGCGATGTAGGATGCCAAGACGACAACCGGCAACATCGTTTCTTCATGTCCGTAATACTTACCCAATTCGATGGCGATCAGTACAACGATACCGATGGCGAAGAAATTGATGGTAGCATAGTTGATGGAATTGAAGATCGGTGTCAATTCGCCTAAGAATGCCATACCCGGAAGTTTTGCGAGACTTAAGCCAGTGGTCGTCGTCGATGTTACAACGTTTGCGACCAAGGTTCCGAAAGCCCCGGCGATGATGATCGGCATGTTCGCGGTGAACGCATGCTTGATCGAAGACATGTAACGGTTCATCTGGAGCTTCGAAGCGACCATGAGTAGACCGTTAATAAACTTGTCTTTCATTAAGATTTCCTCCTCTTTCTGTGTGTTATTCCTCTCCCCTTGAAGATATGGAATAATCTGACGCCATTGTAATCGATTACAATTGACTCTCATAGTGGTTAATCCTTCATTGGTAAGTCTTTCCAACGAAATGTACCATGGATTGAGTATATCTGAAAATTCAGTTCATGAATATGTGAAATCGCATCCATTCTGAAAATCATTCGCGTTTTTTCGACACTTCATTTTCAGAAAAATCATTCACACAGATCTTTTCTTCGCCCTCATTTGTCTATTGACGGAAGCCCAAAGCCACCCTATCATTAACATAAAGAAACGGGGAATGGATATGATCGAGTGCATCCGGGTAAAAAATGAGGAAGACTTGCATAAATGCATGGAAATCCGGCGTACTGTTTTCATACAGGAGCAGAACGTACCCGAAAGCGAAGAGATCGACGACCATGATATTTTGAACGATGACGTCGCCGACCACTTCTTGTTTTTGAAAAACGGATGTCCGGTCGGAACCGTGCGTTGCCTAAAAAAAGGAGGCGGGGTACTGAAAGTCGGACGCGTCGCCGTCTTGAAAGAAGCCCGTGGGGGTGGCATCGGGCGTGAAATGATGGCTTTGACGGAAAAAACGTATCCTGAGATCGTAGTTTTCGCGCTGGATGCGCAGGAACATGCCATCCCTTTCTATGAGAAGTGCGGATACGTCGCGTCGGGTGAGATTTTCCTCGATGCGGGAATCCGCCACCGACATATGGAAAAACGACGGAATGATTAACCAATTAGCAATTTCCACCACTTATCTTCCACTTAGAAAACGGTGTATAATAAATAGAGTAAGTGACAAGGGGGAACGTCATGCCCGCCAAGTATAGAGAGGTCTTCTCGGCGATCGAGAAGGACATCCTGGACGGACGGTATAACGGGACGCGCAAACTTCTGACCGAAGATGCGTACATCGCCGAATACAAGGTCAGCCGGAACACAATACGCAACGCCATCGACCTGCTTGTGAAGCGGGGTTATTGCTTCCCCATCCAAGGCAGCGGCGTTTTCTTGCGTCGGACCAAACCCGCCTACAGCCTGAATCTAGAAAACATCTACGGATTGACCTATTACATGGCGCCGCTTCCGGTCACCAGTCGATTATTGCATTTCGATACGGTCGCGGCGGATGAAGAACTCGCGTCGAAAATGGAAATCCCGGTCGGATCACCGCTCCTTTATGTCGTTAGGGTCCGTCACGTCGATCATAAACCCTATGTCTACGAGTATAACTATTTCAATCTTTTACTTTTGCCCGAGCTTGACGAGGAAACCGCAAGGAGTTCCATCTTCACCTACATCAACCGCCATGAGACCCTACAGATCTCATTCATCGACACGGTGCTCAGCGTCGTGAAGATCAATGCGGAGGAAGCCGAGAAACTTGAATTGGTCGAAAACGATCCGGGACTGAAGATCGAAGCGTTCGTCATGATCCGGACCGGCGAAGTCATACAGTTAAGCACCGGGGTTTTCCATTATGAAAACGCACGGGCGCTGAAGATGGCGACCTATATCTAAATCGATCCGGGGGGATAAAGATGCAAACGAAATTCAAAGAGATCTATGATCGGATCGAGCAAGACATTCGTCGGGGGGAATACGACGAAACACGACGCTTGAAATCCGAAGACGAGTATGTCACCTTATACGATGTTTCACGCGTCACCGTGCGCCATGCGATCGACCAATTGATCCGTAAAGGGTACTGTTATCCCGTACAGGGCAAAGGGGTGTTCCTGCGGCGTCATAAAATCGCCGGAGCGACCAACCTTGAAAACATCCGCGGGCTGACCCACGATTTGTCCCCTCAGGTCGTCACAAGCAAGATCCTTACCTTCAAACAAATCCCGGCCGATGCCTTTCTGGCCGATAAACTGGCGTGCGAGATCGACACGCCCTTGACGTTCATCGAACGTCAACGCTTTGCGGACGGACAAGCCATCAGTATCGAAAGACTCTACTATAATAGCGAAAAAGTTCCCCTTACACAGGATGCGTGCCTGGGTTCGATCTACGAGTATGTCCAATCCAAATTGGGGATCAAACTTTGTTTCATCGACTATGTCATCGAAGCCGTACGATTGACCCCCAACGAAGCGGAACTGCTTTCCCTTCATGAAGGGGATCCGGGATTCCAGTTCGAGAACCTCGGGATGGATCGCAAAGGCAGAGTCGTCCATTATGGGAAAACCGTCTATCACTATGAAAAGATACGGAGTTTGAAGATGGCTTCCTACCTCTAGAAAGGAGGAAATCGATGGAATCGAAATACATAGAAATCTTCCATGAAATGGAGAAAGACATCAAAGCCGGGAAATTCCGCGACACCCGTAAACTCATGACGGAAGACGAATACATCCAACTGTACAACGTCAGCCGCAATACCGTTCGGCGCGCCATCGACATGCTGATCCGCAAAGGGTATTGCTACCCGGTCCAAGGCAAGGGCATCTTCCTTCGCAAACATCTGATGGACGGATGCATCAATCTTGAAAACATCGGGGGCTTGACCCATGATTTCGCCCCGCGTGACGTCTCGACGAATCTGATTTCGTTCATCGAAATCCCGGCCGACGAAGACTTGGCGGAGAAACTGGAAGTCCCGATCGGCAGCATTCTCTACTATATCGAACGCTTGCGTCTCATCGACAAGAAACCCTATTGTCTGGAGCGGATGTACTATCGCAAAGACCTGATCCATCTGACGGAGAACATCGTCTCCACGTCGATCCTCAGTTATTTCCGAACGCTACCCGGCATGAAGATGACCTTCAACGACTATGTCCTGCGAGCCGTTAAAATCACCAAGTACGAATCGGATTTATTGGGTCTCAGTGAAGGTGATCCCGGCTTCAGGACGGAGAACTTCGGGATGAACCGTAAAGGAGAGATCGCCTATTTCAACCGGGGGACCTATCATTACCAAGAAGCACGCTTCCTTAAGATGGCTTCCTATCTCTAGAATCATTATAGAAAAACAACCCGTACGGATTCCATTTTTGGAAATCGTACGGGTCTTTTTTAGAATTTCGCTTCAGGGTTTTGATACCGTCTTCGGTTGCGTGTTCCCTTTCCATACTGAATGGCTTCCACCGGACAGCGGTGGATGCATGCGAGGCAGTGGGAACAGGTCGGATTGACCCATTTCGGTTTCCCCTCGCTCATCCGGATCGTCCGTGTCGGACAGACTTCCTCACACAAGCCGCAGGAGATGCAGGTATCGTCCACGTTGAACTTGACGGTTCCTTGGGAGAATCGGTAGAGGGTCGACGCGGCGAGCGATACGACGTAAGGCAGAGGACCTTTGAGGAGATTGAAGTCCCCTCTTTCCTGTGACTGAACCAATCGTTTGATGTCGCTGATCGCCAGTTTCGATTGTGCCAATCGTTGATTCACTTGATCTTCTGTTGGCGGGTTGTAAAGCAGGATGTAGTTGTCCGGCATCAAGACGGAAAAGGAAGCGGAAAGACGGACTCCCTTTCGGCTCAGGATCCGGCGAGCCTTCTCCATCGCCGCACCGGTCGTCCCGCCGCAGGTCGCGACCGCATAGACATAATCGGGAGGACTCGAGAAACGAAGTTTCTCCAGGAACGCTTCCACGACCGTCGGTAAAGTATAGAAATAGATCGGAAACACGAACCCGACGGATTCGCCGGGGTCGAAGGTATACTTCCGATCACGCATCGCGTCAGTGATCGAGACCAAGGGTTCGTCGCGGATCAGTTGCGAAGCGACGGAAAGAGAGTTTCCGCTCCCGGTGAAGTAGAAGATCATCAGATGAACAGCAACGTCAATACCAACGCCGCCAGAGCGATACGATAGTAAGCGAAGACGGTGAAGTCATGGTTACGGATATAGTTCATCAGGAATCGGATGGCGAAGAGCGAGACCACGAAGGCCGTGATGAATCCGGTGGCCAAGGCCGCCCATTCGATCGGTGTGAAGTCGAATCCGGCTTTGATCAGTTTCAATCCGCCCGCCCCCAACATGACGGGGATCGCCATGAAAAACGAGAATTCGGATGCGACGATGCGCGAAGCACCGAGTAGTATCCCGCCCAGGATGGTCGCACCGCTGCGCGAAGTTCCCGGCACCAAGGCCAACACCTGAAACAGACCGATGAGCGCAGCCGTTTGATAACTGACGTGATTCAAGGTCGAGATCGACGGTTTCTTCCCTCTGCGTTCCACCCAAAGGATGGCGATCGCATAGACCACAAGCATCAGTGCGACGACGACGGGCTTGTATAATACTTCATCGATCAGATCGTCGAACAGAATCCCGATGATTCCGGCCGGGATCGAAGCCACGACGATCTTGGACCACAAGACCAAGGTGTCTTTTTTCTGTGTTTCGTTTTTCTTGGGACTGAACGGATTCAACTTATGGAAGAAAAGCAAGATGACCGCGAAGATCGATCCGACCTGGATAAGGACGAAGAACGTCTCGACGAAGGTTTCGGATAAGCTGAAGGGCATCCAGTTCTCGGCCAAGATCAAATGTCCGGTCGAACTGACCGGTAGCCATTCGGTGATGCCCTGGACGATCCCCAAGATCAATGCTTTAAGTAATTCGAGTAGGTTTTCCATGATTTTCCCTCACATTCCATCTTATTGTACCCCCCGCTTTTGGATTTGGCAACGCTACATCGCCATTCATGAACATCTTAAGCTTCACTTAACATGGAATGTGCTATCCTGTCTTTGGAGGTGGAATCATGAAAAAACAAATCCTGTCTTTGGTGTGCTCGACGATGTTGTTGAGCGCATGTACGACATCATCGATCCACAAACTATCGAATACCACCGGTTCGCTTTCACTCAAGGAAGCGGCGATCCTGGATGCGGGCTTGGTCCAAAACATCAACGACCTGGCGTTTCTGATCCAGGATGAAAGCAGCGACAAGAACGTGTTCATGTCGTCCCTCAGCATCTACGTCGCATTGGCCATGGCTTCCCACGGCACCGCGGGTAACACCTACGCGCAATTCGCCGACCTGTTGATCCCGCCAAACATCGACCAAACCGAATGGTTCGATCAATTACGGGCTCTTCAAGGGAATCTGAACGTCCAGGACCCCGTCATCATCAAACTGGCCAACAGCCTCTGGATGAGGGAGGATTTCAAGGATAAGGTGAAACCGGCGTTCTTGCAACGCAACCAGGACTATTTCGGGGCGATGATCGCGGCGATGGACTTCGCCAAAGAGAGCGCGTTGGATGAAATCAACGGATGGGTCGAAAAGAACACCAACAACCTAATCAAGAAAACCTTGGATAAGATCGATCCCGGCACCGTCATGTTTTTGATCAACACGATCTACTTCAAAGCGGACTGGTTGAATCAGTTCGACAAGGCCGAGACCCATGACGGGATCTTCCATGGGAAAACCGATGTGAATGTCTCTTACATGAACCAGACGAATTCGTTCAAGTATTACGAAGACGATTCGATGCAGGCAATCCTGCTTCCCTATAAGGGCGAGAAGACCGGGATGGTCGTCGTATTGGGCAAGGATGTAACCGCACCGATTACGACAAGCGACATGCTGAACCGGCTGTTGGACGACATGCAATCCGCATCCGTCACCTTGAAACTGCCCAAAGTCGACCTTGCGACCAAGGAAATCCTCAACGACAAGCTGATCGCAATGGGATTAAGCGACGCCTTTATCGGCGGGGTGGCTGACTTCTCGGAACTCAGCGAAGACGGCGACCTCTACATCGCCGAGGTCTTGCATAAGGCGCGACTGATGATCGACGAGAAAGGCACCGAAGCCGCAGCTGTCACGGTCATCGATATCCGTGAGACTTCGATCGAGATCGGAGACTATGAGATGACGGTGGATCGTCCGTATCAGATCTTCATCGTCGATCTGGAAAACAAGTTGATCCTGTTCAACGGGATCATCCGGGATGTCAGCGCGAAAGAATAAATAGACAAGGCTCCGGGATTTCCCGGAGCCTTTTTTCATTCTTGGAATAAACTCGACCCGTTGGTCGAAATGACTTCCTTATACCAGTCAAACGACTTTTTCTTCTTGCGGTCGTAGGTCCCGTTGCCCAGGTCGTCCGCATCGACATAGATGAATCCGTAGCGCTTCGACATTTGGTTGGTGGAGGCCGAAATCAGGTCGATGCAGCCCCATGAAGTATACCCCATGAGATCGACACCGTCTTCCGTGATCGCGTCGTACATCGCCTGTAAATGCGCCTTGAAGTAGGCGATCCGATAGTCGTCGTTGATGCTTCCGTCCGCTTCGACCACATCCGTCGCCCCCAGACCGTTCTCCACGATGAACAAGGGTTTGCGGTAGCGGTCGAATAGGTCGACCATCGAGATACGCAAGCCCGTCGGATCGATCTGCCATCCCCAGTCACTGGAAGGGATGTAGGGGTTGGCGACCCCGCGCAAGGTATTCCCGTCGGTATGGTCGAGTTTCTCCGGATTGGCGGAAGAACAAGTCGACGAGTAATAGCTGAACGAGACGAAGTCGACCGGATAATTCTTCATGATTTCATCGTCGCCCGCTTCTTTTCTGATGACGATGCCTTTGTTTTTGAACTTACTCAGAAGATACGCAGGGTATTCTCCGAAGACCTGCGTATCGCTGTACGCGTAGGTATGACGGGCATCCTGTTGTGCCTTCAAGACATCCTGCGGATCGCAGGTATAGGGATAGAAAGTCAGCTTCGTCAACATGCATCCGACCTGCGAGCCCGGGATGATTTCATGACAGATCTTGGTCGCCAAGGCGCTCGCCACGAACTGGTGGTGCATCGCCTGGAAGATGACCTGTTCGAAGGTCCCTGCCGGGAAACGATCTTCGATCAGACCCCCCGTGGTGAAGGGATGACGGATCATCGAATCGACTTCGTTGAAGGTCAGCCAGTATTTTACTTTGTTTTTATAGCGTTCGCAGATCGTTTCGACGAAACGCGTGAAGAACCCGATGACTTCGCGGCTATACCAGCCGTCATAGTTTTCGGTCAGATTCAACGGCGGTTCATAGTGGCTCATCGTGACCAAGGGTTCGATCCCGTACTTCAGCAGTTCGTCGAAGAGGTCGTCGTAGAACTTCAACCCTTCTTCGTTGGGGACAAGATCGTCCCCGTTGGGGAAAATCCGACTCCATGCGATGGAAAGACGATAGACCTTAAAGCCCATTTCAGCGAAAAGCGCGATGTCTTCCTTAAAACGGTGATAATGGTCGCTGCCGCGGCGTTTCGCATAGAGCGTAAGGTCAATCGCGTTGCGCGCATCTTCGATATCCTTGGAAGTGACTTCGTTGTGCGCCTTATAGTTGGTCACGTTGAGTTTCGGCTTGAACCGGGCGACATCCGAAACGGACATCCCCTTCCCGCCTTCGTTCCAGCCGCCTTCGACTTGGTTGGCAGCCGTAGCCCCGCCCCAAAGGAAGCCCTCGGGGAATGTTTTGTGTTGCGTCATTGGTTTCTCCTTAAGCAAGTCATTCCTCCAGATTCCAGATATCCCGCGAGCCGAACAGTTTCTTTGCGACCTGTTCGACCGATTCGAAGTTCTGGATGTACATCGCCATCACCAAGACCTCGAAGACATAGAGCGTCGATAAGGTGAACAGCGTATTGGACATCTCCAGCGTACTGGTCGACGTCATGATTTGAAGGGTTTCCGTGCACAGGCTGCTTAACCGACGATCGGACTTGCCGCAGATCGCCAGTGTCGGAATGTTATGTTCCTTTAAGCGTTTCGCCGCGTCAAGGATGTTGGGGTTTTTGCCGGTATGCGATAAGAGGATGGCGAATGCCGGGATGTGGTTCATCCCGATGCGGGCGATGTGTTGCCAATGCGTGCTTGAATACGCCTTCGCGTTGATCCCGACTTCCTCGAACTTATACGCGGCGATGTTGGCGACGTCGAAATTGATGCCGTCGCCATAGATGTTGAGATACTTGCATCCTTTGATATGATTGACGACCCGGACGATGGTCGCCCGGTCGATCATGCTCTTGGTGTAGTCGATGGTCTTGTTGAAGATCAAGGGCAAGGTATGGATGACATCGTCGATGTTGGACGTTTTGTCAAAGGGGACTTGCTTCAGGCTTTCATTCAGGCGCATCAATTCGGGATACTCGGAAATGTAGATCATCTTGAAATCCACATATCCCTTGGTCCCGGCTTTCTTACAGAGCCGCACCACAGTCGACGCCGACGTATAACTCGCCAACGCCAAGTCGTTGATGCTCATCTTCAAAAGCGATCTCGGATTTTTCAGAATGTAGGCGACAACGGCTTCTTCTTGCGTCGTCAGGTTATCCAGGTTTTTCAGTCGATCTACGATCATGGTGCACTCCTTTATCGGTTACTTTCATTGTAATCAAGTTTATCGGAATTTGCACATACAACTTTTGATTCGTTCTGAAATCGGCTTAACCTGCGTCTTCTATGCGGCTTCGACACGGGCGTCCCCGTTATCCGTAGTCTACCTTGCCCGATTTGTATCCACAATCGCATCCATCGGGATTGGCAAGGGTTTCCAAACTTTCACGTCGAATGCCCTTGTTTTGTGAAGATTCGGTTCGTCCATCACGCTTGAACGGCGACGACTGAAGGATTGTTCGTTTCTTCGCTTTCGGCTTGACGGTTGGTGATGAAGACAAAGGGCAGATACACCAGGAAAACCAAACCGTAGGCGAGCAGTTCGGTGACGACGGTTCCTAAGTGCCCTCCCGTCGCCAACCATGATTTGATGAGGGGCGGCGTGGTCCAGGGAACCAGGTAGACCATCGGTGTCGCGAAACCGATGAGCGTCATGAAGTACCCGAAGGTCGCCGACACGATCGGTGCCAGGACGAAGGGGATGATGAGGATCGGATTCATGACGATCGGCAATCCGAAGGTCATCGTCTCGTTGATGTTGAAGAAACCGGGGACAAGCGAGAGTTTCGCGATCGTTTTGTAGTCGTCCCGTTTTGAAAACAGCAGTAAGGCGACGACCAATCCGCCGGTCATCCCCGCCCCCGTCCCGCTAGTGAACACCGTGGTGAAGGTCGTGTTGAGGATGTTGGGTGCTGGAAGTCCGGCCGTCACGGCATCCAGATTGGCCGCCAACGCCCCCAGCATCGTCGATTCGTAGATCGGACGCAACACCATGGTTCCGTTGATCCCGATCGACCAAAGAAGCGTCGCCAGGACGAACAGGACGAGATATCCCGGTAACCCGGTCAAAATGCCTTGAAGCGGGGTTTGGATGAAGTAGTTGATCGCATCGTAGACCGTCCGTCCGCTCGCCATCTCGAACACCATCCCGAAGCCGGAGATGATCAGGATCGTCAAGATCGCGGGAAACATGACGTTGAACGGTTGGGCGACGTTGGACGGTACGCTACTCGGCATGATGATTTCCAGTTTCTTGGACTTCACCATCCAACAATAGATTTCCGTGGATGCGATCGCCGCGAACATCCCCATGAACAAGCCTTGCGCATTGGTGAACTGGCGCGGGAGGACGTTGAGGAGCGTATGCACCTCCCCGTTAACGACCAAGGTGGCCGATGTGGAACAGAGCGAGACGAAACTTGCGATGGCAACCATCGACACGACATTGTCCTTGATGCCATAGCCCCTCGCCAGTTCCATCGCGATCAAGAAGACGATGCCGATCGCAAAGAAGTTCATCGTCGCATAGTTGGCCGCGTTGAACATCGGTGCGAAATGGGACAGCCAAGCCATACCTGGAAGCTTCGCGAGACTGATCCCGGTCGAGGTCGTCGATACGACGACGTTCAAGATCAAGGTACAAAACGCACCGGCGATGATGATCGGCAACATCGTCGAAAACGCGTTGCGTATGGAAACCATATGACGCTGGGTCTGAAGTTTCTTCGCCAGTCGTAAAACAAGATTCAACAGTTTTTCTTTCATGGGTTCCCCTCTTCCTTATCAACATCACTTTATCGAGACAAACGGGCTTAAACAAGATGCCGGTAAGACATTGGCAAACATTACCGTGCATTCGTCTTGGGCATCGTCGAATCGCGTCCGCCCTGGTAAATTTTTCAAAAGTAAAAGCAAACCAAGAAAAAACCGTCGTATTCCGACGGTTTCAGTTTCGAATCTATTTTGCGACGTAGGTGACGCCGGCGGCTTCCAATTCGGCGATTTTCGCGCTGAATTGCGGGAGGTAGTTCTTGTTTGCGACCAACATTTCGTTGAGCAGGTCGCGTGCGATCGCACCCGAGGGAATCAGAGGATTGACGGTGAAGGCTTGGAGCGCTTTCCCGTAATCGCCGGTAACGGCGGCTTCGATGACGACTTCTTCCATCGCCTTTTGGACCTGCAGGATACCGCGGGTCGCCGGCGGGAAGGATCCCCAGTTCAGCGCTTCGGCACCATGGGAGGTGATCAATGCGGAGACTTCGACGACGCAATCGTAAGGAAGGTCGGAAATCGCACCGTTGTTTTGGGTGCTGACGACCATCTGGGTACGCTTGTCGTTGACGATCGAGGCGACGACTTCACAAGCCGCGTCGGAGTAATGGGTTCCGCCACGTTTGGTCAGTTGTTCCGGCTTGTAGTTGAGGGCCGGGTCTTTGTACAATTCGAACAATTCCGCTTCGGTTCTCTTTACGACTTCGGCACGGGTCTTGCCTTCGGCATATTCCGACATTTCGCTCTTCAGCATGTCGTTGGTGATGTAATAGTAACGGTGGTAGGAGCAAGGCAGCAAACCCGTGTCTTTGACTTGTTCGAAGTTGAACGCCAAGTCGCGAACGTTTTTGACCCCTGCGTATTTGCCTTTGTTTTCCGGCTTGTAGACTTCGTCGATGATGTGGGCGGTGACTTCGTTGCCGTCCTTATCCCAAACGCGGTGCCAATGGAAATGGTTCAATCCGGCGAATTTCGTAAACAGTTCTTCCGAATCCTCGGCGACGCCCATGACGGCGTTGGCCATTTTAACCAAACCGATCGGAACATTACACAAACCGATGGTCTTCTTCCAACCGCCGACCTTGATCGCGGCTTCCGTCACCATGCCCGAGGGATTGGTGAAGTTGACCAACCAAGCGTTGGGGCAAAGTTCCTTCATGTCTTTCAAGATGGCAAGGATGACCGGGATCGTGCGGAACGCTTTGAAGATCCCGCCGGCTCCGTTGGTTTCTTGACCGATCAAACCATGGCTTAAAGGGATTCTTTCATCCCGGATACGTGCATCCAATAATCCGACACGGAATTGGGTCGTAACGAAGTCCGCGTCTTTCAGCGCTTCGCGGCGATCCAAGGTAAGATGGACTTCCCAAGGCAAACCTGCAGCCTCGACCATGCGTTTGGCCATCGCTCCGACGATTTCCAATTTTTCCCTGCCTTCTTCGATGTCGACCAACCAGATTTCCTTGATGTTGAGTTGAGCCTGACGATTGATGAATCCTTCGATGAGTTCTGGCGTGTAACTGCTGCCGCCGCCGATGGTAACGATCTTAATTTGTTTCATCTTGTTCTCCTTTTAATTTCGGAATCCGATACGCCGATTCCGTACGTTATCATTATGTCAAAAATCTTCCGTATTACCATACTTGTCCGATGTTTAGAAACGTCTTTTCAGGTAAAGTTGAAATCGTTTCCATTTCATTGGAATTATCTACCACGATTCCCCCAATAAGTCGAAAACCATGGTCGCCACACCGTCGTCGTCATGGTGTTTCGCGATGACCTTGGCGACATTCAGGACATCCGGCGTCGCATTGGCCATCGCGACCCCCAGTCCGGCGTCCCTGACCATCTCCACATCGTTCCCCGTATCCCCGAACGCGACGACGTTTTCCATCGATAACCCGTGGTTTGCGCAAAACGATTGGATGGCCGCACTTTTCGACACCCGGGGATCCATGAATTCGAATAAGTCCTTCTGCGAACGGAACGCCCGGTAATGCGGACTGGGATTCTCCGCATGGAACTTCTCCATCTGCGTGATGACATCGAACTCCGCGGCCAGGATCACTTTCTCGATCGGACGGTTGACCAATTCGACCAAATCGCCGAAGACCACGGTCATGTTGTTCTTGGCGACCAACCGCTTCACGAAGTCGTCGTGCTTGGACGCGATGAAGTAATCATCCATATAAGCCGTCGGATTGGCGTCGAAGTGCTTGTAGGTTTCGACGATCTCCCCGATCAGCCTCGGATCGAAATACCCGATGTGGTCTTCCTTGTCGCGGATGAAATCGTAACTGTGGTTCCCGTTGGAACAGAACAAGGCGGAAACCAGATCCTCGATCCCCCATTCTTTGAGTTTCGGATTCACGGTGAAGAACGGTCGTCCGGTCGCGATCGCAAAAGGAATCCCCTTCTTCTTCAATTCAACCAACATTCGTTTCGTAGCGTCCGAGATCTTCCCTTTGGCATCCAGCAAGGTTCCGTCGAGATCCGCGACGATGAGATCGATTTTTTCCATTCGTACCTCTTTCCAGTATGATTCGACGTTACTATAGCACAGTGAAAACCGGGGGAAAGTTCGTTTGACATTCTTGGTAATCCGTTTCGCATTGATTGCGGATCTTCCTCGTTTATCGGAATATCCTTCCAAATGAAAACGGACTTTCGCAAGTCCGTCTCAGTATTGTTTATTTCGTGATTTATTGTTTGATTTCGTAGATGTGGTCGACACAGTCCGCCATGACATGCAGGACGTGTTGTTTCGCAACCAATTCACTGCGGTTGGCATCCGCGTCTTTCAACGCTTCGACGATGGCTTTGTGTTCATCGTTGATCCGCAGACGGTCTTCCTGGGTGGTCGCGACGTTCTCCAAAGGAATCCGATTCCAAAGGATTTCGACCAGTTCGGCATGCGTGGTCGCATCCGAAAGTCTGAATAATTCTTTGTGGAACTTCACGTTGATGTCGAGGAATTCCGGTCCGTCGGCGCAATGGTCCATCATTTCCACATACTTTTCAAGTAATTTGGTATCCGGTTTCGTCAGTGCCGCGCGGAACGCCGCATTCCCTTCCAGAACGGAACGCACTTCAAACGATTCGATGATTTTGTCGACACCGAGATCAAGCTGTAGTTTGTTTTCCATAATCAGTCCTCCGTCAAACTTATTATATCACTTCACAAATGAAAGCGGTATCAACTTTTTCTCGCGTAATTGTCGAATTCGTTGTTTATACCGCCTTGTTTATCGGCTGATCAACTCGATCATCCCACGAAAAAGGCGGCGTTGACGCCGCCCTTCAGGGTTACTTGACTTCGATCCGTTTCGTTTCTTCCGCGATGTGGTCCCTTGAAGGAAGGGTGACCTTGAGTACGCCGTCATCGAACTTCGCATCGATTTTCGAAGCGTCGATGTTGGTGAACCGGATTTGTTTCACATAGGAAGCCATGGAACGGGAACGATAGACATACTTCTTGTTTTCTTCGTTGGATTCTTCTTTATGTTGCGCACGGATCGTGAGTAGGTCGTTTTCATACTGTAGTTCGATCTCTTCCTTTTTGAATCCGGGAAGGTCGGCTTCGACGACATAGTTGTCGTTTTCCTGATACACATCCAGATGCGATCCCAAAGTGCGCGGATAGAAGAAGTCGTCATTGAAGAAGTCTTCAAGCAACGAATTCGGACGTCGGATTAAACTGTTTCTCATACGATTTCCTCCTTTTCTGTGGGAGTTTTCTCTCCCTAACCCTAATATATCATATTTTTTAGCACTGTCAAGTGGAGAGTGCTAAAAAGAAAAACCCTCTCGTGTACTGACCCCCAATAAGTAGACAGTTTGGAAAAAACTCCTATACTGAACTTAAAGGGGGTTTTCTAATGGGAAAGCACCATCAATTTTCAAATGAATTAAAGTTAAGTATCGTAAAGCGTTATCTGAATAATGGGGAATCTTCAATACGACTCGCTCAAGAAGTTTGCACGAGTCATTCTGTTGTTGCCCGATGGGTCCGAAAATACCAATCCGGTGGAGAGACCGAGTTGTTTCGGGAAACACGAGGGATAAAGAGTAGTGGTCGCCCAAGGGAGAAATTTGAGAACCTTGCCGAAGAACTAAAACAAGTTAAGATGGAGCGCGACTTACTAAAAAAAGTATTGACCTTGAAAGAGGAGTTGATAAAGAAATAATCTTCCAGGCGATTCACGATCTAAGATCCCTATACTCGGTGACCAGGATGTGCCGCTTTTGCCTGGTGAGCCGTGCAGGCTATTATGCATGGACGAAACGATGTGATCAAGTGAGCAGTGAAGATCTGGGAATAGCTGTATTGATTAAGCGTTTTCAAGCAGATAACGACTACACCTTAGGGGCCAAGACGGTTTCTAAGTACCTCAAGATCGAAAGCAAACTGACCGTCAATCATAAGCACTGTTTGAGAATCATGCGTGCTTACGGTCTTTTATCACACGTCAAGCGTCATAAAGACAAAATGAAGAGTCATCCTGAGGATTACCCGAAAGACAATATACTCCGCGGTAATCACCTATGTTCTGTCCCGTTTGATAAGCTGTATACCGATATCACCGAGTTTCATATCAGTGGTAAGAAAGTATACTTTTCTTCAATCAAAGACATGCATACAAAGATGATCGAAGCGTATGAGATCAGTTATCATCCCACGCTTGAAATGGTCCTCAAAACACTCAATCAGGTTCGTGATAAAGCCATTGTGTACGGGACATTCCTTCACTCGGATCACGGCTATCAGTATACGAATCGGCACTTTCAGGAAAAACTGATCGAGTGTAACTTCATCCAAAGTATGTCGCGTAAAGGTAAGCCGACTGACAATTCACCGATTGAAAGCTTACACAGTATCCTAAAATCAGAAATCATTCATAATGATACCGTACACATTAAAACAGATATCGAACTGATTGAAGCGCTTCATCGCTTTGTAGTGAGATACAATACGAAACGTCGACAGAAGGCTTTGAATTACTTGACTCCCTTGGAATTCAAAGAAAAAGAGATGAAACGAATTTCATCTCTTGAGCCGGAGCTTTTTTCGACTGTCCACTTTTAGGGGGTCAGTCCATCGGTCGTTCATTTTTTTAGGATCATCCGGTCTTCGACCGGTTGGGAAATCTTGGTTTTCGCGATGTCGACCGCCGATCCGAAGGGCATCTGGGCGATGAGTTTCCACTGCGTCGGGAGTTGGAAGGCGTCTTGGGTCGCTTGGTCGATCAGAGGATTATAGTGTTGAAGCGATGCGCCAAGCCCGAGTTGGGTCAATTCCAGCCAGGTGGCGTATTGCAGCATCGCGTTGGATTCATACGCCCAAAGCTGTGCGCTTTCGCCATAAAGAGGGAAACGTTCCTCCATCTGTTTCGTCACGTCCGTGTCGTCGTAAAACAGAAACGTGCCCTGTCCGTTCTTCAAGCCTTGGATCTTGGCCTGGGTCCGCGGGAATTTCTCTTCGGGAACCTCGAAGCGAAGCCGTTCTAAAACAAGGTCCCAGAACGTATCGTGCTTTTCCCCAAGTAGTAGAACGATGCGTTGGCTTTGGGAATGAAAGGCACTGGGCGTGGTCGAGAGTAAGTCTTTCGTCAATTGAATCAGCGTTTCGTCCGGAATCGTGGACTTGGCGTAGTCATAATGGCTTCTGCGTTGTTGGATGAGTGTATTGAAATCCATGGTAACCTCACGTTCCTGTTCATTTTAATGCAGAAGAGGATGCATTTCAAAACTTATGACTGCTTCATTTTGACGCAAAGGGCCAGGTCGCTGATCGTGATCCGCTTCGCCCCGCTTTCGAGGATGGTTCTCGCGATGTCTTCGTTCTTCACCAAGCCCCCCGCCCAGAGTTCGACCTCGGTCTTTTCGCGGATCAACCCAAACAAGGGATACGTCAAGGCCGGCATGACTTCCATCGCATCGGGGTTGGTTTCATTGACCGATGCCAAGCCCCGGGTCAAGGACTTACTGTCGATCAAGAAAACACGCTGGATCGCAAACGCATGGTTCTTCTTCGCCGTCTCGATGATCTTGGGCTTGGAGGAAATGATCCCGTCGACCCGCAATTGCTGGGTCAGGATCTGCGCACCGAACTCGTCGTTGGAAATCCCGTGGATCAATTCGATGTGGACCAAGCCGAAACGCTGGTTGTCATGGAGGATGCGTACGACTTCTTTGAGGAGGCTGAAATGCATGTCTTGAAGCAAACAAAGGGATAAGGGGGTCTCAAGAAACAATTCGACTTGTTTCATGGTCGTCAAGACGGGGATCAAAGGCTGTTCAGGCAGATTCTTCATGGTTACCTCCAAAGGTTAGGGTTCAAGCACGGCATAGATGATGCATCCGTCATCCGAATTCATGATATTCAAGCCTGCGGTTTTCTTGGAACCGCGATAGAAGACATTGCGTTCGAACTCCGAAATGACATTGTCTTCGATCTTGCGCGAACAACGCAGTCCGGTGACAAGGATCGGGCGTCCCGCTTCTTTACGCAGGACGATGTCCGCCGCATGGCATTGGGGTTGCATCGAAGCGAAATCCAAAATCTGACGGACGGCCAGATAGATCGCGGACGCCTGGGCGAAGGTCAACACGGTCAAATCGGGTGAAGGCGTGATTTTGATTTCCAGACGTTGGGGATCATATAACGTGACACAAGTCTCGATCAACCGCCCGATATCCATGATTTCTTCCGCCTGCGAACGAAGTTCCTTTACGATCCTCCTCAGCATCATCAAGGTCCCTTGCAGATCCGCTTTCACCTCGTCCAAGGTCTCATCCGATCTTTCTTTCAACAATCGGTCGAGAGCGTGTTGGTAACTTGCGACCAAATCCTGTTGGATGGCATCGAACACTTCCTGACGGTTGGTTTCCTGGATCAACTTCTCCTGGATCACCATGTCTTCCAACAGTTGGTCGTTGAGTTCATCCAGTTTACGGACTTTCTCCTCGCTCTCAAGGATGCTTTTTCGCAGGGAAGTCACATCGTTGAAATAGACCGCCGTCGCATAGTTCTTCCCTTCATTGAATAGCTCTTCCTGGATCGCCTGGTAATACCGGTTCTTAATGAAAAGGATCGGCTCGTTGTGTTGCCTCAAGTGAAGTTTCTCCAGCAAACTGAAATCGGTGTGGGGATAGATGTCGTCACGGTAGGCGATGTTGAAACCAAGCCGCCGGCCTTTCATATCGAAGATGGCGATCGGATAGTCGATGTTGTTGATCATGTTGGAAAGCTGGACCGAATCGAAGAAGCGTAGACGAGGCAGGATCATCGTGAAATACAATCCGATCGTCCACAGCGGGACGAAGAGCGAGAACGTATCCACGTTGGTCGACACCATGTTGAAGCCGATCAGATAGGCGACCAGGGAAGGTACGGTCGACCCGAGGAAACTGAGGATGAAATAAAGGTTCCGATGCTTGGAAAGGCGATAGAAACGATCCATGTTCATCAGCATGATCAAAACAAAGGTGAAATAGTAGATCATGTTGATCAGGACGCTGAACGTGTAGAAACGCGATGCGGTCGTCAAGGCGAGAAAGAAATTGTCGTAAAGCAGATAACTCGTATCGGCGAGATTCAATGCGACATAGAAAATCAAGGGAGGAAAGAAGACCAACCATAGATCCGAGCGCTTTACCACATAGGTTTCATCGATGGAAAGCGCGACCATCAACAGAGCGGAAGGAATGAAAACCATGGTGTAACGCATCATCTTTAGAAGGATGTAGGCTTCCATGGTTTCCGGAATCCCGTTGAAAAGCGCCGAGATATGCCAGATCAGTTCAAGGATATGAAGCAGGATCGCGAATTTGATGAAGTTCGTTTTCTTAACATAGGACTGAAGACGTACGATGATTTGGATCAGGAAGACCGCATTGAGCGGAACGACCAGGATCCACAAGTTCTGAAGGTTCATGCTTCTTCCTCCGTCATCCGGATCAAGGGAAGAAGGCAGGAGAGTTCAAATCCGTCGTTGCCATGATAACTGAACGACCCTTGGTTACGCTCGACCCTGGCCCGGATTGCTTTTAGTCCGTTCCCCTCTTTCACCACCCGGCAACCTTTCCCATTGTCTTTGATGATCAATTCAAGCGTCTCTTTGTTTTCGCTTACCTTTAGTGTAACCGATACTTCCCCGGCGTTGCCATATTTCACGGTGTTCGAAAACGCTTCTTTACAGATCGCATATAAGGTCAAAATGCTTTCCTGCTTCAGTTTGAGTTGCTGGGTCGAGACATTCAAGGTGACATGGATGCCTACCCACTTCAAATACAGGATATAACTTTCAAGCATTTCTTCGAGATATTTCCCGGTCACGGTGTTCTTTCGATCCTGGGAGAGCGATAGGGTGATGTTCTTCCCTTCCTCCAGCAGACGTTCGATGGAATGGTCCGGGATGCTTTGGCGCAACTTCTCGTCGTGCATCCGGTCCAACACCGAGACCGCCAAGGTCAGGTTATGCCCGATTTCATCATGGAGTTCGATGGCGATCCGGTTCTTGCTTTTCAACTCGATCAGTTTTTCAAGCAGATTCAATTTATTTTTCAGAAGCAACGAGATCATCGAAAGACGCTGATCCAAGAGGTTCAGACGTTTCAATGCATACTCTTGTTCGCTGACATCCAGTAAAACCAAGGTCTCAACGTGATAGCTTCGCATCATCGTTGAAATCGGATACCGTTTGATCAGATAGGTCTTGCTTCCGATACTTACCTTCTCCTTCGTGCGCAAATCCATCATCGGCACTTGGTCGAGGATTTCGCGAAACGCCGTATTGGAGTCGAACAAGTCGGTGTCGTTGAGGATGGCGATCGGCGTCGTGTTGGAGTAAAACAGATTGCCGATCGTTTGTTTCTCGGTCGAACGCATGGAAAAGTAAATCATCGTGACCATGATGGTCAAGGCGATGGTCACCACAAGCAGCGACTGGCTGATCGCCTCGTGTTCCGAGAAGATGTCCATGACCTCCTTCAGTACCCCTTCGATTTCATAGTACCTGGAAGTGAAGTCGATATAGCGCATCAAAAAAACGAACAAAGCAAGTACGTTCGCCACGGTTTGCTGAAAGTAAAGGAACTTAAAATAAAGGGATCGGCTTCTTTCCGTCATCAAGAGTGAAATGATGACAAAACCCAAGCCCAGTTCGGCGACGGCGATGACGATATACGGATCGGACCAAAGCATGGGTTAAAGGATACCGTTCTTCGCGGCCAGGACAGCGAGTTGGACACGGTCCTGGACACCGAAGCGTTCCATGAGCAGAGCCAACCGGTGCTTGACGGTACTCTCGCTGATGAAGAGTTGATCGGCGATGCTCTGGTTGCTTAACCCTTGGGAAACACAGCGGATGATCGATAGTTCCGTCATGTTGATTTCGAACTTGGTCATGATTTGCTGGTCTTTATAGGCAGGGCTCTGTACGATTTCCTTGAATTTCGCAAAGGTTTTCGCGTCCATCACCGACATCCCGGACATCGTGTTCTTGATGGCAAGGATCAGATTGTCTTTCCGCAGGTCTTTCGAGATGATGCCGTCCACCCCTGCATCCAACATCGCCCGCACGGTCTTATCGTCGTCGAAAATCGTCAAGGCCAGAATCTTGATCCCGGGGATCTCTTCCTTGATTTTGCTCGTCAGCATCATCCCGTCGCCGTTGGGCATATAGACGTCGGTGATGATCAAATCCGGTTTATATTGGTGCGCCAAAACCAACGCATCGTTGCCTGAGTTCGCCCCGCCCACGACCAACATGTCATTCTGTGAAGAGAGGATCGCCTTCATCGATTCGACGATCAGTTCGTGGTCGTCCACCACAAGGATCCGGATCATAGATATCCCTCGTTTCTTGGTTTTATTATATCGTTTCCATCCCTGTTCTTCAAAGGTTTCCGCATTCCGTCCGACCACAAAAAAAGTCCGATCCCCATCAGACTTTTTTTGCTCTTGTCGAATCGATTCTAGACTTCCCACGTTGACCCCAAATTGAGTGGTCTGTTAAACCGTCCTCATTATAGCACGTCAACTTATTCCTACAAGTGGTTTCTTTTTATTTTGGCTACTTGGTCAAAATTCAACCCAAGTGGTTAAAACTTCTTCAGTGAACCCAGGACACC
The DNA here is from genome assembly GCA_041736705.1 of Erysipelotrichaceae bacterium. Taxonomy (GTDB): domain Bacteria; phylum Bacillota_I; class Bacilli_A; order Erysipelotrichales; family Erysipelotrichaceae; genus GWE2-51-13. The sequence continues at coordinate 47,800 of JBGSTC010000014.1, forward strand.
GCGGATCAATTCACGCCCGACCGTCCTTCCGATTTGGGTCATCATGCTGTTGGCCGCCTTTTCCAGACCGGTCGTCCGCCTTGAACTCGTTCTGCGGCTCGTCGTGGTTTTTCGTGTCGTCGTGGTTTTGCGTTCTTGCTTTTCTTTCTCCAGCCGTTCTTTTTCGCGGGCTTCTTCTTTCTCTTCCCGCTCGATCCGCTTCGTGATGAGTTCATACGCCGATTCGCGGTCACGGACATCCCTGTATTTCCCGTCGAACTTGGACTCCCGGATCAAACGACTACGGGTCCCTTCGTCGATGGTGCCAAGCAAACTGTGGGGAGGAAAGACGAAGACGCGCTGTACGATCGAAGGCCGTCCGTCTTCATCCAACATGGATACCAACGCTTCCCCGGTTTTCAGTTCGGTCAGCGCCGTCTGGGTATCCAATTCGGGATTGACGCGGAAACTCTCCGCCGCCGTCTTCAGCCCTTTTTGTTCATGGGGGGTATAGGCACGCAGGGCATGCTGGATCCGATTGCCCAGTTGCGAAAGGATGCGGTCGGGGATATCGCCGGGGTTTTGCGTCACGAAGAAGACGCCGACCCCTTTGGAGCGGATCAAGCGGACGACTTGTTCGATTTTCTCGACCAACGCCTTCGGGGCGTCGTTAAACAACAAATGCGCTTCATCGAAGAAGAACACCAGTTTGGGTTTATCCAGATCGCCGACTTCGGGAAGCTCTTCAAACAACTCGGAGAGCAGCCACAAAAGGAACGTGGAGTACACCCGTGGCGAGTGAAAGAGTCGCTCTGAAGTCAGGACGTTGATGACCCCTCTTCCTTCCGCGTCCGTGGTAAAGAAATCGAGGATATCCAGGGCGGGTTCACCGAAGAAAGCCTCGGCACCTTCGCTCTCCAAGGTCAATAATCCGCGTTGGATCGCGCCGATCGTGACTTTCGAAATCGTTCCGTACTGCGTGGTGTATTCGGAAGCGCGGTCGCCGACATAGTTCAACATCACTCTTAGATCCTTAAGATCAAGTAAGAGATAACCTTCGTCATCCGCGATCTTGAAGACGATGTTTAAGACGCCGATCTGCGTTTCGTTGAGCTGGAGCAAGCGTGAAATCAGTAAAGGCCCCATCTCGCTGACGGTCGTGCGGATCGGATGACCCTTCTCCCCGAAGACATCCCATACCCGTGTCGGATAGGATTTCCATTGGAACCCTTCCAAGCCAAGCATCTTGATGCGTTCTTCGAGTTTCGGATTCCCGACCCCGGGAATCGCGACGCTGGCGAGATCCCCTTTGATGTCCGCCAGGAAAACCGGGACGCCATGGCTACTGAAAGACTCGGCGAGCACCTTCAATGTGACGGTTTTCCCCGTCCCCGTCGCGCCGGCGATGATCCCGTGACGGTTCATCATTCTGGAAGAATAGGAAAGTTCGACTTTCCCCTTGGCGAATCGATCCTGATACATTTCGTTCATAGTGCAACCTCTTTGGTTTTATTATACGTAAAGTTCAGACTTCAAACAAGAAAAAGGATATCCTAGATTCGGGATATCCATCGTTTTACATTTTTCATCAAAGATGGCTTCGCAAACACCGGATTCGGCTTTCTTCGCGCCAAGACTTCCTGCGGATTGGCGAAAAAGAGTTGATGCGTCCGTTTCTTCCCCAACCTCTTTTCAACGACCGCATAGACATCGTCGAGACGGCAAGTACGCCGGTTCTCCCCCGCATGGGCATCGCTACCGACCAAATGGACTTTCCCGGCTTCAAGCAGTTTCCACGCGTTGCGATGGTTGTTTTCCCCGTGCGCCCCCAACAAGCTGGTCGAATTCACTTGAAGAAGATATCCCGCTTTCAACCATCCATCGACAATCTGAAACATCTCTTTCTCCTCGCGGAAATAGCGTTCGGGATGGGCGATGACGATGGGGTCGACAGCCAACGAGACTTCATAAAGCCGTTCGTTGATCTCGCGCCAATCCGCCCCGCTGCGCGAGAATTCCACAAGCAAGCCGCCTATGCCTTCAAGCAAGACGAAACTTTGGTTCGAAATGCGATCGACCGCATACTCGTTGAGGTAAAGTTCGGACCCTTCCCTGATGTCCAGATCCAGTCCAAGCGATGAAGCCAATTCCTTTAATCCATCGACGGCGCCACGGATCGTCTCGATGGAGGCATCGTACTTCCCTTTGGGGATCATATGCGGTGTACAGAAAATCGTTCTTATTCCGGTCGAATGCGCGGTCTGAAGAAAAAGGACGGCTTCGTCCTTTGTTTGGACTCCGTCATCGATCCCCCATAAGCCATGGCTGTGGAAATCAACGAATCCCGTCTTCATAGTACATCATCTCGCCAAGCACCGGCAGGTTCAAGAGCGTTTCCGCATCGCTGCGGTCGTGGATCGTACGGTCCATCAGTTTTTTAACCAAGACATAGGCGGCTGCGAGAAAGAGTCCCAAAAAGCCGCCGATCACCGTATTCAAGACGGTGTTGGGTCCGACCTTCTGTTCTTCGATGATCGCTTCGTCGATGATCCGCAGATTATCGATCGTCATGATCGAATTGATTTGTTCGATGAATACCTCGACGACCGTATTCGCCACGTCCGCCGACAACTCGGGATCGATGGTCGTCGCCGAAATCGAAATGATTTCGGTATCCTTAATTGAAGAAACGCTGATGGCGTTTCTCACGTCTTCCACCGTGATCTCCCCGGGCAGTTTCGCGACCACACGGTCCAAGACACGGTTGCTTTTCGCAATCTGCGTATACGTGTCCGTAAGTTTCTGATTCGTGATCAGTTCGTTGTAATTGACAACCCCTTCATCGACCGACGGCTTGATGTAGACGGTCGACACGCTCCGATAGGTCGGAGAGACCAGGATCTTCGTATAAGAAAAAGCCAAGCCCATCCCCAACACGGTACAAAACATCAATAGCACCAGGTTGTCGCGAACGACTTTCAGCAGTTCCAGTAAGTCGATTTCGGTACCGGAATCTTCCGGATTGTAGAATTTTTCGTCCATAGTTTCACCCCTGCCTATTTTATCATACTTTCCCGACTGATTTGTCGTCGATAAGTGGGATGCAATGTATGGATAATGAAAATCTCCCGAATGCATTGCCTTTTACTCAAGATTACCCTAAAATACACCTAGCAGGGGGGATTCACAATGTCAGATCGCATACTCGTAACTTTACTGGACCAAGCCGCGCGAGGCAAAGGATATGGTTATTCCGCGGATCTTTCCGAGGCATTCCGCCATCTTCGCACGAACATCGAGTTCTCGAATTTCGAGAAGAAAATCAAAGTCATCTCGATCGTTTCCGCCAAACCGACGGAGGGGAAATCGACGGTCGCCGCGAACCTTGCGGTCGTCATGGCCGGTCAACACCCGCGTGTCCTTTTGATCGACTGCGACCTACGCAAACCGGTCGTCCACAAGATGTTCCACGCGTCCAACAAGAGTGGATTGTCGAACTTGTTGCTTGAATCTTCGTTTGAACCCGGGGTTTTCAATAAATATTGTCAACAAATCATCCATCCCAACATCACCAACGAACTGTTTCTGATTACATCAGGCCCCGTCGTGCCCAACCCTTCGGAGATGCTTTCCTCCAAGAAGTTCAAAGACTTGGTCGCGAGTCTTCGCAACTCCTTCGATATCATCATCCTGGACGGACCTCCGGTCCTTCCCGTACCGGATTCGATTCCGATCGGTTTGACCGCCGACGGTACGTTGTTTGTCATTGCGAGCGAACAGACGGAGAAGGAAGCCGCACAGATCGCGGTGACGACCTTGCGTCGATCCAACGTCAATCTCTTGGGGACGGTCTTGACGATGATCAAGAAAGAAAGCAGTTCCTATCAATATTCATACACGGCGTATCGTGAGCCCCTCGAGAAGAAATCGATCTTCAAGAAGAAAAAAGAGAAGTTAGACTAAACGGCGAAAGCCGTTTTTCTTTTCCATTCATGAAACCGTCATCCTATAGACGATGTATACGTGAGTTGGCGCATATGGTAAAATCATAACAAGGAGGAAGTGCTATGTTTAAGAAACTGATGATTGTATTAGTTCTATTACTCATTATTCTTGGCGGTTGTTCTAAAACTGCGAAACAAGACCCTGACGACGAACCCGTACCCACCGGCATCTTCCCACAGGTCACATTGAAACTCGAACTTACCAACCCGGAAGAAAAGGATGATCGCTATCTAGTCTACTTAATGGTTCCGGGCACCAAAACGGAAGAACCCGGCAAAGCGCAACAAGGCGATTATTACGGACCCTTCGAGACCGATGCCGATCTCAGCGTCACCATCGATTTCGAATTCAACTGGGATATGGATTATTATGTTTCGACCGCGATCGAGGCCGGTCACAAGAAACTGCAGGTCTATGTTACGACGATGGAGGACATTTATCTTCGTAATCCGTTGAACGATGAAACGTTTATCGAACTTATTGAAAATAAGGATGAGGCGACGAAAGCGGACTATGGATATGGCAGTGTCGTCGAAAAGAAAACGGTTAAAATCACGGATGCTTATCCTGATGGCGTTTTGTCTCTTACCTTCCCCGATGCGACCTTCGTCATCAAACTCAACGTACCCGAAGGTACCACGAAATCCTACGAAGTCTCTATCCATCGTCCAAACAGTACGGGAGACGGTATCTCGATGATCCGTCTTGGTCGGATCGATCGTGCGTTCCAATATTACGATACACCCTTCTTTAAAGACGACAAACTAGAAACCTGGAGCGGATTCATCGTCATCAATGATTTCGATACCGGGGCGAATATCGAATATGAAGGCTATCCGCGCTATGTCGAATTCGATGCGGATGGCAAATGCAAAGACGGCGATATCGTCATCATCAACATGCCCTAAACCTAAAACAGATCGACTCGATCTGTTTTTCGCATTGTCTCACTATCTTCGCTTTATAGAAATGCTCCTTAATTCGGTTCATGAAAAAACCTCCTTGCGGAGGTCTTGTTAGCGGGAAGCGAGTCTGTCATCCATCATGACGATGGAAATGGCGGAGTTGTCGGTGAGTGCCAAACGATCCAGGATGTTGTTGAGGTTTTCCTCTTCTTCGACCTGTTCGTCGATGAACCACTGTAAGAACGAGTTGGCGGCGAAATCCTTGTTGGCCTGGGCGATTTCGATCAGGTTGTTGATGCGGCTTGTCACGATGCGTTCATGCTCCAAGGCTTTCTTGAAGAGGTCGACATAACCGGCGAATTCCGTTTGAGGATCGGGCATCCCTTTGACGGTTACCTTCTCTCCGACGGAAACCAGATACTTATACATCTTCATGGCATGTTCTTGTTCTTCGTGGACCTGTTTGCGGAACCAGTGTGCGGCCCCCGGATAGTTTTTCCCTTCCGCGAAGGCGGACATGGAGAGATAGAGATTGGCGGAATCGAATTCGAAATTCATTTGCGTGTTGAGTGCTTCTGCGAGTTGTTTGCTGATCATGATATTTCCTTTCTGTTCATTGACGACTAACTAAAGTTATTATACCATAAATCCAGATTGCTTCATGACGGATGCCTGTAAACCGTCGTCCGCGAGGTACATATGCACACAAAAGAAGTGAAAGGGATCCTTTCCACCCAGAATGGCATGAATCTTTACCGCGGATGTTCGCACGGTTGCATTTATTGCGACTCCAGAAGTGCTTGTTACGCGATGGATCACGACTTCGAGGACATTGAAGTGAAAAGCAACGCGTTGGAATTACTGGAAGAAGCACTACGTAGGAAACGGACGAAATGCATGATCGGGACCGGTTCGATGAGCGATCCCTACATCCATCTGGAGACGGTTCTGCAACACACCCGAAGAAGTCTTGAGCTGATCGAGAAATACGGGTTTGATCTGGCGATCCAGACCAAATCGGATCGGATCCTCAGGGATCTCGATCTGCTACGCAAAATCAATGAGAAAGCGAAATGCGTCGTCCAACTGACCTTGACGACGTTCGATGAAGATCTATGCAAGATCCTGGAACCCCGTGTCTGTACGACGAAAGAGCGGTTTAATGTCTTGAAGGTGATGCGCGACCATGCCATCCCGACCATCGTCTGGATGGGACCGATCCTTCCCTTCATCAACGATACGGAAGAAAACATCCGCGGGATCTTGAACTACTGTATCGAAGCCAAGGTGTACGGCGTCCTCTTCTTCGGTGCCGGCGTAACCTTGCGCGAGGGCGATCGTGAATACTATTATCAGAAACTGGATGAACATTTCCCGGGTCTTCGGGAGAAATATGAGAAAAAGTATGGGTTGGCGTATTCGGTGATGAGCGACCACAATGAAAAACTGACGAAAATCGTGAAGGAAGAATGCGAAAAACATGGCATCGTCTGCGATGTCGAATCCTTGTTCACCTATATGCATGCTTTCGAATCGAAATCGTCGATCCAACAGATTTCCTTGTTTTAGAGATAAATGTATTTCTTTACGACCGCTTGGGTCTGCATACAGCCGACCACGGCGAAATAACGCATCGAGAACCGGATTTCGTCCCCGACCACCAGGTTCTCTTTTTTTAGGTCGACGACCAGATGGTTACTGCTTGAGCCCAGGATCTCGATGTCGCACAAGGGGTCGAGGTCTTCGATCCTGGTGTCGATGTAGCCGATATTTACGATGGCTTGGTTGATCTTGCCGTCGGAAGAATGTTTCACTTTTTTCTCGATGATCTCGCACACCAAGGTGAACGCATCCGCGACCAAGTCTGGAATCGGGTCTTTATGGATAGCTTCAACCCCCACCAGGATTGATTCTCCCAATCGCAGATGATTGATTCTTCCGACCTCTTTCGTAGCGTTGAACCAATGGTAATTCGCCGAATTCCCACCGGAAACATAGGTCAAATGAAAGTTGAAACGTTGTTCGATCTGATCCGCAAGATCCGAGAAGCGCTTCATCGTGGGTTCATCCGGTGGCAGATGGGTCATACAGGCAAAATTGGTTCCGATTCCGACAAGTTCGATGCAAGGCAGATCCAAGATCTTTTCGATGAATTCGGAAAGGTCCTCGGGATCGATCCCTTCGCGACGATCCCCCATCTCGACCATCAAAAGGATCTTGTGGGGTTTATTCCTCTGCATTGCTACTTCCGATAATTTCTTGATGACAGAAAATTCTGTATTTAAGCTAATGTCGACACCTTCGATGACGCGGTCGACTTCGCTGAGTGCCGGTGTTCGGATCAACATGAGTTGCGCTGCGATGCCGTTTTGCCTGAGTTTCAGTAAATGATCGACGTTGCTGTCGCAAACCATCGTGACTCCGCCGCGTACCATCGCATCCGCGCATTCGAAATCCCCGGCTACCCCTTTCAGGACACCGGCGACTTCGATCCCTTTCGTCCGATAAAGTTCGATGGTTTTTCGTGTATTGTCCGTGATTTTCTTCAAGTCGATTTCAATTCTGGGTGTACGCATGTTTTCCCTCCATCGTCGATGTCAGTAAAACCAAACAAGTTTGAGCCTGTTTCTGCATTCCGTTTGAATCTCTCTATGGACTTATGATATCACAAGCATCCCTTGAAGTGTACCGACACGCGGATTCGTGATGGACCGATTAAGCGAGCGAGGAAATGAGGGTGAGCAGGATGGGGAGATAGATCAAGGTCGCGAGGGTCGTCATCGTGGTGACGATCGCCGCGTATTCGTGGTCCGTGCCGCCGGATTCCGCGATGACCGAAGTGATGGTCATGGCCGGCATGGCGGATTGGATCATGAAGACGTTCTTCGTTAACAGCGGTGTCGCAAACGTGGTGCACAGCCAAAACATCAATAACGGGGAGACGATGAATTTCATCCCGAGGATCAGGATCATCGAACGATCGAACGTGAGACGCTTGAAATCGATGCCATACAGGATGATCCCGATATAAAGCATCGAGAGCGGCGTCATGATCGATCCCATGCTTTTCAAGGGGTCCATCACGAACTTCGGAATCGTCACCCCGAGCAGAATCAACAGGAAAGAAAACATCAGACCGAACAAAGGCATCGTCATCAGATTCTTGAGTGTCTCGCGATTGAAGAAACGCGGGTTCTTCTCATGTCCCCCTTTCTTGATCCCATAGACCCCCAAAGTCCAGAAAAGGGAGATGTTGGCGATGAAGTAGATGAAAACAAACGGGAGGCTCGCGTCGCCGAAGAGGGCGACGTTGACCGGGAGTCCGATGAAGAGGGTGTTGGAGATGGAGACGGTCGAAGCGAAGATCCCTCTGCGATTCTCCGGGAGACGGATCAGTTTGGCGATGATGACCCCCAGCATGTAGCAAACCACCATGGATGTGAACGGAAGAATGACTTTGGGAAGATAATCCAAGAGGTTATCGCGTGTATACGTCGTCATCAAACTACTTAGCATGTAAGACGGAACGGCGATGTTTAGGATGATCTTGGAGAGGATCTTCGTCGATTCCTGCGTAAACAATTTGATGTGTGTGCAAAACATCCCGATCCCCATCATCAGTACGATCCCGAAAATGCTTTGCATTGAACCGAGTCGATCCATCGTTCACCTCTACCACCGTCCGCGGTGTTCTTTCTTGATGATTTTAGCGAAATTTCGAAGGTGGTTGACGATATTTCCTGAATTTGGTAATCGAAAACGAAATCGCATCCCCTCTTTCATTCACCTACGTTATAATGAATGACATAGACAAGGAGAAGGACATGTACTCAACCAAATTCCCGGTCGTGATGCTTTCGATCATCGCCAGTGAAAAAGACGGCAGCGTCAATTGTCAAATCGCCAACTATATCCTTGACCATTTGAATGATTTACAGGAGGTTTCGATCACCGAACTGGCGGCGCGTTGTTTTGTGTCCAACAGTTCGATCAGCCGGTTTTGCCGGGACATCGGGCTTCAGGACTTTCACGAACTCAAGGAAATCATCGAGACCCATACCAACCATCTCCCCGTGTATGACGAAACGTTGGATGCGAAAGAAACCTCGAAAGCCTTCACAAAGGATGTGATCGCATCCTTGAATCTTGCGGTCGATTCGTTGGATGTGGAAGGGATCGAAGCGTTGGCGAAAGACATCGCGAGTTATGACGACATCGCAATCTTCGGGATGCTGAAAGCCCAATCCGTCGCCCTCAACCTTCAAAACGATCTTTTGATGTTGGGGAAGAAGACGACGTCGAAAGTCTCGTTTTCCCAACAGATGCAATATTTCAAAGACCCTGAAATCAAACGCCTGTTCATCGTATTCAGTTACACCGGGGTTTATTTCGACTATTCGTTCCCGGTCGATTTCTTCGGCGGTAAACGCAAAAGCAAGATTTACTTCATCACCAGCGACCAAAACGCAAGGTCGAAACCGTGGTACGACCGGGTCATTTCGTTTCGATCCAAGCAAGATTACGCATCGCATCCGTTTCAGCTTCAATTGATCGCAAGCCTGATTTCCCTCTCCTATGCCAAACAAATCCAAGAGACGAAAACAACCTGATTTCCCGAATTTGGAAAAATCGGGTTTTTTCTTCTTGATCCGATAGAATCAAAGACATGGAGGTGCGTTATGGAAACTAAGAAACGAATCGCGGTGCTTGTGGCAGAAGGCTTTGAAGAAATGGAAACCGTCACCATCGTGGATATCTTGCGTCGTGGGAACATGGTCTGCGATCTTGTGAGTATCGAAGGGGTCGACGTCGTCGGCGCCCACCACATCAAAGTGAAAACCGATGTCCTTTTCAATCAGGATCATATGGACTATGACATAGTCGTTCTTCCCGGAGGTCTTGCGGGGGCGATGAAACTCGCTGCGCATCCCGGCGTCATCGGATTGTTGAAAGACAGGAATGAAAAACGGGAATGGATCGGGGCGATCTGTGCGGGACTACGGGTCGCGGATACCGCCGGGCTGTTGGATCACAGAAACTATACCGCCTATCCCGGGTATGAGAACCGGACCGATGCGAAAGGACACTTCGTCAATGAATTGGTGGTGGTCGACGATCGTTTGATCACAAGCCGCGGACCGGCGACCGTCTATGAATTCACCTATGCGATCCTCGATCTTCTGGGTGGAAACAGCGCCCCGATCAAAGATCGGATGCTTTATCCGGATGCGTTTATCCGAAACGGAGGGAATGGCCATGCGTAAGGTCGCGATCTTGATGATCGAAGGGTTTGAGGAAAGCGAGACGTTGACGATTACGGATCTTCTGCGCCGTTGCGGGATTCAGTGCGACTTGTTCTACTTTGATACACCGTTTGTGAAAGGGATGCAGGGGATGTGGATCGAAGGCGACCTCCCTTTCGGAGAGATCGTCAAGGAATACGACATGATCGTCCTCCCCGGCGGTCGCCCGGGAGGGCAGAATCTCTTGGACCACCCGGATGTCATCGCCATGGTGCAATCCTTCGATAAACAGGGGAAGGAAATCGGGGCGATGTGTTCCGGTACGATCGTTCTTGAACAAGCCGGGGTGATTCACGGAAGATCCGTGACGGGCTATCGCGGTTATGCCGAGAAACTGGGCAGCGGCACCTTCCTCGAGAAAGTCGTCGTGTCCGACAAGAACCTCATCACCAGCCAAGGACCGGCTACGCCCTACCCCTTCGCGTTTGAAATTGCTCGAAAATTAGGGATCGATCCTACCAATGTCATCGAAAAAACGTTGTTTTCGATGGTCGTGGATCACGTCAATTCATAAAAAAGTTCTCCGAGAACTTGTTCCCTTAAAACGGACAGAGTAGAAAAGCACTATTGAAGAGCTAGTTTCCTGAAAACCATCGGGGCTAGCTCTTTTGTTTGTTTTTGGCGTCTACGATTATTATAGTGATCAACGTAGTTGGATACAAGTTCTTTCGCACGAGTACGAGTCAAACGACGATGAAGATAGATACATTCGCATTTGAGAAGACTAAACCAGGATTCGATGGGGACGTTGTCTGCACAGCTGCCTTGAGCGGAGACGCTATGAAGGATTGAATGCTCCTGAAAGAACGCACTATAGTCTCTGGAAGTAAACTGCGAACCTTGATCCGAATGAAGGATCAGACCTTCG
>JBGSTC010000033.1:0-69125 GCA_041736705.1 Erysipelotrichaceae bacterium
TTCAATCTTACCACGGAGGATTTTTATTTGACTCATCGCTTAAGCTCTTTTTTACTCCCCTGTAGAACAGGGGGTTTCTTTTTACAAGTAAAAAGCCGTCCGGTTCATCCTGGACGGCTTTTGTTTCATATTAAGTTTGATTCGCTTGGGTCTGGGTTAAGTGCTCGACAAACGCCGTCAGATCACGCCGATGGATCAATCCCCCGACCGGACTGTTGGCCGTGGTCAGTTTCCCCAGCACTTCATGCGGTAGCAGCCATTCGACGTTCTGAATCAGGATCGTTTCTTCTTGGGTCCGTTGCGTATTTCCATTATCCTCCAACAGCTGGGCGCTAAAGAACACGCTGCAGGTCATCCGTTCGATCAGGTGGTATTCATCGATCACCATCCCGATCAACTGGAAATGATCCGCCTTGAACCCCAGTTCCTCCGCCACTTCGCGCTGCGCCGCTTCAAGGAAGGTTTCCCCCTCTTCCACCCCGCCGCCCGCCGACTCTATATGATCACGCGGACCGAATCCGTCCTCGCCGACGATATGCAGAAAAGCGTACTTCCCTTCGTTGTTTTTCAAGAAGACACGCGATGTATATCTCAGATGCGAGATGCCTTGATCCTCGTAATAAGGGTCGTCGTAGATGGCGAGTAATTTCATGGTTCTCCTCTAAAGGAAAAGGCGTCCGAAGACGCCTTTTTGTGTTGAGTGGTCGATCTCAATTTGGGGGGAAACTGTTGCAACCATTATGGGTGGGGGAAGTGTTGGTTGCTTCAGAAGAAATCAAGCCACTTGGGTCTTAACCCACCTTTATAATACAGGATAAGTGAAAAAACGTCAAGATTTGTAATACATGAAAAGATGAAAGCCGTTTCACATTCAGACAGGAAAAAAGACCCGGAGGTCTTTTTTTCTATTCAAGAGAAAGGGGAGGTTAACTACACCTATAGAATAAGATAGTTTTGTCAGAGAACTATGCGTTATCTGTGTGAAAATATGTGAAAGATAAACAATTTTATGCATAAGTGCATCGTCGATGAATCGGCTACCCTGGATCTTACCTAACGATCATGAAAAAAGACCCGAAGGTCTTTTTTTCTATTCAAGAGAAAGGGGAGAGATTAACTACACTGATAGGATAACAACTCTTTACCTTTGAAATATGCGTTCTTCGTGTGAAACGATGTGAGCGTCCGATAGATCCAATGATTACCCATAAAAAGAAAAAAGGGGGGGAAACCTTTTTTCTTTTTAACTAAAGGGGAAAGATTCTGTACGGTTCAAAAGGGGATATTATTTAGGAGAAGAGGATCCCGCACAGGCAAGTTTTCCTTGCATAGATAATATAGCAATCAATCATGGATTTAGTATCATTGAAATGTGTTAAAATGTGTGAAAATAGATCGAGGAGAAGAAGGATGAACATCAAGGTTGGAATCCCGGTAAGGATGTTTGAAGGGAAATTTGCGGTCAATCCGGATTATATCGTCGCATTGAGGAAAGCGGGGGCGGATCCTGTCGTCCTCCTTCCGGAAGACAAGGAAGGTTTGGCACGGAAGTTGGATAGACTCGACGGAATCCTCATCCCCGGGGGGACGGATGTGGATCCCGTACTTTATGGAGAAACAAACCAAGGCAGTGAAGGGATCAGTGAGACCATCGATGCCTTGGACATCGACTTGATTACCTTAGCCAACTCACGCGGGTTGCCGATCCTGGGGATTTGCCGGGGTCTGCAGGTGATGAATGTCGCCTTGGGCGGATCGCTCTTTCAGGACATCCCCTCGATGATCCCTGAAGCGCATGCGCACTCCCATGCGACGCATCTTGTTTCGATCCACCCGGCTAGTCAAATGGCCGGACATTTCAGCGCTGAAGTCACCGTGAACAGTTACCACCATCAAGCCATCAAACGGCTCTCCCCCCTTTTCCGTTGCGTCGCCCTGTCGGATGACGGAGTCATCGAAGCGATCGAAGGTGAAGGGTTGACGGCGGTCCAGTGGCATCCGGAGAGAATGATCGATCAGAAAGAACAGTTCGCATTGTTTGAACGGTTCGTAAAAGCATGTAAAAAGCCCTGACGGGCTTTTTAAGTGGTTGTTTTGTCGAGTGGCTTCATCGTCATGTACCAGAGTCCCAAGGCGAAGGGAATCGTCGTACTCAACGCGATGCCGATCAAGGTCGCATTGGTGCCGAACGTCTGTACCAGGAAGCCGAAGGTGATCGGGGCGATCAAGGAAGCCAAGGAGAACGACATGGACGTTGCGAACAATAGACCGGTCGATCGGAGATGATCGGGGGATTCGCCGGCGATCAAGACTTTGGAGGAGACGTTGATCAGCGGGAAGGTCACCATCTGGAATCCCGAGAAAGCGATCAGCAAGGCCGGCGTATTCGCCCAGGCATAGCCGAAGAAGCGGATGAAATACATGGCGGTCGCAAACAACAGGAGTTTCTTTCCGCCGAACTTCACCAACAGACGGGCACCCAGGAAAAACAGAGGAAGCTCGACGATCGCCTGGAACGACCACTTCATGCTGACGTCGCCGTTGGTTCCACCCAAAAGCAGGATTTTATCGATGACCGTGTACATGTCGGCGGAAGCGACGATGTTGATCATGAGAAGAATGGCGACCAGGACGATATATTCTTTACGTCGGACGAGCAACTTCACATCGTCCCAGTGGATCCCGGACTTATGGGTGACTTTCACCGCATCTTTCAGCGTCCACGAGACGGCGAAGGTGATCAAAGTGATGATAAGGTTCGCCAAGCCAAGCCGGTCATAGCCGAGTCGATTGACGATCAATGCGGTCATGGGGCTACCGATCGCCCAGCCGAGGGCGCCGAAAGCGCGGATCTTCCCATAATGCAACACGAGATAGGGGTCGGATTCCAAGGTCCATGCATCCAATAAGCCGACGATGATCTGAAACAAGCCGCCTGTGAATGCGACGGTGACGAGGTGGTAATAAAGCATGTTCCCCGTGGTGGCATAGGTCGTCCAGGAGAAGACGACGAAGGCGATCAAGGCGCCATAATAGAATTTCTTGACGGTGCGATACTTATCGCACAGAAACCCGAAGATGAACTGACCGAAAATCCCGACCAGCGACATTCCGGCAAGGATCAGCCCTCGCTCGGACGCGGTGTATCCCGAAGCGGTCAGAAACGGGATGATCTGGGTGAACGGTATCGTGTAACCGATGTACGCAACCATAAAAACAAGCATAAATCGAAGTGTTAATCGATTGTTTTTAGACATATTCAGCCCTCCACGTTCATTTTAGCACGTTCAAACTGAAAAAAAGCACCAATTACAGGTGCTTTGAGATGATTTCATTCTCAGTAATCACAACATCCATAGGGATGTCGTTAGGGTGGGTGTCGATTCGATCCACTTGTCCGGATGCATAGCATAACCCGATATTTTTACCGTGATAGTTTTTCAGGGAACGGTCGTAGAAACCCGCCCCGTATCCGATGCGGTGGAGGGATGAATCGAAGCCCAACATCGGGACGAACATCAATTCGATGGAGGAGATGTCGATGCTTTCCCCATCCGTCGGTTCCAACACCCCGAAGTTCGATGCCTTCAACGACTTGAAGTCAAAGATCCGGATCCATTGAAGATCCTTGCCTTGTACCTTTGGTAAATAGATTTCTTTTTGGTCCAAAAGACAACTGGTGATGATTTCGATGGTATCCACTTCGCTTTTCATCGAAAGATAGATCCCGATCCGCTTCACATCGCTCGCCAACCATAGGGCGTTCTGCGCGATCTTGGCGCTGGCGGATAAACGTACGTTCTGCGTCATGGCATCCCTGGATTCGCGCAGCGTTTTCCGCAGCGTATCCTTGGAGTTCATTTAGCCGACCGACCCTTCCATTTCCAGTCGCATCAATTGGTTCAGTTCGACCGCGTATTCCATCGGAAGTTCGCGGGTGAAGGGTTCGAGGAAGCCCATGACGATCGTTTCCTGCGCCTGGGACTTCGTCAATCCGCGGCTCATCAGGTAAAACAACTGTTCTTCGGAAATCTTGGAAACGGTCGCTTCATGTTCGATGGTGCTGGTCGGGTTGGCGGAGATATTGGTGGGCAAGGTGTCGCTGCGGCTGCGGTCATCCAAGATCAGGGTATCGCATTCGATCTTCGACTTGGCGTTTTTCGCACTCGCGTTGTGCTGGACCAACCCGCGGTAATTGACTTCCCCGCCGTTGCGTGCGACCGACTTGGAAATGATGGTGCTGGAGGTATTGGGTGCCTGATGGATCATCTTCGCCCCGGCATCTTGGATTTGGTTGACATGGCTGGCGACGGCGATCGAAATCGTCATGCCTTTGGCGCCTTCCCCGGCAAGGATGCAGGCTGGATATTTCATGGTGACATGGGAACCGATGTTTCCGTCGATCCATTCCATGATCCCGTGATCCAGGACGCGGGCGCGTTTGGTGACGAGGTTCAAGACGTTGGTCGACCAGTTCTGGACGGTCGAGTAGCGGCATTTCGCATTCTTGTGGACGATGATCTCGACGACCGCCGCATGGAGGCTGTCTTTACTGTAGGTCGGTGCGGTGCACCCTTCCACGTAATGGACGTCCGCGCCTTCATCGACGATGATCAGGGTGCGTTCGAATTGCCCCATGCTTTCCGTGTTGATGCGGAAATAGGATTGTAGCGGCTTATCGAGTTTGACGCCCGGCGGGACATAGATGAACGATCCCCCGCTCCAAACCGCTCCGTTCAACGCTGCGAACTTGTTGTCGGCGAACCCGACGACCGATCCGAAGAATTTACGGAAGAGTTCGGGATGGTCGCGCAACGCGGAATCGGTGTCCAGGAAAATGACGCCTTTGTCTTCGACTTCCGCCAACATATTGTGGTAGACAACTTCGGATTCATACTGGGTGGAGACGCCGGCGAGGTACTTGCGTTCCGCATCCGGGATGCCCAGACGATCGAAGGTGTTCTTGATGGATTCCGGGACTTCTTCCCAGGTCGTCCCCATCCGGTCGGAAGGTTTGATGTAATAGGTATATTCGTCGAAATCAAGCGAACTTAAATCGACACCCCACGTGGGCATCGGTTTCTTCAGGAAGGCCTCAAACGCCCGCAAGCGATAATCGGTCATCCATTGCGGTTCGCCTTTGATATGTGAAATCTCCTCGACGATTTCGCGGGAGATCCCTTTTTTCGTTCTATAGACGCTGACATCGATATCCGAGAACCCATATTGGTATTCACCGGAAGGTAGATTGTCATCGGGTCGTTTCGTCATGCTTTGCCTCGCTTTCCTCGATCAACTGAAAAATCGCTTTCCAGCCGATGGTTGCGCATTTGATGCGGTTGGCTTGCTTCCCCACGTTGTGGAACGCCACCGCCTCCTCCAACATCCCATGATCGAACTCTTCCATGTTGATCATCTTGTTGTAGTTATCGATGATCACTTTCGCTTCATCCAACGTCTTCCCGATCAGAAGTTCCGTCATGATGGAGGTGGAAGCGGTCGAAATCGTGCATGCGACGCCGTCGAAACGGACATCGGCCACCTTGCCCTCTTGGATCAGGGCTTGGACGGTGATGTCGTCGATGCAGGATTCGCTGGCCATATGGACGGATCCATAGGCCGGGTCGTCGCTGAGTTTGTGGTTATGCGGGTATTCATAGTGATCCATGATGATCTGTCGAAGGATCATCGGATTGTTTAACAAATCGTTCATCGCCAAGCTCCTTTACAGGTAAAGCTCGATGCATTTCTCCAAGGTGACTTCTTTGCAAACCTCGATGAAACGGTCGACCTCTTCCTTCGTGTTGTAGAAGTAGACGCTCGCCCGGATGGTCTCGGAGGTGGCCAACAGATCCAACAGGATTTTCGCGCAATGGTTACCCGAGCGTACCGCCATCCCTTTGGAGTTCATGTACATCGCCGCGTCCTGGGCGAAAATCTCTTTGACGTTGAAGGTCACGATGCCGGTCGCAGCGTGCGGGTTATAGATATGGATGTGGGGGAGTTTGGATAATTCCTCGACCAAATACACTCTTAAGTCATGCTCATAATCCTCGATCGCCTGCATCCCGACCGATTGAAGGTACTCGACCGCCGCCTTGAACCCCAAGACCGCTTCGATCGCCGGTGTCCCGGCTTCGAACTTGAACGGCGGGTTCTTGAGAAGGATGTTGCCGCAGATGTCGAAACGGGCATTGCTGCCCCCTCCCAACATGAACGGATCCATGGCTTGAAGGAGATGATATTTCCCGAAAAGCACGCCGACCCCGGTCGGTCCGCACATTTTATGGGCGGAAAAGGACAGGAAGTCGATGTCCCAGTCTTTGACGTCGGTGGGGATGTGCGGAACCGATTGCGCCCCGTCGACCGAAATCACGGCGCCGTATTCATGGGTGATCTGCGCCATTTCCTTGATCGGGGCGATGAACCCCAGGACGTTGGTGATGTGCGCGACCGCGACGACCTTGACTTTGTCGTGCATGGCGGCGCGGAAATTCTCGACCGTGAGTTCGCCTTCCTCGGTCAGTTTGATGTATTCGACGATCGCCCCGGTTTCTTCCGCGGCTTTGAACCAAGGAAGGATGTTGGAGGCGTGTTCGGCTTCGCTGGAGAGGATGACATCCCCCGGCTTTAGGAATTTCTGCCCGTAACCATAGGCGACCAGATTCAGCGATGCGCTGGCTCCGGAGGTAAAGACGACTTCCCTTTCGTCGGCGTTGATGAAATTCGCCAATGTTTTCCTGGCTTGTTCATACTCTTCGCTAACTTGATAGGAGAGCTCGTAATCACCGCGATGGATGTTGACGGAAGACGTCGTGTAGTAACGGGTGACCGCGTCGACCACGCTTCTGGGTTTGAACGTCGTCGCGGCGTTATCGAAATACACCAGCGGCTTCGCCGGATCGATCTTGTCGAACATCGGAAAATCTTTGCGGATCTTGTTTACGTCAAACATGTCTGGTTCACCTTCTCACGGATTTCGTTTAGGAATAGATCTCTCAAGGCTTCATCCTGGATGACCTCCGCCACCGGGTATAAGTACCCGTAGACGATCAGTTTCGTCGCTTCGTCGCGGTTTAATCCGCGGGCTTGCAGATAATAGAGTTGCTCCTCGTCGACCTGCCCGATGCTCTGGGCATGACCGGCTTGGACGTCGTTATTGTCGATGTAGAGTTTGGGATACACCGTCGCTTTTTGATTGGAAGATAGGCTAAGGACCCGGCTACTTTGATGCGCCTGGCTTCGCGGGGCGCTTTTCTCGATTCTTCCGATGACATCCATCTTCAATTGACCGCCATCCGCCATGACGGCGTAGTTGCCCATTTCGGAAGTGGTATCCGAATGGACATGGGTCATCTGATAGGAAATCGTGCTTTCCTTGGAGACGACGGATGCGCTGCGCAGTTCCGCACGCGCCATCTCCCCGATGAGTCGGACTTCGCTTTTGCGGACTACACCGCAATCCCTCAGATCCGCATAGGCCAACACCAGGTCGGCGTACTCGACGACGTCATAGGTTTCCTGCAGTTCCAAGGCATCGCCCCGGTTCCACCACAACAAGGTGACTTTCGCCCCTTCGGGCAATTCGACCTTGATTTCCATCTTCCCGCTTCCCTCAAGGGTCAGGATGACGTTCTGTTTCTTTAGTGCGTTGAAACGCAGCAAAACGGGTGAATCCGCCGGTGTCAGGGTTTTCTGTACGAGAACTTCATCGCCCCATTGCATCACGGAATTCGATTCACTCATTTTTGGCACGCTCGTTGACGGCGCAGGTTCCCAAAGAAACCGAAACCCGGACCGGTGCTTTCACTTCTTCTTCGGGGACGATGCGAACGCCCAATTGGGTTTGAAGCCAATCGTAGCCTTCTTCGTCGATCTTCTTCGCCAAGGTGTCATCCCCGCTCATCACGATCTTCCCGTCGATGAGGATGTGGGAATGCGTCGGCTTGATCAGTTGGTAGAAACGGTCGTAATGCGACACGATCACCAATCCCAAGTCCCGTTTTTCATATTCATCCAGGATCGCGCTGGCGACGATCTTCATCGCGTCGACATCCAATCCCGAATCGATTTCGTCCAGCATCGCCAGACTCGGTTTCAAAAGCATCATTTGCAGGATCTCGTTGCGTTTCTTTTCCCCGCCCGAAAACCCTTCGTTGACATAGCGGTGCGCCAAATCGGATTTCATCTCCAATTTCGCGATCGCCCCTTCCATTTCCTTGATGAACGCGAACAACCCGATGGGTTTTTCGCGTCGCGCATTGAGCGCTGCTTTCAGGAAATCGGAGTTGGTGACCCCCGTGACCTCCTGCGGATACTGCATGCCTAAAAACAAGCCCGCCTTCGACCGTTGGTCGACATCCATCTCCAATACGTTCTGTCCATCCAGGGTGACTTCCCCCCGGGTGACGGTATACTTCGGATGTCCCATGATCGCCGCCAATAACGTGGACTTCCCGTTTCCGTTGGGTCCCATCAAGGCATGGATTTCTTTCGAGTTGATCGTCAGATCAACCCCCTTCAATATTTCTTTACCGTCGATACTGACGTGTAAATCGTTGATAACTAGGGTGCTCATGCTTCATTTCCTTTCCTGCCTTACCATTCTACCAAAAAAACCATGTTTTCGAAAGTATTACGAACGGCGGAAGGGGTGGATTGTGTCCCAAATGCGAACGAATGCGTCGTAAGTGGTGCGACATTTCCACGTTCTTGCATTTAACCCTTGAATACAATATAATTGAGAATGTTAATCAGGAGGTTTCACAATGGTAGAAACACTAAAGAAGCAATGGTTCGTCGTCTTCATTGCCTTCCTGTTGCTGTGCACGGTCGTATACTTCGTTTACGATCAAAACAAGGATAAATTGCCCGGCAAAAGCGTAGGCGGTAAAGACATCGTGTTTGAAATCAATGGTACGGATGTCACGGCGGATGAGCTGTATGACGAGCTCTACGAGACTTCCGGGATCGCTTCGATCTATAGCGCGTTTGAACGCGCGGTGATCGAACAGGCCTTCGAGGGCGACAAGGACACGTTGTCCGCGATCAAGCTCGAAGCGGAAGAATTGACCGAAAACACGAAAGCGCAGTATGAGCAGTATTATGGCGACGGATATGAAGAATATATCGCATCCGCACTCAAAGCCAACGGGTATAGCGGATTTGATGATTTGAATCTCTACTTCACCAATTCACTGAAGATCGAGAACATGGTCAAGACCTATCTCGACACCAACATGGACACCTACTTCCCGGCGTTCAACACCGCGCTCAAACCGCGGATCGTGAACTACGTCGTCATCGCGATGGATGACCCGGACAAGCCGACCGAAGAAGAAAGCAAACATTTGAAAGACGCTCAGGAAGCCTGGGCGAAGGGGACGTACACGTTCGAGGATTTCACCAAGGAATTCTCGGAAGACGGCGCCGCTTCGACCGGCGGTTACCTGGGATACTTCGATTTCAATTCCTCCACCGAAAACGGCGGGAACTATGACAACGACTTCTCCGCGGCGGCGATGAAACTCACCGACGGACAGGTCAGCCCATGGATCAAATCGGACTTCGGATGGCATCTGATCACCGTGAAGACGGGCTTGGAAGCCTTGAAGGAAGAAGATGATTTCTATAGCGCATTGGCCGCATACAAGGTCGAGGAGACGCATATCCGCTCCAACGTCGTCTGGGCAGCCGCGCAGGAAATCGGCGTGGATTTTGGCGGGAATACCGAACTGGAAGCCGAGCTCAAGAAGTACATGAACCTCGACGAAGCGGAATAAGGAGAAACACAACATGAAAAAACTAATTGCGATTCTTGCGGTGGTTCTGCTGATGACGGGTTGTTCGGACGCCAGGGTCAAAGTCACATCCTCTTCCACGACCTTATTGACGGTCGGTACGGAAAAGATCACCAAGGGGGAAATCTTCTCCTCCTTCATGAACCGTTATCCCAGCGAAGCGGTCATGAACATGGCGACGAAGCTGATCCTTGCCAAGCAAGTGCCGGTCGACGCCGCGATCAAAGCGGTCGCGGACGAGAAACTCGCCGAAGCCAAGGAAAAATGGGATGATGAATTTGAAGATTTCCTGAGTGCCTACGGGTATGAAACCGAACAGGAATACTATGACAACGAATTGATCGTCACCGCGCAGACCGATGCTCTGACGGCGAAATACATCACGGACAACTACGATACCCTGATTGCGACCTACAAGCCGCGCAAGATCCGCGTCATCCAGACCAGTACGCAGGAAAAAGCGGTCGCCGCCATCAAAGAAATCAAGGAAGGCGCCAATTTCGAAGCCACGGCGACGAAGTATTCCAGCACCTCCTATAAAGGCAAAGAACAGATCGTGACCACCGAATCCTCCCTCTTCGCAGCCGCGTTGACCTTTGCGACCGGGGCGACGGTTCCGACCTTGAGCACCGCCATCGAAGACTCCACCAACAAAGTGTTCTATGTCGTCCAGGTCACCGTCGCGGATCCCGCGAAGTTCAAGGATGAAATCCTGACGACCTTGAATTCCGATGCGACGTTCCAGAAGAAAGCGATGTTGAGTTTCTTCGAATCCGGCGAATTCACCGTCTACGACAAGACCGTCTACGATGAGTTCAAGTCCTACTACGCCGAGTATCTGAATCAGAAATAATCGAAGACAGGACCGTGGCGACACGGTCTTTTTTCTGCTATGATGAAGCAGAGGTGATACCATGTGTATTTTCTGTAAGATCGTCGCGAAGGAAATCCCTTCCCACGTCCTGTATGAAGACGACGAGTACCTGGCGATATTGGATATCAGCCAGGTCACCAAAGGTCATGCCCTGATCCTTCCCAAGACGCATTATGACGACTTCAGGGTCGCTCCCGATGAAGTGTCGGGTAAATGCGTAAGCATCGCGAAACGTCTCTCGTTTCAACTGGAACACGCCTATGCGCCGCTTGGCTACAATCTGTTGTCCAATTGCGGGGAAGCGGCGGGACAGAGCGTCCATCATCTGCATTTCCACCTGATCCCGCGCTATGACGAAACCGACGGGTTAATCTTGAAGTTCAATGCGGCGGATCATCCCGACCTAGCGAAGATCGCATACGAAATCAATCAGAAAAAATGACAATCCGAGGATTGTCATTTTTTCGATAGATAGGATGGTTTATAGAAGGCGCGGTTCTCCAAGGAGAAGACGCGCGGGGTGAATTGCCCCGCCTCGATCGGATCGAGGGCTTTTTGGAACATGTTCATCCTGGCGTCGATATTGTCGACGAAATTGAGGATTTCCGCTTCCATGATCATCGGGAGGATCGGTGAACCGAATTCATACTCCCCGTGATGGGATAAAATCAGATGGCGCATCAGGACGACTTGCTCGCTGGCTTCGAAGCCGCGTTTCTTCGCGATGTCGACGACCAGGCTTTGCATGATCGAGATGTGGCCGACCAGTTTCCCTTCCAAGGTATATTCGGTCAGGATCGGACCGGAGAGTTCGATGATCTTGCCCAAATCGTGCAGCAGGACGCCGCTGACCAACAAATCCCGGTTCAAGATCGGATATTGTTTGCATAAGGCTTCGGCGATGTCCAGCATCCCGATCATGTGCGTCGCCAATCCGCCCACGAAGTCGTGGTGGTTCCGTGCGGCGGCGGGATAGGAATAGATCTTGTCGCCGAAATACTGCAGGACATCCTGGCATACGCCGCGGATCAC
Source organism: Erysipelotrichaceae bacterium (assembly GCA_041736705.1). GTDB lineage: Bacteria > Bacillota_I > Bacilli_A > Erysipelotrichales > Erysipelotrichaceae > GWE2-51-13. The sequence goes on from JBGSTC010000033.1 coordinate 11,707, forward strand.
TTCATCCTGCATCGAGTCCACGCATCCTTCGATGCGTTGTTTCATGTATTCGTTGGAGAGGTCGCTGCCGGATACGAAATCGGCCGGGTCGAACTCCCCTTCTTCCATCGCGGTGACATTGAATACACGCAATTGCAGGGCGTTTCTGTATTTCAGGACTTCCCCGGCGATGTTGACGACTTTGCCTGCGATCATCACGTTGGCTTGTTCGTCCTTCACGTCCCAGACTTTCGCTTCGATGGATCCGGTTTGGTCCTGCAAGGTCAACGAGGCGTAAGGCGCCCCCGATGTCGTGACCCCGCGCGTAATCCCGGTAATCAATAATAGCGTATTGACTTTTTCGCCTTCGACGAAGGCGCTGATGTTTTGTTTAGTCATCTTTCCACTCCATTTCATTCAGCACCAGATAGATATCCTCCGCCTGATAGCCTTGCGAGCCCAGGTAGCGATAAATCTGATTGCGTAGTTTACTTCCCGTACTCTTGGATTCATAGCGTTTACGCGCCTTGGCGGCCGTCTTACGCAGCCGGTCGAGTTCCTGCCGTTCATCGTCCGCGAAATTCAGGCGTTGCATGACGAGGTCGCTGATCGAACTCTCGAATCCTTGGGCATGCAGTTTCTGCCGCATGAGTTGTTTCTTCAAACGCAACGACTTATCTTTGATCGAAGGCAGGGTTTTCTCCGCCCACCGTTGCGCCAAATTGACTTCGTCGTCGGTGATGTCCTCGGTCAATGCCTTCTCGATCATTTCGTAGGGGATCCCCTTCTGCATCAAGGATCGGACGATCTTCTTTCTTCCTTGCAGTAAGGTCCGCAGATTCATGACCGCCGAGTTCACATACCGCAAATCGTCGATGTATCCGCGCTGTTCCATCACTTCGATCAAATCGTTGACCTGCTTGATCGGAAGTTCGGTCTCCTGCGTCAAGTAATCATACATTTCTTTGCGCGTACGATCGCGCAAGGTCAACTTGCGTATGCATGCCTGATACGCCTTGACCACTTTCTCATCCAACATCAATTCCTGAAGGGTTTCTTCACTGATCACTTTGTCGCGCCTGAGTCCTTTCTTTAAGAATGTCTCGATGCTGACGGTCACTTTGAGATTGTCTTCCTTCCCTGTGAACTGGCATTCGACCGCGTCGTTCTTGGCATGCACGTTGACCAGGGTGTAGGAGTTGTGATAATGCGAAACCGCGGCGTAGTAGACTTTCATGATGGATTGGTAGAAGACGCGCGAATCGTATTCGGCGACATGCGCCTTCGATTTCAACCTTACCGCGTCTTTTACTTCTTTAGGCTTTTCGATGTATTCTTCGATCTTCTGCGCGAATTCGACCGGGGAATTGAAGTAACAACCCGTCTCCCCTTCGATCACCAACCCGTTCAACACATCGTCGGGTCTTGCGAAGACCGGCAGTTCGCTGGCCAGGGCTTCGATAAACGTCATCCCCTGCGTTTCCGTCAAGGAGGCGGAGACGAAAACATCGGCGCTATGGTAGTAGGAAGGGATTTCCGACGAAGTCTTCTTCCCTGTGAAAATCACTTTGTCGCCAAGTCCAAGACGACCGACATAGTCTTTGAGATGTTCCTCTTCCGGACCCGCCCCGACGATCATGAGTTTGGCGGGATACTTCGCGGCATCGATGTGGGAGAACCCCTCGATGACCACGTCGATGCTTTTCTCTTTGGCGATCCGTCCGACATAGAGGATCAACAGTTCGCTTGGTTTGATACCGTACTGAGTGCGGATTTGGTCGATCTTCTCTTTGCTTGTCTGGACGCGGTCGAACTTCTCCAAATCCAAGCCCGTCGGAATGACATAAATGTCTTTCTTGATCCCGTAGCGGATCAGCATTTCCTTGGTCTTTTGCGAAGGGGAAATCATTTCCGTACAGGAAGATCCATACATTTTGCTTAAACGGGACACCGTCTTCCGTGCGACCCGTTCAAAGGATTTCAAATTGAAGATGTTGACGTAATGGGTATAGTCTTCGTAGGTGGTGTGATAGGTCGATACCAGAGGCAGCTTCAGCATTTTCGCGACGATGCGTGCGAAAATCCCGATCCCGAATTCGGTATGCGCATGGATCAGATCCAGCTTCATCTCGCGGATCGTATTGAGCGCCGCGATATGGATCGGACTGGTCAGGACATAGCCGTACAACGACTTCAGTTCAACCCCAGGAAGACGCAATACGTTGTTTTCGTAGGAAGTATGCAAGAGCGAAGGATGGGTCGTCACCACGAAGACATCGTGGCCGTTCTTCTCCAATTCACGTTGAAGCGTGATGATCGAGGAAACCACCCCGTTGATGTCGGGTAAATACGTGTCTGCGAATAGAGCGATGCGCATGGTCTCTCCCCCTTATTCCGATTTGACCGGAAGTTTCATTACCATCCGGTAGATTTCTTTAAGTTGTTTCCCGATTTCCGGGATATTCCGTTCACGTGCGACTTCATAGGCGGCCTTGGTCAAATCGGGCAATGTCTTTTCGACACATCCTCTGACCAAACGAACGAACTCGTCGTTGCTGCTTCCTTTATAGACGTGGACCTTATCCACAAGCCAGGGGTCGTAGACGCCGATGTCGCGCAAAATCGTTTTGCATTTTGCGGCCAAGGCTTCCAAAACGACGATGCCTTCGGTTTCCTCATGGGACGGGAAGAAGAAAACATCCGCTTCCGCATAGGCGCCCTCGATGATCGCGCCTTTCACATAGCCCGGGAAAATAACGTTGGACGGGCAATCCAGGATCGCGTCGCGCACGTTCTTGGGGATCCCGTAGAGCGGCGTATGGCCGAACCAGATGAATTTATAGTCTGGGAGTTTCGTCGCGACGTCCATGAAATCCAGGATGCCTTTGCGTTCGAAATACAAGCCGACCGACAAGACGACCTTATCGTCTTTCTTGAGGCTGAAATAGTTTCTGAACGCCTTGATCTTCTCCGGATCCGCCGCGAAACGCTTGAGGTCGATCCCGTTGGAGACCGGGGTAATCGGAACCGGGATCCCGTAGGATTCAAGCAGGCTCTTGGAGTATGGTGTCGGGGTCAGGATATAGTCGGCGCTGGAATACAACGACGTGATATGCAACTTAAACAAAGGTGCGATCTGATTCGACAGCACGAAACTGTTTCTGAAATCCTCTTCGGTCGAATGGGCATGATAGATGACGTGCTTTCCTTCGCGATGGGCTTTGGAGACCAACATCGCCGAAGAAACGCCGATCGTATTGATGTGCAGGATATCGAAATCCTCTTTGGGGTCGGTGGTGAATTCGACGCCGGCTGCGGTCAACGCCTCGATCTGATGGCGCATCGCACGGCCGATCCCCGATCCGGAGATGAGTTTTTCACCCTCGAAATAGATGCATACTTTCATTCGTACGGGTTTCCTTTCACTTCTTCTGTCCGGTTTATTATACCATGCTTTTTAGGGAGGGGGCAGAAGGTATCAAGAAAACAGCCGCAAGTTTCCTTGCGGCCGTTTGACTATTTCGCCAGTTTGGCTAAGCGGGTATACCGTTTCTTCGCATCGGATTCGGTCTTCGCGAGTAATTCTTCGGCGAATTCCGGATTCGTGTTGGGCAATTGGTTGAAGCGCGTTTCATTCATGATGAAGTCGCGGAACTTCGTGAAATCGGGTTCTTTCGAATCGATCGACAGGGGTTGTTCCAAGGCCGGGTTGAAGCGGTACAGTGTCCAATATCCGCATTCGACGGCTTTCTTCTGGGTGGCTTGGTGGTTGGCCAATCCGCCTTTGATGCCGTGTTCGATACACGGGGAATAGGCGAGGATCAAGGACGGTCCTTTGTAGGCTTCGGCTTCTTTCAAGGCTTTGATCGTATGCATGCGGTTGGCACCCATCGCGATCGAGGCGACATAGACATGGCCGTACGCCATGGCGATCTGCCCCATATCCTTCTTGGCCGTCGCTTTTCCGCCCGCGGCGAACTTCGCGATGGAAGCCGCTTGGGAGGACTTGGAGGATTGACCGCCGGTGTTGGAGTAGACTTCGGTATCGAGAACCAGGATGTTGACATCGAGGTCGTTGGCGATGACATGGTCCAATCCGCCGTATCCGATGTCATAAGCCCATCCGTCGCCGCCGACGATCCAAACGGAATTGGAAACCAAATCGCGTTCGTAGGATTTCAGGGCTTGGACTTTCTTGCTGTCGCTGGCGTTGATGCCTTCGACGATGGCTTTGACGTATTTGCGTTCTTCTTCGCGGTTGCCTTTGACGGCTAGGTATTGTTCGAAGAGGGCTTTCAATTCAGGCGTCGCTTCATCCATGGCGTCAAGCATCAATTCGACGATGCGTTTCGCCTTGAAGTTCTGCGCGACTTTCATCCCGTAACCGAATTCGGCGTTGTCTTCAAACAAGGAGTTCGCCCACGAGATGCCTTCGCCGTTCTTATCGGTGACGAAGGGGGTCGACGGAGCGGATCCGCAATAGATGGACGTACAGCCGGTCGCATTGGCGATCATCATGTCGCGTCCGAACAATTGGCTGACCAAACGGTAGTACGGCGTTTCGCCGCAACCCGCGCAGGAGCCGGAGACTTCGAAGTAAGGCATCAGGAATTGGCTTCCCTTGATCGAATCGGTCGGGAAGAATTCGGATTTATAGGAGGTTTTCTTGTAGATGTAGTCGGCCAACGGCGCTTCGAAGAGGCGCGTGTTGACGTCTTCCATGACGAGGGCTTTCTTTCCGCCCTTGCCCGGACATTCCGTGGCGCACAAGGAACAACCGACACAGCTGTCGGGTGCGACCTGGACGCGGAACTTCAGGTCGGCGACCTTGGGTCCCAGCGCCGGGATGGTTTCGAATTCCATCGGGGCATTGGCGATTTCCTGGTCGTTCAGCAAGAAGGTACGGATGGTGGCGTGCGGACATACGAAGGAACAGATGCCGCATTGGATACAGTTTTCCGGAATCCACTTGGGAACGACGGTCGCGATCGTGCGTTTTTCTTCAAACGCGACGTTGTTGCGGAAGGATCCGTCCAACAGACCGTGTTTGGTGAACGCGCTGACCGGCATATCATAGCCTTCCAAAGCGTTGATCGCCGAAACATGTTCGTCGAAGTATTCATCGCCCGTCGTACGACGGTCGCGGCTGACAGTCAACTCGGCCCATTCCGGTTTCACGGTGATCTGGACCAATCCGGCCTGGCCTTCGTTGATCGCTTTGATGTTGAGTTCGACGACTTCGTCGCCCTTCTTCGCATACGATTTCTTCGCAGCGTCCTTCATATAGGCCAACGCGTCCGCATAGGGCATGATGGCTTCGTTGAGGGCGAAGAACGAGGATTGCAAGATGGTGTTGGTGTGACGACCCATGCCGATTTCCTCGGCGATCTTGGTCGCGTCGATGACGAAGAACTTCGCATGCTTCTTCGCGAGTTGTTTCTTCACGCGGTTGGGCAGCATCTGTTCGATCGTTTCCGGATTGAAGGAGGTGTTCAACAAGAACGTTCCGCCCTTCTTCAAGTTGCGAAGCATGTCATAGCGGATCAGATAGGAATCCAAGGAACAGGAAATGAAGTCCGCGTTCTGGATATAGTAGGTCGAATGGATCGGCGACTTCCCGAAACGCAGGAACGAACGGGTCGCTCCGCCGGCTTTCTTCGAGTCGTAGGCGAAATACGCCTGGGAATACAGATCGGTATGGTCCCCGATGATCTTGATGGCGTTCTTGTTGGCGGAAACCGTTCCGTCGGAACCCAATCCATAGAACAAGCAGGAGGTATAGTTGTGTTGGATTTCGAAGTCTTCATCGACCGGCAACGATTTGAAGGTCACGTCGTCGACGATGGAGATGGTGAATCCGTCAAACGGGTTGTCTTGTTTCAGATGGTCGAAAACGGATTTGACATCGCGCGGTTGGGTATCCTTGCTGGATAGACCGTAGCGTCCGCCGACGATCGTCTTGACGTTCTTGTAACCGGCCAAAGCGGCATAGACATCCAGGAACAAGGGTTCGTGGGCGCCCATTTCTTTGGTACGGTCGAGGACGGCGATCGACGTCACCGTTTCAGGTAGGACGTCTTTCAGATGTTCGACCGAGAACGGACGGTACAGATGGACTTTGACCATCCCGACCTTCTCACCCTTCGCATTCAACGCATCGATGACTTCCAACGCCGTTTCCGTGACGGAACCCATCGCGACGATCACACGGTCCGCATCCTTGGCCCCGTAATAGACAAACGGGGCATAGTGGCGGCCGGTCAGGGCGCTGATTTTTTCCATATAGTCGACGACGATCGGAAGAACCTTGGCATAGTGGCCGTTCTGCGCTTCGCGGGCTTGGAAATAGACGTCGTCGTTTTCGGCCCCCCCGCGCGTCACCGGATTGGTGTGCGGGTTCAGCGCATGGGCGCGGAACGCTTCCAGTTGATCCTGGTCGATCATCGCTTCGAGATCTTTATAGTCAAGGACTTCGATCTTCTGGATTTCGTGCGACGTACGGAAACCGTCGAAGAAGTGCAGCATCGGGACGCTCGCCTTGATCGCGGTCAAATGCGCGACACCCGCAAGGTCCATCGCTTCCTGGACGGAATGCGAAGCGATCATGGGGACGCCGGTCTGGCGAACCGCATAGATGTCCTGGTGGTCGCCGAAAATCGAGAGGGCGCGGGTTGCCAACGAACGTGCGGATACGTGGAGTACCCCCGGCAGCAATTCCCCGACCCATTTGTAAATATTAGGAATCATCAGTAATAAACCTTGTGAAGCGGTGAAGGTCGAAGCGAGCGCCCCGCCTTGCAACGATCCGTGGACGGCGCCTGCGGCACCGGCTTCCGATTGCATCTCGACGACTTTCACAACAGCACCGAAGATGTTCTTGCGTCCTTGGGAAGCCCAAGCGTCGACCAATTCGGCCATCGTGGAAGAAGGCGTGATCGGATAGATCCCGGCGACTTCGGTGAAGGCGTAGGCAACATGCGCGGTAGCGGTATTGCCATCCATCGTCATAAATTTCTTAGCCATGGTTGTCCTCCTATTTGTTATCTTAACCTTATATATTATACTCTGATTGACTTTGATTTGTTACCCTTTTTTGTGCAAGTTGTGTCAATCGGGCGTCAAAAAGCCCGTTTTCACGGGCGAAATTCATACGATGATTTTTGTCCACTTCGCTTGCGCGAAACGGTATCGGCTGACGAAGAAGCGCAACGCCTGATCCAGGACGACTCCGCTCCATGAACCCAGCAGGCCCAAACCCATCGAATAGGCCAGGAAATAGCTCAAGGCAGGACGCAGGATGGTGACGCTGATCATCGAAAGCATGGCGACGAACTTGACGTCGCCCGCTCCGCGTAATGAACCGACGGTAATGACCTGTGCGATCTGGAAAAGCACGATGACGCTTAAGATCAGAAGGATGTTCGCCCCCAACGCGATGATCTCGGGGTCGTTGGTGAAGAGATCCACCAAGAAGAAGCGCGATAATGAAATCCCGATCCCCAGTAGGATCGCGATCAGCAGTCCGATCCGTTGGCTGACTTTCCCGTAAACGATCGCAAGATCGGGGCGGTTCGCCCCCAAGCTTTGTCCGACCAAGGCGGAACAGGCGATCGACAGGCCGTCGCCCACCGAGAAGGTGATCGACATCACCTGCATACAGATGTTGTGGGTCGCGAAGGACATGGTCCCAAGGTTGGCGACCGACATGGCGTAAAGCATGAAGCCGATCCGGATGAAGATCTGTTCGACCAGAGCGGATGAGGAGATGTTCCATACGGAAGTCAATACGGGAAGTTCGATCCGCCAGTTACGGTCCGGTTTCAAGGTGAGGAAAGATCCCTTCTTCATGACGCTACGGAGTGCGAGGACCAAGGAAACGAAGTTCCCAAGCGCCGTCGCCACGGCCGCCCCCATGACGCCCCATTGCGGGAAGATCCAGATCCCGTTGATCAAAAGCCAGTTGAACAAGATGTTCACCAAGTTCGCAGTGATGTTGGTGACCATCGAAATCTTCGTGTTCCCCGCCCCGCGTTGGGCGGCGGTGATCGTCAATCCGATGCCATAAAAGAATTGACCCACCATGATGATCTTGAAATAGACGACCGCGTTGGCAAGGTATTCCGGCGATGCACCGGCGAACGACAAGAAGGGTTTTGCGAAAGCGAACCCCAAGGTACAGGTAACCAGCGATAAAAGCATGCTTAACAGTAACGCGTTGCGTAAGACAAGGTTCGCCCCGACGACGTCGTTGGCGCCTTTGCGGCGTGCTACGATGACGGTCGTCCCGATGTTCAGCGCGATGATCAGACTCATCAACAGGAACTTCGGTTGGGTCGCGATCCCGACGGATGCGATGGCACCCGATCCCAAGCTTCCGACCATGACCATGTCCGCGGCGCCGATGAGGGCGATCAACACCGCTTCCATCGCACTTGGCCAAGCCATTTTGTAGGTACGTAAATAGACGTCTTTGGTTTTCGGGAGTTCCCCGTCACGGTGTTGGTGCGGCAGCAAGCCTTCGACCGTAAACCATTTCTTAAGTAAGTTCATGTTCACCTCTTCGACCGTCTAATTTTAACACGATTTTAACAATCACCCGATGAAAAAACGTACCAAAAGAAAAAGGCGGATGATTTCCACCTCGGGATTACTTTTCGTCGACCACTTGGAAGATGAAGAACTTCAGATAATAGGACTCGTCCGCCGACCATAGAATCGGATGATCGGGAGCCTGCGTCCGGTATTCGACCTGGCGTAGGCGTTTCTTCGCATCGCGCGCCGCATCTTGGATGCATTTCGCAAACAGATCGGGCGTGATGAAGTGCGAACAGGAGCAGGTCGCCAGGAAGCCGCCGTCGCGGATGAGTTTCATCGCACGAAGGTTGATTTCCTTGTACCCTTTCATCGCGTTCTTCACGGATGCGCGGGACTTGGTGAAAGCCGGCGGATCCAGGATGACCACGTCGAATTTCTTGCGGTTCTGTTCGAGTTTCGGTAAGAGTTCGAAGACATCGTCGACGATGAACTCGACTCGGTCTTCCAGATGGTTCAGTTTCGCGTTTTCGTCGGCTTGGTTGATCGCCACATCCGAAGCGTCGACACCCAGGACGGATTTCGCCCCGGCGATCCCCGCGTTCAAGGCGAAGGATCCGGTATGCGTGAAGCAATCCAAGACATCCGCGTCTTTACAGAACGCATGGATCGCCTTGCGGTTGAGCTTCTGGTCCAAAAAGAACCCGGTTTTCTGTCCTTCTTCCACGTCCACGATGTATTTCACGCCGTTCTCGACGATTTCGACTTTCGGATCAAACGTCTCCCCGATGCATCCTTTGACTCTTTCCAAGCCTTCCTGCATGCGCACTTTCGCATCGCTGCGTTCAAAGACGCCGCGGATCGGCATGCCGAGCTTGGCGCACTCTTCCTTCAGCGTTTCGACGATCAGCAATTTGAAACGATCGATGCCCAACGCTAACGATTGGACGACCAGGACATCGTTGAACTTGTCGACGACCAATCCAGGCAAGAAATCCGCTTCGCCGAAAATCAGGCGGCAACTGCTCATGTCGATGGTTTTCTGACGATAGTTGATCGCATTCACTACGCGTTGTTTTATGAAAAGATCGTCGATCGGCTGGTCGGCTTTGCGACTCAGCATCCTTACGATGATTTTGGATCCCGGATTGATGAAGCCCGTCCCTAATCCGAATCCGTTGGCGGCGAAAACGCGCACGAGATCCCCGGCGAGATATTCACCTTCGATGCGTTCGACTTCGTTATCGAAAATCCACGCCCCGCCAGAACTGACTAAGCGACCTTCACCTTTTTTTAAATGTACATTTGCCATGGTATTCCTCCGACGATTCATTATCTCACACTTTGACCCACAAGCAAGGAAATTCGATGTTCATCGGGTTTTCCCTCGATTTACGGTAGGTAATGTTCGAAGATGACGTTATCGCATTGTTTCTTGATTTTGTCCTGTCTACCTTTCGACCCGATCGCCCAAAGTGCGCCAAATGCACCGAACATGCGGTTCACCTGATACGTCGGACAATAGCGATAGCGGACATCGTAGCTTTGGTAGTCGGGACGAATGAGAAAATTCATAAGGGATAAACTCAGAATAACCCTGTTCTTGAACTTGATTTTCTTGTTTTTCATCGCATATTCGACGATGATCCCGCGTAGAATTGCCGGATGTTTCTTCTTCAATTCATAGAGGACATAGGGATCAAAGGAACAGATCGAATAGTCCCCATGATATTCTGCAAGCAAACCGACGATGCGTTCTACAACCAAAGAAACACGCTTGGTCGATTTGATTTCGATCCATAACGGGACTTTCCCGTCCACGATCTTGAGTACTTCCGCGAAAGTCGGGATCGTCTCTTGGGTATCCTTTAATCGTAGTGGTCTGATCTCTTCGCTCTTCATTTTTTCAAGGATTCCGTCGACCCCGCACATCCGTTTCAACCCGTCGTCATGAAACACGAAAGGTACCAGATCCTCGCTGCATTGGACATCCAATTCGATCGCGACTTGGTGGTCGATTGCGCTTTGAAACGCCCCCAGACTATTTTCGGGGATGCTTTGGTCTTTATTATATAGTCCGCGATGCGCGACGGGGATCCGCATGAACCCAAGCGAGCGGACCCGCCTGGAATCGATCCGAACCAAATACACATAGACAAAAAGCAAGACACCGATCAAAATCGCCGTTTCCATGTCAAGCCGGTTGTTTCATGTAGGCTAGCACCAAATCATGCGTCGCCTGCAGGGCATCCAGATGCGTCCTCTCCATCCCGTGGCTGGCGCCGACGCCCGGACCGATCAATGCGCCGCGCAGGTTGTTTCCCCCGCGCAAGGCCGCGCTGACATCGGATCCGTAGAACGGGTAGATATCCACGACGGCACGGATGTTTTCCTGCTTGGCCAGATTGGATAAATGGGTCGTCATCTCATAATCGTAGGGTCCGCTGGAATCCTTCGCACAGATCGAGACATCCCTTTCGGTACAAGCCAGATCCAAACCGATGCACCCCATGTCGACCGCGATCATTTCCGTGATGTCCGGATTGACCCAGGAATTCCCGTGCCCCGTTTCTTCATAGACGGTGATGATGACCTCGGTGTTGAATCTCGGTTTGGTTTTCGTCGCCGACAATTCCTTCAAGACCCCAATCAAGACCGCGACGCTGGCTTTATCATCGAGGAACCGCGACTTCACGAAGCCGGAGGATGTGACTTGGGTTTTCGTGTCGATCGCGATGAAATCCCCGTTGGCGATTCCTAATTTCTCCGTATCCGCCTTGCTGGCCACGACTTCATCCAGACGGATTTCCATCGTTTCTTCACTCCGCACGGAACTCCCCGCATCCTTGAACACATGCGAAGCGGGCGAATTGGAGAGGATCGTCCCGGTATAGGTTTTCCCTTGTCGCGTATGGATCGTGCAGTACTCCCCGTCCAAGGTCGCCATTTGCGGACCTCCGACCAAGGTGAACGCGAGGTTCCCGTTGCCTTTGATGGATCGGACCATCAAGCCCAGAGTATCGGTATGCGCGCAAAAGCCGATCGTCTTCGAGGCATCCAGCCCCTCGACGAAGATGCGAAGGTTCCCCTTCGGGCTGATTTCGGTTGGATAGCCGAACTTCTCTGCTTCCTCTTTTAGGAAACGGATGGCGGTGCTGGTATATCCGGTCGGGGACGGGATGTTGAGTAAGTCGACGAGGAACGTGGCGGTATAGGAAGTTGGTTTCATGGTTTCTCCTTGTGGATGCATTGTTTCATGCATGACGTGTTTTTGTGGATCAGGAATCCGATACTGATTCTTTTATTATACCCACTGTGTTTTACTACGTCATTCCTTTTTCGGGTTTCAATCAAAAAAGACCGGGATTTCCGGTCTCTTGACTATTTCGACGCAAGCTCCACGACACGGTATGCCCCGTGATAGACTTGGTTACGATGGTTCTTGCGTATGCATTCGTTCATCATGGTAAGCAGGCTTGATTGATCAAGCAAGCCTTCCATCATTTGGTTCGCCAGCTCGGGGGTTTCACATTCCAAGGTCCCGTCGCCGATTTCACTCGCATGGATCGCCCCCCAGGCTTCATGTCCGCCGACCCGTTTCACGAAGAGTTTCGGGATCGGGTAGAAGGCCAGTTCGCTGGGTTTGGTGACCAGGATGTCGCTGGATCGTATCAATAGGTTGGTGGAGTAGACTGCCGCATAGATGTCTTGGTGGAAGAAAACATGGATGCCCTGTACCTCGTGTTCCAAGGCTTCACGTGCGAAGTTCTGCGTTTCTTCCCATTGGTCGAAGTGCAAGACCGCGATGTCTTTGAGCCCAGGTACTTTCTGTGCCAAAATATCCCAGACGTTGCGGTGGTCCCCGATGTTGAGATAGAGCGAAACCTTGTTCGATTTGACTTTATTCATCAACGATTGAATCATTTTCGCATAGAACTCACCCTGCGCCCCTGCGCCTCCAACGGTCATCAAGATGCGTTTTGAACTTCCGTTTTCGATGCGTTGCATGCGTCGTGCCGTATCTTCATCCAAATGTTCGACCAGTTCATGATCGATGTAATGGCCGGTATACACCAGATCGTCTTCCCCCATCGGTTGAAGGATCGATGATCCGGACATCCCCTTGAGTGTTTTATATCCGATATAGGACGACGGCGTTTGGACCGTATGGATGCTTCCTTCCGAGAGATGCAAAGCCATCGGCCAATTGTCGGGGATAGCGTTGACCACATGCGTCATTCCCGCATGGATCGCCGCCTGGGCCGGCCAGACATGGGTCGCCACAAACGGGATATCTTTGGGAAGGTCGCGGTAGATCGGTGTCATCAGTTCAGCCATCTTCTGGTCGGAGGAATTGTAGCTCAGTTTCTTGAATCCCTCATAGTTCAAGGGTTCCCAATAGAAACGGTTAAACAAGGGATATTTCTGCGACCATCTCGACCCCATCGAATACAAGCCATTCAAATGGGCAATGATCTTCCCTCCGGTGGTTTCTTTAAGCGAGGGTAAATCGAACCAGTACGGGGTATACCCCATGGCACTGGCGCAGGATGCGATGGCCATGGAAATCCGATAGTGGCCATAGCCCATACGGATGTTTCCGACGATCAAAGGTTTCGTTGACGAGATCGTCAGTTCTTTATCCGATGAAACCAGGTTCATCACGATGAAATAGGGATGCAGGACCGTGTTTTCGACTTCCGCGAGATGATAAACCGACAAACGGTCGTCCCCGAACTTCTTGGTCAGTTTCGCGGCGTTTTTCTCCGCTTTTTTGATGACGGAATCCGACATCGGGTTTTGATAGATCGTGGTATGTTTCATTCCATCTCCTCCTTGATGCTTTCAAACGGTGCAAGCACCCGTTTCGATCCGATCGTTTTCGGCCGGTTCGTCAAGTTCAAATGATAGGTCCCGTCGTGAGTCGTTTCAACTCGTACCACACCGTGCTTGATCGTGGTCGATGTGACGACGGGTTTGGGCTGATTCATCACGGATCGGTATTGATTGCGCTGAAGCGGGTTGTAGAAGGAAAGGTCGTCGGAAGTGAACAGGAGACTTCCAAAGAGCCAGTTCGAGAGGGACAAGGTCTTTTTTTGATGCGGGGTCAGGGAGATGTTGGTATCGCGCAACAGGAACACGTCGGGGTCGTTGGTGAACGCCCGACCGTCGAGATGCCTGCGACCGATCGAACTCCCGATCGCATGGTGTGTCGAAATCCGCTCGCGATGGAAAAGACGCATGTAGAATTTGTCGTCCCAATCCAAACCGACATCGCAGCCGATCCGGCAGAAATCCACCAAGCCGAAACTCGAGGCCAACGGTACGCCGCATCCCAGGATGTATTTCTCCTTGACGTAATCCCGTACGAACAGCATCGCTTCCGCCATGAGCTGCCCGCGGGATTTATTGTTGCGCGGCAGCATGCAGGCGACATAGAGGAAATCCAGCTTCACCATGTCATAGCCCCAGTCGTTCAGCACGACATCGAAAACCGCTCTCAAATGGTCGCGTACTTCCGATCGGTCCAGATCCAAGGCATAGAATCCGCTCCAATTGCTTCCGCCGCAAACGAATTCACCCTGCTCGTCTTTGATGAACCACTCGGGATGATCACGGAAAATCTGCGACTTCGTCTCAGCCACGAAAGGTGCCAACCATATCCCGGCTTTCATCCCCTTCGCATGGATCTTGTCCGCGATCGGCTTCATCCCTTGTCTGAACTTCGCAGGATCGACGCTTAACCAATCCCCGATCGCGGTTTGATAGCCATCGTCGATCTGGAAGAAATCGATATGGTTTTCATCATTGAAATTCGCCAAATTCTTCTCGATGATCGTCTCGGAGATGTTTTGGTAGTAATTGTACCAGCTGGTCCAGCCGGTCGCATGGTTCATGCGGGGAGGATTGATTCCCATGAGTTGAAAATAGACGTCATAGACTTCATCGCTTGTCCCGTACAGACTCACCAGATCCAGCACGCAACTTTCATCCTTCAGGACACATCCGGCATTGTCTTTCGTGAATACCCACTTTGCTTTGTCGTGGAAGTACTCGAGTATCGTGAATCCGTCTTTCTCATTCAACGATCCGAAAAGTGTTTTTTGGTGATCGGTTCCGATCGTCGCGAAGCTGAAACCATGGAAATGCCCTTTACGATGCGAGAACGGTCGGACCACGGTATCGCCGTAAAGGTCGAACTTGTATTTTTTCACCATCGGTTTCGCCAGCGCTGAAAGATGGGGCATCGTATCGTTTACGCGCCACTCGCGGCTATCCGTCCAGGACTGATAGCCGTTGAAGAAGACCGGATCGTTTGTATCCACTTCAAGTTCGAGATTGCAGCGGACTTCTTCGATCTTGATCGGGACGAGAGGATGAAGGATGAGTCGCATACGGGTTCCGCAGGCGACTTGGGTGATCACCCACTCGGATTGGACATGCGATGATTTTTGTCCGGGTTGGATCGAGAACGATGCGCCCTGTACGTCGAAACGAACGGTGCAAACGCTCATTGTCCAATCCGCCTTACTTCGACGGAGCGTCATCGCTGATTCCGCGTAAGACGGCGGCTTCGTCATAGCCCAACAGCAGGAGCATTCCGATGAAACAGAACACGGCGGCCGCGACCGCGGTCAAACGGATTCCGATCTCGTTGGATCCGTTGCGTTCGATCAGAAGAAGCGCACTGATAATCAGCATCGAGATCATTTGTCCCATCTTCGACATAAAGGTACGGGTTCCGAAAAACATCGCTTCGCGGCGAACTCCGGTCGTACGGGCATCGAATTCCGCGATGTCCGCGATGACGGCGTTGGGCAGGATACCGAAAATCGCCATCGGGATGCTTCCCAATCCGACTAAAATGAAGGCCTGGGTCATCGAAACGACGGGCAAGGTCCCTAAGAACGCACCGAAGACATAGGTCAGGATGAACAAGAGGAAGGCTGAAAGCAAGAGTTTCTTTTTACCGAATTTACGTGAAACCAAGTTGACCGGGACATAGAAGAGGAAGGAACCTAAGCCCAGGATGATCAGCAAGGTACCGGTCGTCTCTTCGGGGAGATTGAGGAGAACGGTGACATAATAGATCAAGGCGCTCTGGAAGACGGTGACCGCGACCCAATACACCAGGTCCGAAGCGACGAACAAGGTGAAATGCTTATTTCTAAAGGTCGCTTTCATCGAATCGACCATCTTGACATCGGAAGGGGTCGACACACAATAACGTTTTTCATCGATCGCCAATACCGGGATGTATAGGAAAACCAAAGCGATGAGGGAAAGGATCGTGAACGCCAGACGCATCGCCGCGACCTTCTCCATGCCGCTTCCTTCAAACATCGTCCAAAGGAGCGGAGCCTGTGAAGCCACCGCAAAGCCCAAAAACCAGGTGACGGAGATGAAGGTGGAAAGATTCAAACGTTCTTGCGGCGTATGACCGAGTTCGGACATCAAAGCGAAGAACGGAGTGACATACATCGTCAAGAAGAGATAGAAGAGAAGCAGGTTGACGGTCAGCACGATCGCGTTGAGCCAACTGACCCCCGCGGTCGGATGATAAAAGACGAGCACGGTGAACAGGGCGAAAGGAACCGCGGATTTCTGCATGAACGAGATCCGTCTCCCCTTCTTCGATTTGCTTCGGTCGCTTAAGGTGGCGATCCACGGGTCGGTGATGGCATCGAAGAACCGACCCAGCATCATGATCATTCCGATGATGGTCAGAAATCCAAAGAAACTGACTTGCGGGATACTTACCGGAATCCCTGAAATATCGGTCGGGATATAGTAGAAAATCAAGTAGGTCCCCACCAGACCCGACAACAAAGACCAACCGAACTGCCCCAACGAATAGGCGATCTGCTTCGACAACGGTAACTTTTCTTTCATGTTTCCTCCTGAATAAAGTTAATTATTTCGGATAAAGCCGCAAATCATCTCGATGACGAGCCGGACTTGTGCTTCCCCCGTGACTTCCGAATCACTGCGTACGATCTCACCGCGCAAGACGAACTTCTGGATGATGCTCATCAAGGTATGCATGCTGGTCATATAGAAGAGTTCGACGTTGAAATCATGCCGGATGGTCCCGTCCGATTTCCCCTTTTCGATCGCTTGGTAGATCGGTTCTTTGAGGGTGCGAAGAATGTCTTCGACTTCATCGAGTTGATCAAACCCGACCGACTCGTTATGTACGAGATTATCGAATTGTTCCAGAAAGCGAAAGACTTCAGGGGTCTTTTGGAAATGGTAGAGGAAGATTTCAAGGAGATGTTGGAATTGGGAAATGCCATCCATGTCTTCATATCCTCGTGGAAGATAGATCGGCAGCTGCATGAACTCGCGTTTCCATAGGGTCGCCGCACAATCGATCGCAAGTTGCTTCTTGGTCGGAAAGTAGCGGAACAACGTCGCGATCCCGACCTCGCTGGCATCGGCCACATCTTTCATCGTGGCTTGGTCCAAGCCCTTCAGCATAAAGACATCCAATGCGCACTGAAGGATATGTTCCCTGCGTTCTTCTTTTCTTTCTTCCCTTTCGGATTGCCGGATTTCCTGTAGTTTCATGTTCCCTCCGAATATGATAGTATCACTATCACTATGATACCTATTATATCATTGAAAGCGCTATCCGCAAGGGGTCTTCCATGTTTTCCATGTTATTTATTGCTGATTAATGATATTTATCATTGTTTCACCGGTTCTTTTAAGGAAGTATCGCTTCACTTCATCGCTTTTTCGGTCTATCAACCCACCTGTTTGAATCACGGCTTCATTTCGCGTTTTTGCGTTGAAATGAATGCATGTGTATGCTACAATAATGGAGCGCAAAACCTAGGGGTATAGTTCAAAGGTAGAACAGTGGTCTCCAAAACCATCGATGTGGGTTCAATTCCTACTACCCCTGCCAATTGTCAATTAAGCCCTTTAGTAAGGGCTTTTGTTATGTCTTGACAAACAATAACCATACAATTTTCTTGGTGCTGAACTATTAATTGAGCATGATACCATGAAAAAGGCTCGTTTCAGGGGATGTTTCAACAATTTTCCAATATCGTCACTTCATCTTTTGTTTCACTAGAAGCCATAGAGAAGAAAAGCCCTATCATTGGGCTTTGACATGATCCACAGTATATTAGTATAAATCCGAGATACTTGCTGCCCTGATAATCACTCTTTTTTCTTGAATATCTGAATTTGGATGAACATCATTATCAAAATAGCCAATACAGATAATAGACTAGCAGCATTTTCGAAATTCTTCTCAATGAAGAATATTTTGTAAATCGGAAGTAAAAATAACGCAATCGCAAAGAATAGTTCGTATTGAAGATTTGCGACAAGACTAGACTTACTATGTTTCATTTGATAACTCCTTTATTAGTATATGAGATCTATATCCCTGCGGTAAAATGTAGTATATCCCCATTATATTGAGTAGTTTCTATAAAAACCCTGTGTCAAAACAACGTAAGATACTACTTGGAAACCACCATCTTTTTCGTCCAGTATCGACTAAACTCAATTAATCAAAGATTGAATGAGGCTGCTTTCGTTTGAAGAACAGGCTAATATACTCAAACAGTTTATTCTTAACTTATTCTGTTTATCGTTGCTTCTGCGATAGATGCGAATCCTTACGGAAAACGCTAAATTTGCAGTTACGTCAGGAAATAATCAAATCTGCTACTGTATTGGCATCCCCGGTCACTGTGGAAAATCTGCTTTCCTGTTTCAAGTCACTGGCCATAGAATTCCTAGAGTGCGCTTCACAATATCTGTGTTTGGGGATTTATTTATCAAATAAACGATGACCTCTGAATTGTAGAGATCGACGACAACAGTCAGATCAGCCCACCTACTGTGCGACTTGCGTTGCAAAACGGTTCTTCGCAGATATGCCCTTGACGATTTGGCCCCTCATTCCAGGAGAAACTTTGCTGTTGTTAATCAGCGTGTGTTGTTGCCTCTTATGCTTGTATAAGATACACGCTAAAGAGTCTGTATATTCACTTTGAACTTTATCATTTGAAGAATCTCTGAAATCGACCATCAATTATTAATTGAGTTTCGATTTCTTATAGAAACTTAGAACAAATCCAAACATTTCCAGCAAGCATCCAATAATCAATGTTATACCGGTGCTACCAGTTTCCTCAGCTAGAATAAGGATAATTGTCAGCAGCAAGAAAAAATTCCCCAATATCATGTATTTCATGTTTTCATCCTTTCATTCACCATCGTGATGATAAATAGCAGTTCCCATTTGTACTATTCATTTAAAGAATCTAGTGCTTGTATCTGAATAATGCTTGTGAGGAGTAGTGGAGTATTATAGTGAATTATAGAAATCAATACTAATACTGTTCGCGATTTTCTGATACATTTTGATCTTTTGTGCCTCTAGAAACTAGTTCCGATTTTGTAAATATTGACTTAGTTCTTAGATATAGATGAGCAAAAATAAAGAAATAAGCGCCAAAAATATATGCAGCCATTTGTCTTGCTAACTCGAAACCTAATAAATAGTTTACGGCAACCACAAATAAGACAAGCAGTATAAACAATAATACGTAATGAGCCCAATGGTCATGAAATTCATACAGACTTCCGCATTTCGGACATTTATATGCGTTTTTGAATCTATAAAGATGGCTTACTTCCTTGTGGACAACAATAGGTTCACCACATACTTGACATTTCATTATTACATCCTCCTTTTATTCAAACATCTCTGAACTTACGTGTTTTACGATCAGATCAATATAACACTTTTGGGAATGTGAACTCTCCTTATAAGTAATCCGAAATTTTCTATCGTCTATCACTTCAACTGACCAATCAATCTCACAGAGTTTGTCTTAGTGAAATTGATAAAAGATAGTATCTAGTAGATCTGTTTAATCGTCGGAGTAGTTGGTCGAGCCAAGTGCTTTCGTCAACATCGGCTCCGATCGCCATTGAAACGACATACCCAAACCATAACCAGGCGTTTGTCCGATGAACTCAAACGAGGGTGCAACGAAGAGAACACGATGTTCATAGCGGGCGTTTGCTTCGGAAATCGTGACGTTGCCCTGCATCCGACCTTCAACATAAACCGTGAAGCTTCGAAGCGATGACATCGCACCTGAAGTTGTGCCCGATCGGCGCAACGGCGCGTCGCAGGCAATTTCCGAACCGAAGTTTGAAGAAGGGATGACGACGACGTCTTCGATGTAGGTTTCATTCCCTTGAGGCGAAGAATATTCAAGCGCACACGATGAATCCGCGATGGTATAGTGCACGCGGGATCCGTTTCCGGCAAGCATGACGGATATCCTGTCGGTTGATTGGAATAGAGGGGTTTGGTTCCATACCCCGTAATATCTCACCTTATAGCTCGTCGTATCCGTGATTGAGTCGTAGGTATATGCGGTTTCCGTGAGAGAACCGGTAAGTGTCGCAAGAGATCGTACCTTGAACCCATTCAGAAAGTGAAGCGACCGAATAGATTCATGACTTACGTCACTCTGAAAAACGGAGCGAAGTCGTTTCTCATTATCTTTGAATCCCTCACTAAGGTTCGCAACGCTTTCAATACGATTCAGATATTCTTGCTTATTCTGAATAGACGTCAAGTGTCCATATAGGGTTGACGACGAAACGATGGTCAGAACGACGGAGATCCACAGAATATTGCCTAATTTTGTCATATGTTCCCCCTGCTTTAATGATATGTCTTTGCGAAACGTCGTTTCACGTTATTTTAACGATATCATATCGTAGAAGCGTCCACAAGCAACGCATAACATGAATTTAGCGAATACTCTTAAAGTGTCTGGATGTACCTTAGGAACTTGCCAACGATGTCGGTCGTCGTTTTTCACCGAACACGGTTTGTTTCTCCGTAGGATGGATTTACTTTGTGATATAATTTCAATAATGAATATATCCATAAAGGTGCCCCTATGAAAGATCTCTTCATCGTCGCGATCATCGGTTATTGTTTCGGGAATATCCAGACATCGTATTGGTTGGCCAAGATCGTGAAGAAGGTGGATATCCGGACGCTTGGCAAAGGCAATGCCGGGGCATCCAACACCTTCGAGTCCTTGGGCTGGAAATACGGTGTCTTTGTTGCTTTTGTGGATGTATTGAAGGGCTTGCTTTCCATCTTATTGATCAAGAATTTGTATCAGGTCGGATTGAATCCGCAAGGGGCGTTTCTGCTCTATCTTAACGGGTATTGCGTCATTCTCGGCCATATCTTCCCCTTCTACATGAATTTCAAGGGTGGGAAAGGAACCGCTTCTCTGATAGGATTAATGATGGGGCTGAATGTGTGGTTCGGTTTGGCGGGGATCGCCGTGATGGTCGTCGTTACCTTGGCGACCCAGTATGTCGCCGTGGGTACCGCCGTCTTGGTCACGTTCGTAGTCGTCGTCACGGTTTGGATGGATTGGGGTGCGGGAGCGATCACCCTTTCCTTGATGGGGGCCGCCTTGAGCCTTTACCTCCATCTGCCGAATTATCGCCGTATTGCCAAAGGAGATGAATCGAAGTTGTTTGCCGTACTTAAGAAGAAATCAACCAAAGGGGAAAACCAATGAATCCATTACCACGTTCGACACCGGAAGCCGAAGGCTTGACTTCCATTCAAATTAAAAACTTTATCGCGGACATCGCGGAGATGGGCAAAGCCGGGATTTCCCAGGAAGTCCACTCCTACATGATCCTTCGCCACGGCAAAGTCGTCGGCGAAGGAAGCTTCGCGCCGTATCAGATCGAGACGCCGCATGTCCTGTTCAGCGTCAGTAAATCCTTCACGTCCATGGCGATCGGCATCGCCCAGTCGGAAGGTTTGCTTCATGTGGACGACCTTGTGAGTCGTTACTTGTCCGAGGATTTCCCGAAGGAAGTCTCTCCCTATCTTGCGAAACTGACCTTGCGCCATTGTTTGACGATGGCGACGGGACATCAAACCGACGCATTGGATGCAATCCGAGGATCGACGAAACGCTGGGTCAAAGCCGTCCTGAAGCATCCTTTCAACCATGAACCGGGAACCCGTTTCATCTACAA
Organism: Erysipelotrichaceae bacterium; assembly: GCA_041736705.1. Taxonomy (GTDB): domain Bacteria; phylum Bacillota_I; class Bacilli_A; order Erysipelotrichales; family Erysipelotrichaceae; genus GWE2-51-13. Next base: position 33,286 of record JBGSTC010000033.1, read on the forward strand.
CACTGGGGCGACCTACCTATTATCCGCCGTCATCCAGAAAATCACGGGGATCACCTTACTTGAGTATCTTAAGCCGAGATTGTTTGAACCGTTGGGGATCACGGAAGCCAAATGGCAACTGAGTCCGGAAGGCATCAGCACCGGCGGCTTTGGTTTATCGGTCAGCGTCGAATCGATCGCGAAACTCGGCCAACTGTTGCTTCAAAACGGGGTCTGGGAGGGTCGGCAATTGATCGATCCGAAATGGATCGCGGATGCCACATCCAAACAAATCGAAAACGGAGACGATCCCGACAACGATTGGACCCAAGGCTACGGTTATCAATTCTGGCGCTGTACTTTCGATGCCTATCGCGCGGACGGGGCATTCGGGCAATTCATCGTCGTCCTTCCAAAAGAAGACATGGTGGTCGCGATCAACTCGGGTGCGGACGACATGGGGTTGATTTTAAAGAAAGTCTGGAAACATTTGCTTCCAAACCAAGCGATTGAACCCGTTCTTCCTGCGGTTGAATTATCTTATCCTCCACAAGTCGGGATGGGTTTCGACCATGGAGTCAATCTCGATGGATCGACATACGATCTAAAGCGTCCTCATCCGCTTTTCAGCCAAGTGAAATTCAACGCTGTGGATGATCGGAACCTCGAATTGATCATCACCAAAGACGGCTGCACGCAACCGCTTCGTATCGGATACGGCCAATGGATCACCCAATTGATCCAGACCGGGGAAGACATTGACCGATTATCGTTGAGCGGAGCCTGGACGAAGGAAAACGAACTGACGGTGTTGGTACGCTATATCGAAATGCCCTACGTCGGTCGGATGACCTTCACCTTTAAGAAAGATACCTTCGCATTGGACCATTACTGGAACGTCGTTTTCTGGGAAAGAAAACTCACGCATTACACAGGGACGAAAATTTAGCGAAAGATAAATCAGTCGTTACATCTGTGTTTTGGGGAGATAATCTAAAAATAAATCGGAGTCGTACGGTAGAATTTCCGACGACTCCGATTTTTTAAGTGGATGGACTAAGATATGTTCATTATTCGAACTTGTGATCTCAATGAATCCAGTCTATCTTAAGATAACTAGTAACACTATTGCTATAACACAATTATTCTTATTGAAGTTTTTCCTATAAATTACGGTAGATTTCATCCGTTATGGGTTCTAGCCATTCATTCGACGTTTCGATTCCCGGTAATTCGATGGCAAGATGCGAGAACCATTGATCGGACACAGCCCCATGCCAGTGCTTGACTCCTGCAGGAATGGTCACGGCGTCTCCCGGTTTCAACTTGCGGACGCTTTTCCCTTCTTCTTGAAACCAGCCTTCACCCTCGACACAGAGAAGCAATTGACCGCCTCCTGATTTCGCATGGTGAATGTGCCAGTTGTTTCGGCACCCCGGTTCAAAAGTCACATTGGCGATAAAGATTGTTTCGTCGGGATTGGTCAGCAACTTGAGATAACTGTTTCCGACAAAGTACTGGGCAAATGCGGTGTTGGGTTCCCCTTGCCCGAATAGACCGCCATGGTTTTCAGTCAAGTTGTCATCCGCGTAGACTTCGATTGCCATACGGAATGCCGCCCATGCGTTTGGCCATCCCGCATAGAAAGCGATGTGAGTCAGGATTTCCGCCATTTCCGATCGGGTGACGCCGTTTTTTCTAGCCGATATCAGGTGATAGTTCAGGGAACTGTCCAAAATACCCTTGCTGACCAGCGCGGTAACCGTCACGATCGAACGTTGTTTGAGTGATAACTTATCCTCCCTTGACCAAATCTCTCCGAAAAGCACGTCATCGTTCAATTCGGCGAACTTCGGCGCAAAATCATTCAAGGTGTCCCTGCCTGCGGTTTGTTTTACCATGTTCTTGTTCTCCTTTTGGTTTTGTGTAGATTTCCTAGGCTTTTAGATAATGATTGAAGAACGTCGTCATCTTGTCAAAGGGGATGATGTCTGTCTTGTCATAGAGGTCGGTGTGAACTGCCCCCGGGATGATCAAAAGTTCTTTGTTTTCCCCCATAAGTTTCTTGAAAGCATCTTTACTGAAATAGCAGGAGTGCGCTTTCTCACCATGAATCATAAGTACGGCACTTTCAATTTCGGCGCTATAATGAAGAATGGGCATATTCAGAAACGACAGTGCGGATGTGACGTTCCACCCGTCGTTTGAATTCAAAGAGCGCTGATGATATCCACGATCGGTTTTATAATAGTCATGGTAGTCCTTCACAAAGGACGGCCGATCTTCCGTAACTTTTTTCACCACACCGCCTGTAAGTTGATAGGTACCGCTTATATAATCCTTAGTTCGTTGGGCATTCATTGCCTTACGCATCTTCATGCGGTTTTCCACGCTATCCGCCTCGTCGTTGTACCCTTTGGCGATGACGCGAGTCATATCATACATGGTGGATGTCAAGGTGGCTTTGATTCTCGGATCGTTAATGGCGGCATTCAACGCCAAACCGCCCCAGCCGCAGATCCCGATGATCCCGATTTGTTCAGGATCGACATTGTCTTGAACCGAGAGAAAGTCTACCGCCGCACTGAAATCTTCGGTATTGATATCCGGCGATGCCACATAGCGAGGTTGGCCGCCGCTCTCTCCGGTAAAAGACGGATCAAAGGCGATCGTCAGAAAACCACGCTCCGCCATTTCCTGCGCATACAGCCCTGAAGACTGTTCCTTGACCGCCCCGAACGGACCGCTCACTGCGATCGCCGGAAGTTTGCCTGAGGCATTCTTCGGTACATACATGTCTGCCGCCAGTGTGATTCCATAGCGGTTATGGAACATCACCTTTCGATGTTCGACGTTTCCGCTTTTCGGAAACACCTTATCCCATTTTTCTGTTAAGATCAATTTTTCTTCCATTTTCATTTTCTCCTCTGTTTGTTGAACCCGCATCCCGATCAAGCGCTTTCTCATGCGTTTCGAATGACTTTTCTCCCCGACCGGGCGGATTGACAATCCCGCGATGTTGCGGTAAGATAATCCTAATACCTGAACCTAACTTTAGGTCAAGTACTATTATCTAGATTTTACAACTTTTTAAAGTAAGGAGAAAACCTATGTATTCAATCGGCCAAGTATCAGAAATGTTCAATTTACCCATATCCACGCTTCGTTATTATGACAAGGAAGGGTTTTTCCCTGAAATCGCGCGTTCCTCCGGCATTCGTAAATTCACTGAGAAAGAGATCGAAGCCCTTAGGGTCATCGAATGTCTGAAGAAATCCGGGTTGGAGATCAAAGACATCAAGCTTTTCATTCAATGGTGTCAGCAAGGCAGCGAGACCTACGCACAACGGTTGGCATTGTTTCAAGAACAAGCGGAAAGTGTTAAAGTTGAAATCGAAAAATTGGAAAGAACACTCGACATGATCCGCTTCAAGTGCTGGTATTATGAAATGGCGATCCAAGATGGCGACGAGAACCGGTTGAGAAGTATGTTGCCCGACCACCTGCCGGAAGAGATCCAGACCGTATATGACCATGCACATGAAGAATGAATTCGGAAAGAAACGATGAAGATATTAGTAAGAATGTTATTCGAGTCTAAAAAGACTGCACTAAAGGATGTAACCTTCGGTGCAGTCTTTTCTTTTAGTCGATGAAATCAGCCACATTGTCATACCCTCTGGATTCCCAGTAGCCTTGATAATTCAAATCGGACGAGAGTTCGATCTCATTTACCCAACGCGCCCACTTATACCCCAGTTTATCCTCCGCGACGACCATGAAAGGATACCCCATTTCAGGCGGCAAATCGATTCCGTTGGCTTTATAGGCGAGGATCAGTTTCTTTTCCTTAATCACCGAATAGGGTAGCGAGGTCGTATAGCCGTCGGTCGCATGGAAGATGACGATGGTCGCGCTTGAAACGGGACCAGCTTGTTCGATTAACTCCTGAAGCAAGACGCCTTCCCAAAGGATCCTGGCACTCCAACCTTCAACGCAATTCAAGGTGATCATGCGTTGATACAGGTCGAGTTCAAGGACTTCCTCATAGGTTAGGCTTTGCGGGTTCGCCACCAAGCCGGTGATGCTTAACCGATAAGTTGCGAGATCCACCGTTTGGACGCCGTTGATCGAATTATCGCGGGGTCCGACGGCGGGACTTAATATTTTACCTTGATATTCCTTGATTTCCCCTTCACGAAAACGCGCCAAGGAGGCGGAGGAATGCGTATCCGGATCATCGTCGATCTTGTTCGAACACGCACCGAGCAGCAACACGAGGAGTATTCCGATCATAAGCGATCTTTTTTTCATGGGTTCACCTGTCGTCGGTCTTTCTCTATCTTGATTATACGACATGTGGATTCAAACGGATAAAAAAGAACGCGATGCGTTCGTTTTTCCATGGATGTCGATTAAACCGACTTGAGGAGAATCAAATCGTAATTCAAGAATAAATCGGTTCAACGTTTGTTTCGTTGACTGAGGGTGATGATGACGACGGCGGTGAGGATGATCAGTGCGGAAATCAAGGCGGTGCCTTGCAAGGTCTCCTTTCCGATCCACCAGCCGAGGAACACGGCGACGATGGGATTCACGAACGCATAGGTTGAAACCCATGTCGGGTTGACGTTCTTCATCAGCCAGATATACGAAGTATAGGCGACGACGGAACCGAAGAAGATCAGGTATCCCATCGCAAGTACGGCGTTGACATCGAGGGCGTTGAAATCGACCAAGACCCATTCGTTTTGAAGGGTCGCGAAGAGAAGAAGCAGGACGCCGCCAGTGATCATTTGGGTCGAGACGTTATTGAACGGCGAGGCGGGAAGTTTGGCGAGGCGAGAATACAGGGAACCCGCGGACCAGGACAGAGAGGCCAGTAATAGGGCAAGTAACCCGATGAAATCGAAGGTATCGACGCCTCCTCCCGATGACTTCATCACTAACAAGGCGATCCCGAAAATCCCCAGAATAACTCCGGACATCTGTTGGATCGAAGGTTGTTTCCGCTCACCGAAACGCCAGTTCATCAGCGTGATCCAAAGCGGGACGGATGCGACCATCAGACTGGCGATGGCGGATGGGACGCGTTGATCGGCCCATGCGACCAAACCGTTACCGATGAGAAGCAGAAGGATGCCGACGATCGCCGCATTCTTGATTTCGTTGAGCTTGGGAAAAGGATCTTTCCTGACTCTCGCGATGGTGAAAAGGACGAGTCCGGCACTCAAGTGGCGGATCCCCGCCATGATGGCCGGCGTAAAGGAAACCAGGGCGATTTTCATCCCCAGATACGTCCCTCCCCAGAAGACATAGACCGCAATCATCGCCAGAACAACCAACACCGGTTTTTTCATCGCTTCTTCCCTCCCAAAACTTTTTGACATTATATCACGGAAGAGTTGAAAAAAACTCCTTGCGGAGTTAAAGTTTCACAATTGGGACTTGCATATCTTAATCGATCCAACAAAATGACAATTAGGACTCTTGATCAAAGAAAAAGTCGCTGGCATCCCATTCGTTCTGGAATTCCGAAAGGAAATCTTCCATAAACCGATGGCGACGTTCCGCGATTTTCTTCGCGCTCTCCGTATTCATCCGGTCTTTGAGTAAAAGCAGTTTTTCATAGAAATGATTGATCGTCGTGCCTCGATTGGCGGTATATTCAGCTTGATTCATCGAAAGATTGGGCAGGATGGCGGGATCATGCATGATCCGCCGTTTGTTTCCTCCAAACGCGAAAGCGCGGGCGATTCCAATCGCCCCGATCGCATCCAGACGATCCGCATCCTGGACGATCTTCCCTTCCAACGATTCACAGGCTATCGTATCCGTCCCTTTATAGGAAAGGGTCTGGATGATTTCTAGGATTATTTGGATCTTAAACTGATCGATCTTGTGTGCCGTGAGAAATCCTTCCGCGTTTTTTGTTGAACCTTGCGGACCGCCGAAGAGTTTATAGTCGTCCACATCATGCAAAATCGATGCCAAGGCGACGATCTCTTCATCCGCTTTCTCTTGTCGCGCGATGTTCATCGCGACGCGATAGACGCGATAGGTATGGTGAAAATCATGCCCCGAGGCTTCTTGACTGAATAGATTTCGTGCGAATTCCAACGCTTCTTCGATCGTTCTCATCGTTATCCCTCACATACTTTTAGGATACCACAACTTGTTCTTCGTTTCTAAGTAACATTTTATTTTCTACCTCTAGAAGAAAACCGACGCTTTCGCATCGGTTCGTTTAGTCGTTGGGGTTCCCCGGATTCTCCGGTTTGCCTTTGGGTTTACCGTTTCCGTCGATTTCATCTTCTTCGCCATAGGTCGCTTCCCAGAGGGCTTTGATGTCAAGACGCAATGCGTCGAGGTCTTCGCCTTCGGTTTCAAGACGCGTCCTCAACGCGGTAACATCGATTTCGTCGCCTTCCAGACGATCCAGGAAACGGTCGAGCAAGCCGATGGTCTTGTCGGCTTTACGCACCAACAATTCGTTCTTCTTTTCATAGTTCTTTTTGTTTTCAGGATTGGAGAAGAATTCCCCGGCGGTATACCAAACCCCGTCGTGCTGGACCATTCCGTTGATTACATACATGCCCAGTGGGACTTTCTTATCGTTGGCTTCAAACCAGGCGATCTTTTCGGCCTTCATGACGACGACGTTCACATCGGGCAGTTCCCCGCCGTTTTCGATGATGTCTTTCAAACGTTCGTTCAATTCTTCGGTTTCTTCTTCCTCGTCATCCACATTCACCGTCGTGACCAGGACATAGTCTTCTTCCAGGTCTTCCGGATCGATGAATCCCGCTTCGGTCGCCATTTCGATGATTTTCAATGTGGCTTCTTCGGCGGTGAGTCCGACCAACGACTTATAGTCGAGGGAGCGGGCATCCTTGTTCATGGGTTTGACTCTAACGACAACGCTGTCGGCATCGACGGAAAGCTCGATGCTCGGGTTGATGTCGACGGCGACGATCGAGACGATGTTGGATTCCTTGGTGAAGGCCCCCATCTGCATCAATGTGATCCCCAACGCGAAGACCGCAAGCAGGCTCACGGCGATCGTCGAGAAACGACGGATCTTGATCTTGCGGGATTTCGCCGTGATCTTCGATTGGATCGATTCCAACAGTTCTCCTTGATTCAATACATTCTCTTCAAAGGTTGATTTTAGTTTTGTCATGGTTGTTTATCGGAAACTTCTCCGACCCCTTTCACTTAGGTAGTGTCGATTCATCAAAACTTCGTTGCACATTTCTTAAATATCCAACGATTTTTGGATTTTCTTGATTGAACGGTAGTATCTCGCCTTGATCTTCTCTTCCTTGATCGCCATCGTTTCCGCGATTTCCGAGAAGGTCATTTCGTAGCGGAACCGGGCGATCAAAATTTTCTTATCCAACTCTTCCATTTGATCGATGATTTCCCAGATTTCGTCGCTGGTCGCATGCTGAATGGCTTCAAGGGCGCTGTCCGAATCTTCCGGGATGTTTTGGACCCAATCCTCGTCCGTATCCTGCACGACGATCCGTTTCGCTTTCTTATAGAAGTTTGCGATTTTATTCTGCGCGATCTTGATCAGATAGGCTTCAGGTTCATCGATCTTCTTGCCCTTTAGTAAGGCATCATGATAGAGATCGACATAAACATTCTGAAGGATATCCTTGGACTCGTCTATCTTGTCCATCTTGAAAAAGACATAGCGGCTGACCGCGGGATAGGTCGAGCGATAGATTTCGTTAAACATCTCGTCGATTTCATGCTTTTTCATATGGATCCCTCTAGGTTTAGTGTAGGCGTACAAATCCATTGCGTCAAGAAAGAAGAAAACGTGCATCGCACGTTTTCGGTTGGTTATTTGTTGAGAGACTTCTTGATGAGTTCGACGACTTCGTCGTAGGTTGACTTCGTCAAGGCTTCGGCAGCCAGTTTCTTCATCTCGGCATAGCTAAGGGATCGGACCATTTTGCGTGCCTGAAGGATCGAACTGGCGGACATACTGAATTCATCCAGACCCAAACCAAGCAATACGGGGACGGCCAGTTCTTCCCCGGCCATTTCTCCGCACATCCCGACCCATTTGCCTTGGCTATGGCCACCGTCGATGGTCATTTTGATCAGGCGAAGGATCGCGGGGTTGAAGGGTTGGTAGAGGTAGGCGACTTTTTCGCTCATCCGGTCGGCTGCCATCGAATATTGGATCAAGTCGTTGGTCCCGATCGAAAGGAAGTCGGCTTCTTTGGCGAATTGGTCGGCCAATACGGCGGCTGCGGGAATCTCGACCATCATCCCGATTTGGATTTCGTCGGAGACGTCGACGCCTTCGGATTTGAGGACGGCTTTTTCTTCCAAAACGAAGGTCTTCGCGGCACGGAATTCATCCAGGGTCGCGATCATCGGGAACATGATGCAAAGTCTTCCGAAGACGCTGGCGCGCAATAGTGCACGGACCTGCGTTCTGAAGATATCCTTGCGGTCCAGACACAAACGGATCGCACGATATCCCAGGAAGGGGTTCATTTCATGCGGGAACGGAAGATAGGGAAGTTCCTTATCCCCGCCGATATCCAAGGTACGGACGACGACCGGGCGTTTGCCCATGCGTTCCAACACCTTCTTATACGCGAAGAATTGTTCTTCTTCGGTCGGTAAGGCTTGTGAATCCATATAGAGGAATTCGGTACGGTAGAGACCGACGCCTTCGCCTCCGTTATTCAATACGCTGTCCGCATCGTTGGGGTTGCCGATGTTGCCGACCAGTTCGACATGGTGTCCGTCACTCGTGACGCTATCCGCATCCTTCAATACTTTCAGACTCATTTTCAATTCATGGAAACGTTCGGCTTTCTTGCTATAGTCATGGATTTCCGTTTCGTTCGGGTTGATGATGACGATCCCGTCCAGCGCATCGAGGATGATGAAGTCCCCGTGTTTGACATCGTCCAGCAGTCCGTTGATTCCGACGACCGCCGGGATTTCAAGGGAGCGGGCCATGATGGCGCTGTGGGAAGTCCGTCCGCCGATCGCGGTCGCAAATCCTTTGGTGAATTGTTTGTTTAACTGCGCGGTGTCGGAGGGCGTCAAATCGTGGGCGACGATGACCGTCTCCTCGCTGATCAAACTGAGATCCGGAAGAACCTTGCCCAATAAATGACATTTGATGCGGAACGTGACATCCTTGATGTCGGCGGCACGTTCGCGGAAATACGCGTCGTCCATCGACTCGAACATCGTGATGAACATGTTCCCGACTTCGTTTGTGGCATAATCGGCGTTCACATTGTCCGATTTGATCATCTCTTCGATCTGTCCGGTGAATTCGGGATCGTCGCAAACCATCAAGTGGGCGTCGAAAATCGCCAGTTCTTCATCGGAAAGACGGCCTTTCGCCTTTTCCTGGATGACCAAAATATCTTTCTTCGTCTTCTCCAGACATTCATGGAAATGCACGATTTCCTGTGTCGGGTCGACTTCCTTCTTTACGATGTCCAATACGGGTTGCTCAAGCTTGTACGCTTTCGCGAGCACCACGCCTGATGATGCCGCAATACCTTTTAGCATAGTTGTCCTCCTATTGTTTTTTACTGCGAATCAAATCCGAAACCTCTCCCATTGTTTTCAAGGCCAAGAGTTCATCGTCTTCAAACACCAAATCGAACTTCTCTTCGACCTGCAAAATCAATTCCACAAGGTCCAATGAATCGATGCCGAGGTCCTTCAGGGACGTCTCTTGGGTGATCGAGTCAGCATGCCCGGTCTTGTTTGCGATGAGTGTCCGCAAATACTCGTACGCTTCCATTTTTAGGCACCTCCTCTTGGTAATTCTATCACGAATCACCCATGGAGACAACGCAAAAATGCGTCCATCGAGCGTCCCTTCAGGCGGTAGTAGGTGGTTTTCGCATAGTAGTCCATCCACCAGTTTCTCTGTGCCGGTTCCAGGAAGTCATGGGCGATGATGCGGTAGGCGTCTTGGTCCAGGGAATGCAAAACATCGTCGATCGTCAATACATAGGCCAAGTCGTATCCCATGCTTTCTTCATGGATTTCCCCGATCAGTTCCTTGACTTGGATGCTTCGCTTCACTTGGTTGTACGCATGGCAGTGGAAGCGTACCAGCGTTTCTTTTTCTTTGTAATTATAGTTTGTTTTCATCTGAGTCCCCTGCTCCACTCTATGCACGCGACGAAACATTTCCTGAGAAATAAAGAAAAAAAACATCCGGGAATTCCGGATGTCAGGCTCTCGCCTTCTTGTTTTTGATGACTTTTAAGCGGGTGAATTCTTCCCGTTCTTTTTCTTCCAGGGCGTCCGAGATGAATTTGATGTCGTCTTGGAGCTGGGGGAGAACGATGTTACGCAATGCGTTGGCACGTTTCTGTGTCTTCTGGATGGCACGGGCGAGACGGAAGACGGAATTGTCGATCTCCGCCAATAATACGGTCATGCGCTTGGCTTGGAGGAATTTCAAGCTGGCTTCATCGAGTTTCGAGTTGGATTCGTCGAACCCGTATTCGAAAGTCAGTTCGGTGTCTTCCAATCGTACGTTGGGGATTTCGACCCCCATGACGCTGCGATAGACGATGCTGACGCCGTTCTCGATGGAGACGGCGTTGGCGATCTGCGTGACGACACCCAGGGAGATGTTGGCTTGCTGGAGGGAGAGATAGGCTTCGGCGTAGGTCTGCGTAATCTGGTCGCGGAGTATTTTCACCTTGTCGACCAACAGCATCATCTCGCGGATCAAGACGTTGCGTTTGCGATCCATCAGGTCATACCCTAGTTTCGCCAACTGCATCGATTTTTTGGTCGCGATCAAATTTCCTTTGGTGGGCGAAAGACGGGTTGCCATGTCTCTACTTCCTTAGGACGGCGTCGAGTTTGCCGCCCTTCAACGCCATGAAATGAGCGATGGCGCGGTCGCTATCGTAATATTCGCTGATCAGGTCGCTGGAGAGACGATCCAGTTCGGTTTTAGGTAACAGACTAAGCAGGTTCCACCCTAGATTCAAGGTTTCAAGGATGTCGCGGTTGACCGTGAAGCCTTGTCCGATGAAGTATTGTTCAAAGAGGCGTCCGAAAGCCATGTGCTTGCGGTCGACTTCGGAGAGTTCTTCTTCCCCGATAACCGAGGCTAAGGCGCGGGCATCCTGCACTTTCGCATAGGAAGCGAAGAGTTGGGTGCTGACCGCGGAATGGTCCTTGCGGGTATAGCCTTCTCCGATCCCGTCTTTCATCAAGCGGGATAGCGAGGGGAGCACGCCGATGGGAGGATAGATGCCGACTTGCCACAAGTTACTGTCAAGAACGATCTGACCTTCGGTGATGTATCCGGTCAAGTCGGGGACGGGGTGGGTGATGTCGTTGTTGGGCATGGTCAAGATCGGGATTTGCGTAACCGATCCGGATTTCCCTTCGACGATCCCCGCCCGTTCGTAGAGCGAGGCCAAATCGGAATAGAGATAACCAGGGTAACCTTTGCGTCCCGGGATTTCTTCTTTGGAAGATGAGAATTCACGTAGGGCTTCGCAATAGGAGGTGACATCGGTCATGATGACCAGGATGTGCATCCCTTGGTCGAACGCCAGGTATTCCGCGACGGTCAAGGCGCAGCGCGGGGTAAGGATCCGTTCGATGATGGGGTCGTTGGAGAGGTTGAGGAACATGACGACCTTCTCCATGACGCCGGTTTCTTCGAAACTGCGTTTGAAGAAGTCGGCGACGTCGTTCTTGACGCCCATCGCGGCGAAAACGATGCCGAACTTCTTGCCTTCGTCCTTGGCGATGTTCGCCTGACGTACGATCTGTACCGCCAATTGGTTATGGGGTAGACCGGAGCCGGAGAAGATCGGGAGTTTCTGACCGCGGATCAAGGTGTTCAGTCCGTCGATCGACGAGATCCCAGTGTTGATGTAGTTACGCGGGTATTTGCGGCAGACCGGATTCAAGGAACGTCCGTTGATGTCCGCCTTCTTATCCGCATAGACATCGCCCAATCCGTCGATCGGCCGACCGGCGCCATTGAAGATGCGTCCGAGGATTTCTGTGGAGAGGCTGATTTCCATGGGGTGTCCCATTAAACGTGTTTTCGTGTTGGTTTTTGATAAGCCGGACGTCCCTTCGAAGACTTGGATGACCGCACGGTTCCCCGTGATTTCGACGACACGTCCGTTACGGACGCTCCCGTCATCCAACAAGAGTTCGACCACTTCTTCAAAGCCGACATCGGGGACTTGGTCGATGACGACCAGGGGACCTCTGATTTCTTTTAATCCTACGATTTGCAGACTCATGGGTACCCTCCTTACTGTACGCTCGCCAGGGCGTCGTCGATCTTCTTGAAATAACCGTCAAGAAGTTCAAGGGCGCTGTTGGGGACGTCATATTTGATTTTGATCAATTCATCGAAGATCCCGGTACGCAATACGGCGCTGATGGTCCGTTTGGTCGCGAGGACTTTCAAACATTCCTGACGCAGATAGGAAATCAGTTGAAGCATCTTGAACTGTTTCTCAAAGGGTACGTAGGTGTCTTCGGGATGGAAGGCGTTTTGCTGGAGGAAACCGACGCGGATGACGCGGGCGATTTCAAGGGTCAGTTTCTGGTCGTCGGGTAAAACATCCGACCCGATCAGTTTGACGATTTCCATCAATTGGGTTTCTTCATGCAGGACGGACATCATTTCGGCACGCAGCGGGATGAAGCGGCGGTCGACGTTGGTGTCGTACCAGCGTTTTAAGTCGTCGAGGTATTCCGAATACGAAATCGTCCAGTTGATGGCCGGGAAATGGCGGGCATAGGCCAACGATTTATCCAACGCCCAGAACGAACGGACGAAACGTTTGGTGTTTTGCGTGACGGGTTCGGAGAAGTCCGCGCCCTGCGGGGAGACGGCACCGATGATGGTGACGGATCCCGGGTTTCCGCTAAGGGTTTCGACGAAACCCGCGCGTTCATAGAACTGGGAAATACGGGAAGGAAGATACGCGGGGAATCCTTCTTCCGCCGGCATTTCTTCCAAGCGTCCAGAAATCTCACGCAAGGCTTCCGCCCAACGCGACGTACTGTCGGCCATGACGGCGACGTGGTAGCCCATGTCGCGATAGTATTCGGCCAAGGTGATTCCGGTATAGATGCTGGCTTCACGTGCGGCTACGGGCATGTTTGAGGTGTTGGCGATCAATACTGTACGGTCGGTCAAGGGTTTGTGGGACTTGGGGTCGACCAGTTCGGAGAATTCTTCCAAAACCTGGGTCATTTCATTCCCACGCTCGCCGCAACCGACATAGACGATGATGTCCGCGTCGCACCATTTCGCCAACTGATGCTGGGTCATGGTCTTCCCTGCCCCGAATCCGCCCGGTACGGCGGCCGCGCCGCCTTTGGCGATGGGGAAGAAAGTGTCGATGACACGTTGTCCCGTGATCAGAGGCACGGAAATGACATGGCGCTTGGTGACCGGACGCGCTTGGCGGATCGGCCATTTCTGGATCATCGTCAATTCATGGACGACGCCGTATTTATCTTTGACTTGAAGAAGGACATCGTTGAGGGTATGTAGACCGTCGTCGAGTTTCGCGACGACCACCCCGTCGAGTCCGACCGGGATCATGAAGCGGTGTTGGATCAAGGACGTCTCGGGGCAGGTGGCGAAAATATGGCCGGATTCGACCGTATCGCCGACCTTTACGTTAAAGGTGACATCCCAGGGTTTCGTCGTATTCAAGGTCGCGATGCCGCGTCCTTCGGTGACATACATGCCGAATTTCTCGGCCATTTCTTTCAATGGACGTTCGATTCCGTCGAAGATGTTGGTGAGGATGCCCGGACCCAGGATCGCGTTTAACGGCGAACCGCTGGAAAAGACGGGTTCCCCGACCTTTAACCCCGTGGTCGATTCATAAACCTGGATCGTCGTGTAGACATCGTCGATCCCGATGACTTCACCCAATAATTCTTTCTTTCCGACATAGACCATTTCCAGCATCTGTAGATCGCTGGCGTCTTTGATTTTCACAACCGGTCCGTTGATCGAATAGATGACATTTTGACTCATATCGTACCTTCTTTCTTAGAGGACCAGTTTGGAATGGTTGAAGAACCATTCCCGTTGGGAGTGTAGGCGGTTATCGAACGTATCGTCGATTTCCAGTCGCTTGTTTTCGCTGACCAACAGGAAACCGCCGATATGGATCAGATCGCTCACCGATACTTCATAGTCCAGCGATAATTCGTGTAGGATTTTTTTGAACAGTTCGATGTCGCTCGCCCTGACAAGCAAGGTGGCTTTCCCGAGATCGCCGCGCTCGCTCAGTTTCTTCAACTTATCGCGGTTGTATCCTTCGTATTCCGTACCGCCGACGAAAGTCGTCAAGTCGTTTTGGACATCCTTAAAGAGAGCGTCGACCAATTCGGCACGCCGTTTCAATAAGTCGTGTTTGACTTTCCATTTCGCCTGCGATTCGTTTTGAATCAGATTCCCGCGCAATTCGTGCAGTTCTTGTTCTTTATAAATGGCGGCTTCCTCTTCCGCTTTGTTGCGGATGGTCGCCAGGATATCGCGTCGCTGCGTTTCCATGTCCCATTGCAGGTCATGGAGTTGTTCTTGTGTCTTCGCATCGATTTCCAAGATCAGGCGTTGCGCGATTTGTTCTTTTTCCAATGGGTTCACCTCAGATCTTTATGCCGATGGCTTCACTAATGTATTTGTCGATGGTCTCCCCGATTTTCGCCGAACCGTGACGGTCCGGGATTTCCACGATTAAAGGACGTTGCATCCGGAGCTTCTTCTCGGCGATCACTTCCGGGCAGGTGCTGATGCACAAGGTCGTCATCAAAACGATGGCGATTTCCGGGTCGGCGATCGCACGGTCGAGCTCGCTGAGCACTTCCGTACGCGTGTGGGCGACCACCCCTTCGATCCCCGCCAATCGCATTCCCATACGGGTATCGGTATTGTCGCTGATCACGAAGAATTTCATGGGACTAGAGTTTGTTGATGATCAAGATGGAGATCAGCAAGCCGTAGATGGCGACCCCTTCGGCCAAGGCGACGAAGATCATCGCTTTACCGAAGTTTTCCGGGTTCTCGGAAATCGCGCCGATGGCGGCGGGAGCCGCGGCGGCGACGGCGAAACCGGCACCCAAGGCGGATGCACTGGTGGAAATGGCGGCGGCGAGGAAGCCCATCCCTTGGGCGAAGGATCCTGCGAAGGACGTCGTTTCCGCGACTTCTTCAGCGGCGAAAGCGACCAAGCCACCCAATTGGAAGACGATGACGCTCAAGAACGCGGCTGCAAACAAGCAGACTTGCAGTACGACACGGAACTTGGCGTTTTTGGCATTCACTTTGCCTTGAAGAACGGGGATGATGGGAAGTGAAATCAGAGCGATGATCGCCAACGGGGCGACAATTTCGAAAAAGTTTAACATAGGTTTCCTCCTGGTTTTAGTTTTGCATGTTGGTAGGGACGTATTTCTTGCCCCCGCCTTCGAAATAACGGCTGAACATCTCGTAATATTCTAGACGCAGGGTTTGGATCCCTACGATCAACCCTTCCAAACCGATGACGAACAAGTTCCCGATGATCAAGGTGACGATTCCGAACTTGCCGGTCATCCCTTCCAGGACGGTGACGACGATCATCATCCCCGCATGGGACATGACGAACCCACCGACACGCAGGAAGGACATCGAGTTGGTCATGAAGCTCAAGATGACTTCGAAGAGTTCGAAGAAACTTTCGACCAGATAACCACCCCAACCTTCATGCGGCTTGACTTGAAGCTTCGCGATGAGGTTTTTCAGCGGGACACGGAAGAGGATGATGACCAGCGGGACGATCAGGAATAAACCGATCGTGAACGGATTCGCCACGTTGATCTTAAGCCCCATCTGAAGCGCGACCCCGAACAGGATCGATCCGTAGAAGATCCATCCTGCGATGCCGTTCTGACTAAAGAGGGCGTCGCCGTAGTTTTTGCGTTTGAACTGAAGAACGATATTGATGGTCATGGACAAGAGGATCAGGATGGCTCCCAGCGCGATCGCCGCGCCAAGCAGTGGCATCGTGAATTCAGGTTCCATGACATGGATGGGTTTGGATGCGAAGCCCAAGGCCTGATACATCGGATTCAGGAGTTCTTCGTTTCCGAAGACCGATCCGTACAAGGTACCGAAGATCATCGACGAGAAACCGATCCGATGGACGATTCCCCAGAGTTTGCCTTTGGTCTTACGATAAAGGAACCACCCGATGACGACCAAGAGGAATCCCTGACCCAAATCCCCGAACATGATCCCGAATAACAAGGCATAGGTGACGGAGACGTAGAACGTCGGGTCGAATTCGCCGTAATGGGGTAAGCCGTACATTTCGACGAAGAGTTCGAAGGGTTGGGCGAACCAATTGTTTCGCAGGACGGTCGGAGGTTCAAGACCTTCTTCCAACCCGGCCGGGAAATCCTGGATGACCACGTCGGTCATCTCCCCGAACATCGTCTTGTATTTCTTCACGCGCCGTTGCGGTACGAAGCCGGTGATGACGGCGGTTTTATCGAAGAGGGCGATGTACTTGTAGAACTTGCGGATATCCGCACAGTGTTTCACATAGCCGTAGATTTTCCCAAGCACGGATTCGCAATCGAAGACCAATTGCTTCTCATCCACTTTCGGAATGGCGATGGGCTCATAGAAGAGACTGTCGAAGAGTTTCGCGACTTCCGTCTTGTTTTCATTGAGCGTGACGTAGAACACCCAGGCATAGTGGTTGTTTTTCGACAGGATGGTCGCCGCATAGCGTTTCTCGTCGTGTAACGGAAGCTTCGACAGACTGCTGATCGGTAAACGTCCGAAATTCACGGTCGTATACTTCGTATGGTTCAGCGCGTCGATGTTGAATTCGCGAAGCTTGGTCAGCGCATCCTTGTCTTCTTTGGTCAGCGAGGATTGGTTCATCAACGTTTCGTTGATTTTTTCATAGTTGTTTTCGACTTGCGTAAGGTACGCTTCGATCTCATCGTTGGTGAAGGTCGTCACACCGTCGAATGAACACATCAGTTCGGAATGAAGACTCCGGATGATGCTTTCGATCCGGTTGAGATAGTCCGCATAGGTGCTATCTTCCGGAAGGAGTTCCCCGCCGTTCCCGTCGTTGACCACATGGGACGCTAGTTCCGCATGCAGGTCGCGGGTGGAGAACGCGGTCAACAGGATTTTTTCGATGTTTTCTTTCGAACCGGCCAAACGTAAGAGCCGCATTTTCTCAATTGCCATTTTACACCTTCTTTTCTAGTAGATCAGCAGTTTGCTGATCTTGTCGATCTCGACGTTGTACCGCACGCCTTCGATGATATCGATGATGTTCTGGATTTCGATTTCCAACAACCCGAGAAACGCCACCAAGATCAAGTCCGGATTGGACGAGAATCGGATGATGTGTTTGTTCAGGTTATAGTGGATCGCATCCGTGTGGTACTCGATGAAAACGAAATTCTTGTCGTCGATATAGTTCTTGTAGGCGGATTCGGAGACTTTCTGAAGGAAGGTTTCCGCATCGCAGGTTTCGATCCATTCGATCAGCTTCTTTTTCGGGATGCGCTCGAAGGTCGGGTTCAACACTTTTTCGATTTCTTCCGGCGATGCCTTATAGTACTTCTTCAAGCGATAGATTTTCGTGACGTTATCCAATTCGATTTGCGTATTGAAGATTTCTTTCATCTGTTTCTTGATTTCGCCCGAGAATTCCTTCTCGATGATGGCGTTCACCTGTCGGTAATAGACCGCCTTCAGCGCGACTTCACAGACCGTATAATCGAAATCATCGTTGCTCTTCGGACGATGGGGTTTCAACGCTTCATAGTAGACCGTATTTTTAAGCACTTCCAATAATTGGTCGTAATCCGTTGCGACAACCAGTTTTTCAAGATCGAAAGACGTATATTTCCCCGCGAAGATCGGCATTTGCGCAATCTGGGTGGAACGGTCTTTGTCATTGAACGCACGGATCGTGACGAGGATTTGTTTGATTTCGATAAGAAAGATCCCGTATTTATAGAAACTGCTCTTGGCGGTATCGCCATATCGGATCAACTGGAGGAAAATCAGGAAGAATCGCTGACGGATCAACATTTCCAAATGACCGCGATGGATCGAATGTTCGTTGATTCCGGTCAGGATATCCTTATATCCGGTTTCGTTTTTCAGATAAGCGGCGATTTCGTTGACCGATCGCCGGCGTAGCAGTTCTTGATAATCGGTTTCCTTCAGTCGTTTTCCGTACATCGCCTTGGCTTTCGAGGCCATCGCGTTACTGGAGAAGGAACCTGACATGTCGCACCCTCCTTGTTCGATTCGCTATTCTTGATTGAGACAACGCTCTAAGATCTCCTTGCGCCATGTTTCCCGCTGTTTGGCGAACGATTCTTCCAGCGTTACCAACGATGCCGCATAGGCGCGGGTTTGTTCTTGTCGAGCCGCGAACAGTTGTTGGGCGAGTTTCCCCTTCTCATGCTCGACGAAATGTTTGGCGGCGTTCCAAACCTCTTCCTCGACGCGTACTTTATCGAGTTGGACTTGCTTGAGGACTTGCCTAGACGTTTCTTCGGCGTTCTGCAGTTTTTCTTGTGCCGCCAAGTCGGCAGCGAGAATTCGACGGATAATTTCTTCCAAAGGGATACCTCCTTGAATGACTATAAAAGTATACTCCCATAAAATGGCATTTTCAATAAAAGTATCTTCGTTTAACCATGAATTTGTGAATGTATTGCAGAATAGTACATTGAATTCGAATTTAGTTGTGATACTACCCCTTTTATTAACAACCATAGGAAAAGGAAGCCCGTTAAGGCTCCCTTTGATTACTTCAGCAGCTCTCTGTATTGTTCCAACTCAGGCTCGTTCGCCCAAACGAAGTGACCCGGCGTAATTTCCACAAACGAAGGTTGGTGGACGCTGTAGTCATGAAGGTTCTCGGTATAGACCATTAATTCCTTGGCCTTTTCACTGATCGGATCGGGCATCGGGACGGCCGACAACAAAGAACGGGTATACGGATGAAGCGGATGCAGGAACAAGTCGGCGGTATTCGCCAATTCGACGATGCGTCCAAGATGGATGACGGCGATGCGGTCGGAGATGAAGCGCACGACGGAAAGGTCATGGGCGATGAACAGGTAGGTCAGCCCTTTTTCTTCCTGCAACGTTTTCATCAGGTTGAGCACCTGCGCACGGATCGAAACGTCAAGGGCGGAAATCGGTTCATCGGCGATGATGAGTTTCGGTTCCATGACCATGGCGCGTGCAATCCCGATACGCTGACGTTGACCGCCTGAGAATTCATGCGGGTAACGGGTGACGTGTTCTTGCAACAAACCGACTTCGGCCAACGATTGAACAACCTTCGCCTTGCGTTCTTCCTGCGATTTAAACATCTTAAAGTTGACCAATCCTTCGGAAATGATATAGTCGATCGTCGCGCGTTCGTTGAGGGACGTGGCGGGATCTTGGAAAATCATCTGGATGTTCTTGATGACTTGACGGTCTTCTTCGGCGGAAAGCTTCTCGTTGATGACTTTCCCTTCGAAGATGATCTTTCCTTTGGAGGTCGGATTGATACGGATGATCGAACGTCCGATCGTGGTTTTTCCGGAACCGGATTCACCGACGAGGGCGAACGTTTCACCCTTGTAAATATCGAAATTCGCGTCGCGGACGGCGATGAAGCGTCCCTTCCCTTTCGGGAAACTGACTTCGAGGTCGCGGACGGATAAAATGACTTCGCGTTCCATTACTTTGATACCTGACCTTTCAGAATCGCAGTGATGCGTCCATGCAGATCACGAATCGCAACAGGCGGCTCGACTTTCGGGGCACGGGGATCCAACAACCAGGTTTTCGCCTGGTGCGTCTGCGAAATTTGGAAGAACGGAGGTTCCTCTTCGAAATCGATGCCGATCGCATACGGGTTGCGCGGTGCGAAAGCATCGCCTTTCACTTCGTTGAACAACGAGGGGGGCGTTCCCGGAATCGAATAGAGACGTTCACCCTTGATCCCCAATTGCGGTAGACTGGACAACAATGCCCAGGTATACGGATGCTTCGGCGAATAGAAGATTTCTTCCGCCGTGCCGTATTCGACGATCTGACCGGCATACATGACCGCGACGCGTTGCGCGACATTGGCGACGACGCCAAGGTCATGGGTGATATAAATCGTCGTGAAATGGAATTCCTTCTGCAGATCCTTGATCAATTGAAGGATCTGGGCCTGGATGGTGACGTCCAAGGCGGTCGTCGGTTCATCGCAGATGAGGATTTGCGGACGGCATGCCAGTGCGATCGCGATGACGATCCGTTGGCGCATCCCCCCGGAATACTGGAAAGGATACTCGTTGAAACGATCCGCCGCATTGGGGA
The DNA here is from genome assembly GCA_041736705.1 of Erysipelotrichaceae bacterium. Classification (GTDB taxonomy): domain Bacteria; phylum Bacillota_I; class Bacilli_A; order Erysipelotrichales; family Erysipelotrichaceae; genus GWE2-51-13. The sequence goes on from JBGSTC010000033.1 coordinate 53,681, forward strand.
TCCCGACGCGGTTCATGAGGTCGATGGCGAGTTGCTTGGCTTCGGCGCCGTCTTTGCCTTGATGTTTCTTGATGACTTCGGTAATCTGCGAACCGATCGAACGGATCGGATTGAGGGACGACATCGGGTCTTGGAAGACCGTCGCGATCTTGATTCCGCGGATCTTTTCCCATTCCTTATTGGATGTGATCGCGGCCAGGTCGCGTCCTTCGAAGAAAATCTTACCGCCTGCGATAAAACCGTTGCTTTCCAACATACCGGTGAAGGTCTTGGTCATGACGGTCTTGCCCGAGCCGGATTCACCGACGATGGCAAGCGTTTCATTCTCATATAAATCAAGCGAGATGTTACGAATGGCCGTTAAAATCCGATCACGGACATGGAACTTTACAACAAGATCCCTTACGGATAAAATGACATTTTTTTCCATGGTGGCCTCCTACATGTGTGTTTTCGGATCGGAAGCATCCGCAAACGTTTGTCCGACGATATAGAACGAAATCGAGACGCTCGCCAGAATGCTGACCGGAATCCAGAACAGATAAGGATAGGCGTTGATGAACGACGTGTATTGACTGATCATCCGACCCAACGAAGGCGTGGCGGCGGTTAGACCGATGCCAAGGAAAGACAGGACGGATTCGGTCGAAATGATGACCGGGATTTCACGCGACAACAAGGTTACGATGACCGAGGTCAAATAAGGCAGGATGTTGCGGGTGATCATGCGGGATGTCGGCGTGCCCAAGCATCTGGAAACGAGATTGTACTCGCGGTCACGGATGATCATGACTTGCGTACGGATGAAATATGCGATGCCGAACCAACCGGTGATGGTCAGCGCGAAAATCAACTTCCAGAATCCATAACCGATGACATACAGCATCATCGTGACGACCAACAGGAACGGAACGTTGGCGACGACGTTATAGATTTCAAGCATGACTTTGTCGAACTTCTTGGAATATCCCCAGAACGCGCCGACGGCGATGCCCAAGGTCAAGTTGATCGCGGTGGAAATGAATGAAATCAAGATGGATGTGCGCGTCCCGGCCCAAACCGCATCGAAGAGGGAGTTGCCGACATTGTCGGTACCGAACCAGTTCTGCGCGTTGGGAGGATTGAAACGCAATGAGAAGTCTAGAATATTCGGAGACGATAGCGGATCGTAATTGGAGAATAGCGGTTGAATCATCGCTATCGAGAAGATCACGGTGGCAAGAATCAACATCGCGATGGCTAACTTGCTCTTGAAGAAGGTACGGAAAACCGATTTCCAGTAAGAATAATGAGGTGCGGCGATGTGTTCGGAAGCTTGCTCGTCGATTTCGACGAATAGGAATTTCTTATCCATTATCTGCGACCTCCCTTCTCGTTAAGGCTGATCCGCGGATCGAGGTACGTAATCAGAATGTCGCCCAACAGAACCGACAAGATCGAAAGCGCCGTAAAGATGAACGTCAAGGCGATGACGACGTTGTTATTAAAGACATTGATGGAATCCGGCAGCATTTTGCCCATACCCGGAATCGCATAGATGCGCTCGGTGATGATCGCTCCGCCGATGGCTCCGATGATGCTACCCGGTAAACCGTGCGCGATCGGAATGATGGCGTTGCGTAGAATGTGCTTGTAGAAGATTTCGGATTGAGACAATCCTTTGGATCGTGCGAAGCGTACATACTCGGCGGTCGTCTGGTCAACCATATAACGGCGAACCCACATCAACAGACCGGCGATGCTCGGCAAGGACAAGGAAATGACGGGCAGGATCCAGGACGCGAACGACCCGGCTCCCTGCATCGGGAAGGTGTCCGGTAATCCAAGGAACGAAGATCCGAGATAGCGGAACAAATAGATGTACGCCAAAGTCGGAACGGCGATGACGAACACGATGTATCCCATACCGATCTTGTCGATCAGCTTTCCTTTACGGGAACTCATGTAGATGCCCATCGGGATCGAAATCATGTAAGAGAAAATCAAAGCGAAGATGCCCATTCTGAAAGAGATACCCATCATGGAGGGGTCTTTTCGAATGGTTGCGCAGTCCGCGTAGTTATCGGTGTATTTCAACGTATCCAAGCGGTCCAACGTGTACTTATACGTACAGGAATATTCGCTGACGCTGCTGCTTTGGGTGACGCCGGTCGGGAAAGTGATTTCCTTTTGGACGGCTTCACCTTGGGATTGCGTCATGACTTCCAAAACCGGCATGCCTCCGAACGACGGATAGGAAATCCCGAAGTACAAAGTAATCCAGTTTTGGTGGATGAACGGGAAATTACCATCGACATAGACAAGATATTTATGATCACAACCGCTACATAATAAGGCTGGTCTACCGCTCCAGTCCTTTCCAATGTAGATCTTACGGTCAAGATCCGGATTCGCTTCGTCTTTGACTTTATTCGGGTGGTCGAAAACGAACATATTCAAGTAGAACGAAGTTACACGTTCCAGAATCGAGATTTCTTTCGATGCATAGGCGGTGTTCGTCGTTGCGAAAACACCAAAAATCCATCCATCGGACTCGAGTTCAGACTTGAGTGCAGCGAACTTGCTTGAGTTGATATCCATACATTCGAAATAGTCTTCTGATGTATTGCCAAACTCGTTACGGCAAATTTCCTGTTGTTCGACATATTTAAGGTAACCTAACTCTTCGTACTTGTTGAATTCGTAAGCCTTCAAAGTATCAGGTTTTGATGTGAGTTTCGCCCACAATTGGTCAGACTGAAAAATGCGATATCGCGGCACTAAGGAGAAGATCAAAAGGTACGCGATGGTCGTAACCATAAATATGGAAAACAACGAACGAAGGAACCTGATAAAAATGTATTTTTTCATTTCTTACCTCGTGAGAACAAAAGGATTAGAATTGTGTCCTAATCCTTTTGTACAATCGTTAATCAGATGTAAACTTACGACTACTTCGCGCGTGCTTTTTCCCAAGCTTCCTTGGCTTCGGCACGTTCTTCCAGGGTAATGACATGGTCAGTAACCTGACGGAATTTGAACTTGTAATCACTGATTCCGTAGTCAGCCCAAGATTGGGTGTACGGTTTTACGCGGGAAACTTGGAAGACACCGCCTTGAGATACGTTCGGGAGCATCAATGCGTGACCGATCAAGAAAGCTTCGGCTTTGGCATAGAGTTCATAACGCAGGTCAAGATCAGCGATTTCGGATTCGGCAGCGACATTCAGTTCTTCGAAATCGAAGAAACCGGCAGCTTCTTTAGCAGCAGTGTTCATATCCGCACCCGGATCGAAACCTAAGCCCTTCAACAAGTCACCGTTGATCGGCGAGAAGGTAGCGACGTAGGTCTTCGGGTCGCCATAGTCAGGACCCCAACCGGAACCGACGTTGATGTCGTAGTTGCTCTGCGAACCTTCGTTGTTGTAGTAGAAGGAGTTGTAGTAGTCATCGGTCGTTTCGGCAACGACGATATTGACTTGGACTAAGCCCGGGAATCTGGATTCCAACATCGTCTTGTATGCCAAACGGGTATTCATGTTCTTTTGGCTCGGTCCATAACCGACGACGTCGATCGCGACAGGGAAGGTTACGCCTTGAGCTTCAAGTTCGGTCTTGGCAAGCGCCATCTTGGCGGCAGCAACATCAGCATCGAAATACGGATCTTGGCTGTCGGAGAGGTCGAAGCCCGCCGGGAACAATTCGGAATCGATTTCGGTCAAAGCGGCACTTACCAATTCACCGTAAGATTTGCCATCGGAAGTCGAAACGAAGTTCGGGGAAGTATAGGTGTTACGCAATGCATTGAGTTTCAGCTCTTCGCCGACGCCTTGGGCGTTGATGGCGGCGCGGTCGATACCACGGAAGATCGCGGTACGGAAGTTTTCATTCAAGATCGCAAGCTTCGTATCGGCTTTTTGCTTGTCGGTCTTCGGGGAAACGACTTTCGTCGCATCGTTGAAGTTCGCATAAGCTTGACGGTCGTAGTTGAAGCTGATGTAGTACGTGACGGTGGTCAAGCGGCCGATGAAGATCGAGTCGCCGTATTTTTCTTTGGCGATCGCATAGGTCGCTTCGTTGTCGGTGTAAACCGGCGCAGCGGACAAGTTGCCATCGTCGAAGTTTCTGAACAGGCTATCCGGATCGGATCCATCGTAGAAGGTCAATTTAACGTTTTCGATGAAGACGTTTTTCTTGTCCCAGTACGTCGGGTTCGCGGTGTAGCGGATTTCAGATTTCGGAGTATTGACAGCTAATAGATACGCACCATTGTAAAGGATGGTGTCGCCTTCGGTGGTTCCGAAATCGCAGTTCGCGGGATCCGGGTTTCCAAGTTCACAACCGGTTCCTCTGGAAAGCAGGAACTCTTTGTTGACCGGGAACAATACACCGTAGGTGGTCATCGTGTGGAAGTAAGGAGTCGATTCAACTAAGGTGAACTTCAAGGTGTAATCATCAACCGCTTCGATACCGACTTGGGAGAAGTCAGTGACTTCGCCGGAGGTGTATTCGGCATAGTTTTTGATAACGCCTTCAAGGATGTAGCCGGTTTCGGTATTGAAATCGGCACCGTGTTGCAAACCGGTTACCCAGTCATTGGCGGTGACTTCTGCATATTCTTCACCTTCGACGGTTACCCATTTAACACCCTTGCGGAGTTTAAATACGAATTCGGTAGCGTCAGCATTAACAGTGTAGGATTCGGCAAGCGCACCGACTAAGTTACCTAACGTGTCGTGTTCCATTAAGCCATCGACGAAGTTCGCGATGTGCTCGTGGTTGGAAGACTGATACGTTACAGTGTAGTCCAACTGCTCGATATCGGCAGTATAGACATAGTTGTAGTCGTTACGGTAGACAACTTCCTTTTTGGCGCAGCCGGTCAAAGCGATCGCTGCCACAAAAAGGGCTACTAGTAACTTTTTCATCTTAACCCTCCTGTAGAAAGTACATTTGTACTATGTATCTATTTTATCTGTCCGTTTGGGTAGTGTCAATGATTATTTCACTTCCCTTTCACATTTACGGCAAGTTTCCGCAACAAATTACATATTTGTTTCATATTCTTTCATTATTTTCAGAGCAATTCTTAACAATGTCTTTCCCCGTACTTCTCTGCTGGAAAACTGTCGACAAGCCTGTTTTTTTTTGATATACTTGAAAACGCTGGAGGAATACTCAAGTGGTTGAAGAGGTCGGTTTCGAAAACCGATAGGAGTTGCAAGGCTCGCGCGGGTTCAAATCCTGCTTCCTCCGCCAATCGAAAACAAACCGGAAAAACTCCGGTTTTTTTATATGTTTTTGAGCCGATGTAAAGAAAAACACCTGTTTCCAGGTGCTTTCGGGATTATTTCTTGTAGTAAGGTTTAACAAACGCCGGTAATCCGCCGTCCATCAATACGACTGGGGACCCTTGGATCAAGGGCTTCATGTAGTCGATCGCATCTTGCGTCACACCACGGTAGTTCGGCAGCGCCCATTCGACCGGGAAGTTCTTCACATGGTTGGCGACGTTGCTGGCGGCCGTGGCGAAGAACTCGACGTCGTATTCGGCACCGGGTTTACGCTTCACGCCGACCATCTGGCCGGTGAAGGCTTTGTCCATGCTGCGCATATGCGCGCTCATGCCCAACTTGAAGGATTCTTCGACGTCGACCAAGGATTGCTCGGTGGCGTGGCAACGTTGCGCGGTGCTCAAATCCTGGACTTTGACGCGGTTCGATGCACCAGAGTCCAAAATCATGTCGCGGATCGCGTTGGCGGCTCCGCCGAGGACGGCATGGCCGAACCCGTCGTTTTTCGCTTCCGCGGCGGCAAGATAAGTTCCATCCGCATAACGGGCGCCTTCGGAAACGACGATGTAGCACTTGTTCTTTTCCGTCATCGATTTACGGACTTCTTCAAGGAAGACTTCCTTGTCGAAGGGGATTTCAGGCAATACGACCAAGTCGACGACACCGCTCAACGCGGCGGATGCGGCTAACCAGCCGGCATCGCGTCCCATGGTTTCAAGGACGAAGACTTCCTGACGGGTATAGACGTTGAAGTCCAACCAGGTTTGAAGCGCGGTCGTCGCGATGAATTTCGCGGCGGATGCGTATCCCGGGCAATGGTCGGTGACCATCAAGTCGTTGTCGACGGTTTTCGGGCAACCGACGAAACGACGGTTGGTGATGCCCTTCTTCTCGGCATATTCGCTTAATGCATAGACCGTATCCATGGAGTCGTTGCCGCCGATATAGAACAAGGTTTCGATATCGTACTTCTCCATGACTTGGATCAATTTTTCAAAATCGGCGATGTTGGTTCTTTTCAATTTGTAACGGCAGGATCCAAGCGCGCTGGACGGCGTTTGACGCAAGATACGGTTTTCATCTTCGCTCATGTTCGTCAAATCGACCATGCGTTCCTGCAGGATGCCTTCGATTCCGTTCAAACCACCGTAAACGGTCATATAAATCGGGTTTAATTGGTTGGCCTTAACGACTCCGGCCAAGGTGGCGTTGATGACCGAAGTCGGTCCGCCGGACTGTGCAACAAGACAATTTGCCATAGTGTCCTCCTCTTTCAATTGCGATAATATTATACACGATTTTCATCGTTTTTCCCAACGTTTTCCAGTTCTTCGGCAATGGTTTCCCAGGATTTCATGTATCCTGCGATCTCATTGTGCAAGGTGTCGATGCTCGCATCCAGTTCCTGCATGTTGCGGTAGTCGTGGTAATAGTAGGGGTCGTAGCGCTTTTCGCGCATCTCCTCCAACTCATCTTCCTTCTCCGATATTTTCTTTTCAAGCTTGACCATTTCTTTTTTCAGATCTTTGACTTGAAGTTGCTTCTGTTGCTTGACTTCTTTTTCGATCGTCTCTTTCGGGACTTCCTTTGGGATTTCGGCATACTCCTCGAATTTCAACGGGAAATAGTTCGCTTCGCCGTTTTCGATATGCAACACGCCGGTTGCCATTTTCTGGATGAAGTAGCGATCATGGGAAACAAAGAGGATCGTCCCTTCATACTCGCTAAAGGCGTCTTCGAGAGCTTCCTTACCCAACAAATCCAAGTGGTTGGTCGGTTCGTCGAGGATCATGAAGTTCGCTTGGTCGAGCATGAGTTTCGCCAGGCTCAAGCGTACTTTTTCTCCCCCGGAGAGCACATCGACGCTCTTGAACACTTCATCGGCGGTGAAAAGGAAACTGCCGAGGATCGTACGTACTTGGGTATGGGTGAGGTCGGGATAGCTATCCCACAATTCTTCGAGAAGACTACGACCCGATGTGAATACGGCCAGGTCCTGGTCGAAGTACCCGGTTTCGATTTGATGGCCGAGAAGCATGTCGCCGGAAAGAGGCGGGATGATCCCCATGAGTGTTTTCAGAAAGGTCGATTTCCCGTGGCCGTTGGGGCCGATCACGGCGATCCGCTGTCCGCTGAGAATTTCCATGTTGATCGTGGCCAAGGGCTTATCATACCCGATCATTAAGTCTTTGCATGTAAATACGGTCTTCCCTCCCCTTAGACGGGAATGGAACTTCGTTCTGAAGTTCTTTTGGTCGGACTTGGGGGCGTCGATGCGTTCCATCCGGTCGAGGTACTTGATTTTCGATTGGGCGAATGCCGCCTTGTTTTTTTTATAGCGGAACTTTTCAATTAGTTCTTCCAGTCGTTTGATGTCTTTTTGCTGACGCTTGAACGCCGAAAGTTGTCTTTCCTGGTTGAGTTCCTTTTGTCTGGAATACTCGGTATAGTTGCCCACATAGCGTGTCAGGTTGCCGAACTCCATCTCCCAGACGATCTGCGCGACGTGGTCGATGAACATCCGGTCATGGGATACGAAAACAACCGCTTTTTCATAGTATTTGAGATAGGTTTCAAGCCACTCGATCGTCGCCATGTCGAGATGGTTGGTCGGTTCGTCCAAAAGCAGGATGTCGGGTTTGGACAGAAGAAGTTTGACGAAAGCCAGCCGTGTCTTTTGTCCGCCGGAGAACGTGCCGATTTGACGATCGAGATCCGGTTCGCTAAACCCGAATTTCGTGACCACGGTCATCATTTCCTGTTTCCAGGTATAACCGCGCATTTCTTCGAATTCATGTTCGACGCGGGCATACTCATCGAGGATGGCATCGCTATGGTCCTGGACCATTCGATGCGTCAGTTCCTCGAGTTTCGCCTGTAGGTCGATCACCGGCTGGTAAAGGGCGATGAGTTCCTGATTGACCGTCAATGTTTCGTCGCTGAAACTTGTTTGCGCTAAAACACCGACCGTCAAATCCCGCGGTCGGTGGATTTCACCGGAATCCAGATCCAATTCCGATGCGATGATTTTCAGCAAGGTGGTTTTCCCGCTGCCGTTCCGTCCGACAAGGGCGACTTTCTCGCCGTCTTTCAGTTCGAACTGGATATCGCTGAATACTTCCTGAGGTCCGAACGATTTCGAACCTTTATTGATTTGATACTGCATGATGACCCTTTCTACGGGTTGGTGATCAAGTTAAGCTGAAGATGTTGGACAAACCCTTCGACGGTTTTAACCGCCAACTCATCCAAGTTCTGTTTCCAGAAACTCGCATCGGCGGTGTTGGTGATGAACCCGTATTCGATCGTCAGCGTCTGCATCCCTAAGATCGCATCCGCCGCGAACGAGCCGTTCCCTTCACGGCTGAGTTCACTGTAGGTCCCGGCTGCCAATATCCGCCCACCGGATTCCCGGATGGTCGGACGGGCATCCAGTCCGGAGTCGCGCGAACTGGCATTGACACCGGGGATGTTGCCTTTGGTATAAATCGAAGTGGGTTTGAACCCCGGAACGTCCATCAACGACTTAAAGATCGTGGTGGCCAAGCGGTTGCTGGAGAACGACGAATAGAAAATCTGTTGTCCGCGGACGGAAGGGTTCGAACTCCCGTTGAGTTGGATTTCGATATAATACTTGGCTTGCGCCTGATAGGCTTTATGAAGTCTTCCATCCAATCCGTAACTATCGACGACGACCTCGGCATCCTCTCTTGCGAGGACGACTTTCAGCCCGTACTTCTCGAATTCTTCTTTCATGCGAAGCGCCATTTTATAGGTTTCTTCCGCTTCGACCAAACCGTTCGCGCTTCGACCGGTCTCGACGCCACCACCACTACGAGTACGATGGCCGGCTTCGATATAGATATCGGCGATTTCCGTCGGGATCTCGCTCGCTGCGACATTCAGAAAAACATAGTTCTTGTCCATCAACGCCGGTTGGTCGTCCGCGGTGTTCGCGAGGCGTTTATCCGCCAGTAAATCGACGGATTTCCCTGTGTTCTCCGTTCTTCGTATCGTATAGAAACGGTCTTTGATCGCTTCTGACTTAATGATGCGTTTACTGATCAGATCCTGGGTGACATAGATTTCATAGAAACCCGGTTCAAGATTCTCAAGCGGGATTTGACCGTCGACCAGGTTTTCCAACAAGAAGGTATATTCCGGTTCGTCGGTTCCTTCATCGATGCGGCAAAGATCATAGAGTTTCATCGTCTTGCCGACGAATCCGTCATCGACGGCCGTATCGTAGGTCGACTGAAACAGGTTCAACGTTTCGCCATACAAAAGATAGTCTCCGAGTTCGACCGTTTCATCATAGACACGATCATGAAGCAGGTCTTTGGTTTTCGTGGCGCCGTAGTCGCAGATCGTAAACGGGATCACCGGTTCGACATTGTCTTTAGGCCAGAAGAAGACGATCGCCATATAGAAAAGAAGCGCAGCCAGAACCAACAACGGCGCGACGATGCGCCAGCGGATCTTACGCTGTGTGCGCGGAACATAGCTACGTTGGATTTTACTCATGGTGCCCTCCTTTACAGACGGATATCGACGATGTGTTTCGGTAGACGCTTCGCGACGGGTGGAGGCGTCATATAGGACGGTGCGATCGCGACGCACAAGTATTCATGCGGTTTATTGGCGATCGGCAGGGTCGTGTCTTCAAAGGGTACGTATTGTACCGGATAGATGTCGCTCTTCTTGAAGATGAACGGATTGAACGGATTCTTGTAGGTCCATGTCAAATCGAATCCGATATGATCGGAATTCTTGTTGAGTTTGCCATAGAGGATCGCGTTGAACACGTAAAGTTTCTTCAACGGCAAAGGATTGATCTTCAGGTTCTCGATGAACACGATGATCGGCATCAATAAGACGTTGATCAAGCGTAACGGTAAATCGAGCAGAGGGTTCTTGTTGACATGGTCGTAGATGAAGACATCGACGAAAACCCCGTCGCTATCCTTGCATTTGTTTTCAAGCAAACTGTTGGTTTCCTTGAGGTATGTACCCACTTTGCGGATTTTCATGCCCGGTATGGTGACGTTGTATTCGGGATAGGTATCGAAGCAATGTGCGATGTATCCTTCGCCAAGTTCATGGAGAACGGATTGGAGTCGGATGTAATCGCTGCGCATCATCGCGATGTCCGCGTCGTCGTCCCAAGGGATGAACCCTTTGTGGCGGACGGCGCCCAAGGCGGATCCTCCGTTAAGAAAATATGGGATCTGGTGTTTCTGACATAAGGCGTCGATATCCTTCAGCATCTCCAACAAGACATGCTGGACATCGGCGACCGTGACGACGCTGCCGTCAGGGTTGGTTTTCAGAATGTAATCCATGGTCTAGAAAAGCAGGTTCTTCGGCGTACGTGCGAACGGAATGACATCGCGGATGTTTTGGATGCCCGTGATGTACATTAAGAAACGTTCAAGCCCGAGCCCGAACCCGGCGTGTTTGCAACCCCCGAAACGACGTAGATCCAGATACCATTCCAAGCCTTCTTCATGCACACCCATTTCAGCCATGCGCTTCTGCAGCATCTCAAGACGCTCTTCACGCTGCGAGCCGCCGACCAATTCGCCGACCGACGGGACAAGCAAATCGCACGCCGCCACGGTTTTTTGATCTTCGTTAACCCGCATATAGAAGGATTTGATTTCTTTGGGATAGTCGATCAAAAACACCGGACCGTTGACCACCTTTTCGCAAAGATAGCGTTCATGTTCGGATTGAAGGTCGGTTCCCCATTCAACTGGGTATTCGAAACTCACGTCCGCTTTTTTCAAGTGTTCGATCGCTTCGGTATACGGCATTCTCTTGAAGTCCGACGTACGTACTTTCTCCAATCGTTCCAACAAGGTCGGATCGATCATTTGGTTGAAGAACTTCATTTCTTCCGGAGCGTTCTCCAGGACATAAGTGATACATGACTTGACCATGTCTTCGATCAGATCCATGTTGTCTTGCAGGTCGGCGAATGCGATTTCCGGTTCGATCATCCAGAACTCGCTCGCATGGCGGGCGGTGTTGGAGTTTTCGGCGCGGAAGGTCGGTCCGAAAGTATACACATCGCGGAACGCAAGCGCAAACGCTTCGGCTTGTAATTGGCCAGAGACGGTAAGGCTGGCTTTCTTCCCGAAGAAGTCTTCTTCATACTTGTTGTCTTCGCGCGTCGTGACGGTGAACACTTCACCCGCGCCTTCCGCATCGTTCCCGGTGATGAACGGCGTGTGAACGTAAACGAAGCCTTGGTTCTGGAAGAATTCGTGGATGGCCATCGAGAGGACGGAGCGTACGCGGAAAACCGCGGAGAACGTGTTGGTTCTGGGACGCAGATGACCGATCTCGCGGAGGTATTCAAACGAGTGGCGTTTCTTTTGTAAAGGATACGCCGCGTCGCAGGCACCTTCCAATATGATTTCCTTAACTTCGATTTCAAACGGCTGCTTCATTTCCGGCGTACGCTTAAACAGACCGGTCACCGTGATCGCGGTTCCGGTCAGATATTTGATCGCCTCTTCGAAATTCGGCAAGGTGTCGTTGTAGACCAATTGGCAGTTGCGGAAGTAGCTTCCGTCATTCAGTTCGATGAATCCGATCGCCTTGCTGTTACGGTTGGTACGTACCCAACCCTGCAACTGCACATACTCGATTCCGTCGAGCTCGATTTGCGAACCTTCACCGGCAAGTTCATAGAGTTCGCGTACTGTCATAAATGTAACCATGGTTGCTCCTTTAGTAAAAAGTCCGAAATGGACTTATTTTAATGAATTGGTTTCAAAGACGAGTTCTTGGACCATCGATACGACATCGACCGGTTTCACCCGAACGCCTTTGGGGACTTGGATATGTTCATGCGTAAAATCGACGATGCCCTTGATGCCGTTTTCAACCAAGAGGTTGACGGTTTCCTGGACGTCTTTCGAAACGGTCAGAATCGCGATCCGGCATCCCGGAGGCATCTTTTCCTTCAGCATTTCGATGGGATAAACCGGGATTTCATACATATTCCCTTGTTTATGCGGCATGACGTCGAACGCACAGGCGATTTCGCCGACCACGTGGTTCCAACGGTTGTAGTTCATCAAAGCGCGGCCTAGATTACCCGCTCCGACGATGATGATTTTCTCGTCGAAATTACCTCCGAGTTCCCCGTTGAAGATCTCGATCAGCTTGTTGACCTCATAACCGTAACCTTGCTTTCCCAGCGAACCTAGGAAAGAGAAATCCCGGCGGATCGTCGTCGGCTCAATGTCGACGAATTCCGAGAGTTCACGGGACATGATGCGTTGTACACCCAGATTGCTGAGTTTACGAAGTGCTTTCAAGTAGACGGGATAACGTTGCAGAGTAGCCTTAGGTACATGTTTATTGGATTTCATTGGGATCACCTACCTTGTTAATAATAACACATAGTTGCATCATTGTGAAAGGTTTATTAATTTATACTTATAATTCGAGGCCCGGATCCGCTGAAAGATCCAATCCGGCGCGATGCCCCGCCAAGTAGGCAAGAGTTCCTGCCATGGCGATCATCGCCGCGTTATCCGTACAACACCACATCGGTGGGATCGTGATTTTCAGGTGCGGATAATCGTCTTTAAGATTGACGATCAATTCACGTAGACGTGAATTCGCCGCGACCCCTCCAGCAAGGACGAAGTGTTTCGCATCGAACCGTTCGATCGCGATCTTCGATTTCTGCAGAATCTCGCCTAACGCGGCTTCCTGAAACGCATAGGCCAAATCGGCAGGAACGACTTCTTCCTTGATTTTCGTCTTCTGGGCGTAGAACTGCAAAACAGCCGACTTCAGACCGCTAAACGAGAAGTCGAGATCGTTCTCCGTTTTAACTTTTGGAAGCCGATAATGTTTGACCCCTGTTTTTGCGAGTTTGTCGATCGCCGGACCGCCGGGATAAGGTAACCCCATGACACGCGCGACCTTATCATAGGCTTCGCCGATCGCGTCGTCCTGGGTCGTCCCCAGAATCTCGAAACTGAACTCGCTTTTGAGATAGACGAGTTCCGTATGTCCGCCTGAAACGACCAGAGCCAAAAGCGGGTACTCGATGTCATCCACGAACCGGTTGGCGTAGATATGCCCGGCGATATGATGGACGGGGACCAAAGGTTTCCCGTAATACCAAGCCAACGCCTTCGCGGCCTGTATGCCGATATGGAGCGATCCGACCAAGCCAGGACCATGGGTGATGGCGATCGCATCGATGTCATCCATCGTCAAGTTCGCATTGTTAAGGGCTTCCTGCAACACCACCGTGATGTTTTCCACATGGATGCGGCTGGCGACCTCGGGGACGACTCCGCCGAATTTCGAATGGACGTTGATCTGCGAAGATACGATGTTGGAAAGTAATATTTTCCCATCTTCCACGATCGCGACCGCGGTTTCGTCGCAACTGCTTTCAATCGCGAGTATTCTTAGTTTTGCCATGCTTGATTCCTTTCCAAAACCATCAGATGCGCATCTTCATGGTTGTCTTGATAATAGTCTTTCCGGATCCCCTTACGTTGGAACCCGAAGGATTCATAGAGCGTGATCGCCGCGATGTTGCCGACCCGGACTTCAAGTGAAATCCGCTCCGCCCCGCTCTGAAAGGCGTGGCGTAGTCCGAATTCCATCAGTCGTTTGGCGATCCCTTTGCGACGTTGATTCAATGTCGTGCCCAGTGTCGTAATCTGGGCTTGGTCAAACAAAATCCAGAGCCCGATATAGCCCTCGATGATACCATCGATCTCATCGACGAAGTAGTGACCAAACGGATTCTCCGTAAGTTCATACATAAAATCATCCGCCGACCATGCGCTGGTGAATACCGCTTTTTCGATCTCGCTTACCCGGGAAATATCCTGGACGACCATCGGCCGGATCATGGTTTGAGGTAAACCTCGCTCTCCTTGAGATAGCGCGGTTGAAGCGTATGGAGGTTCTCGACCGGTTTCCAATACGGCTTCAGATCAAGAAAACGTCGTCCTAGATCCGGTAGCGTCGTTTCCTTATGGATCAAAACGCCATCGCCATAGACGATCGTCTTTTCATCGATGAAATCCTGAACCTCGTCGACGCCCAGAATGGTATCTGCGATCACGGGGTTTCCATTTTCATAGAGTCCGAAATAAACACGATGGCTGCGGGCATCCATCACGCTCGCGGATTTTCCGTGGATACCGGCTAACAATTGTAAAGACGATACGCAATAGAGCGGAAGGGAGGCTTGTTGGCAGATGACCTTGGCGATCGTCATCGCAATCCGAATTCCGGTATAGGAACCCGGTCCATCCGTGATCACCATCGCTTCGAGTTGTTTCGGTGCCCAGCCGACGCTTTTAAACGCGGTGTCCAGTTCGACCATGATGGTTTCGGATTGCGCCTTAAACGCGTCTTTCTGAAACGTATAGACCAATGTATCCTGATCGATCAATGCGATCGTCAATGTACGGTGGGATGTATCCAGGCAAACGGTTTTCATCGTTCCAATTCCTCCAAGAGTTTCGTATACTTTTCGCCATGGCTGCTCAATTTAAATTTACGGCTGGATTCACCGGTACGCGTGATATCCAATCGCAAGTAGTCTTCGGGCAGCCGATCGACCATATAATCCGGCCATTCGATGACCGTAACGCCTTCGTCTTCGATCAACTCTTCAAATCCCAGGTCCTGATGCAACCCTTCCAGACGGTACGCATCGATGTGATAGAGGGGTAAGCGACCCTTATAGACTTTCATGATCGTAAAGGTCGGCGAACTCACCGTTCGATGGATTTCCAAGCCTTTGGCCAATCCTTGGGTGAATGTCGTCTTCCCTGCACCCAGATCCCCGCTTAAAAGGATGCATGAGCCGGCACCGAGAATCTTGCCTATTTTTTCGCCGAACGCTTTGGTTTCGGTGGCGGATTTCGTTGTGATTTCTTTCTTCATAGTATCTCCTGACGTTTCGAATTATAGCATATCCTCTTGTATCCATAAAGTATAGTAAAAAAGAGCTCTTTCGCAAGAGCTCTTCTTAAAATCCGGCAGCGAGCTATCTTCACTATGGCATGCATAGCTAGTTTTGCCGCAAAAGTGCTTAACTTCTGTGTTCGGGATGGGAACAGGTGTGACCACTTTGCCATAACCACCGGATGTGAGAGATGGTGTCTCTCAAAACC
>JBGSTC010000011.1:0-3863 GCA_041736705.1 Erysipelotrichaceae bacterium
GACGCAGGTGTGTAGCCACGGGTGCAGCGGCCCCCCACGGCGGCGACAACCGCATGGAGCGTGGGGGGGCAACCCGTGGATCCGGCGCTCTCAAACCTTCACCGCCCCGGCAGGGGCGGAGCTGCTGGATGAACCGTCGATGGGGTTGGCCCCGTTATTGGTTCGTGAAATCTTCAATATCATCAAGGAAATCAACGCGAGCGGGACGACCATCCTCTTGGTCGAACAAAACGCCATGCAAGCCCTCAAGATCGCCGACCAGGCCTATGTACTGGAAACCGGAACGATCGTGCTGGGCGGGACGGGTGCCGAATTGCTGAGCAGCCCTGAAGTACAGAAAGTATACTTGGGAGGATAAACCATGTATGTAAAAAATAAGATGACCGTGAATCCGATTTGTGTCACGCCCGATCAAACCATTTCCGAAGTCTTAGATCTGATGCATGAGCATAAGATCCATCGTCTCCCCGTCGTGGAGAAAGGGAAATTGGTCGGCTTGGTGACGCAAGGCGTCGTCCAGGAGAATTCCCCTTCGAACATGTCGACCTTCAGTATCCATGAGATGAACTATCTCTTGTCCAAGACGAAGGTCAAGGACATCATGATCCGCAAGGTCGTGACGATTTCCGCAGAAGCGGTGATCGAAGAAGCCGCGGATACGATGGAGAAAAAAGACATCGGCTGTCTGCCGGTCGTGGGTGAGGATAATTCCCTGTTGGGGATCATCACGACCAGCGATATCCTGAAGGCGTTTGTCGAATTGTTCGGTTATCACCAAAAAGGGACACGGATCGTCGTCGACGTCCCCGAAGACAAAGTCGGTGTGATCACCGAGCTCTCCAGTGTCTTCACCGACAACGACATTTCGATTTCGCACATCGCCGCGTATCGCAACCGGGCAAACGAATTCGTCATGCGGGTCGAAGAGACCGACAAGGCGAAAGTCCGTTCATTGTTGGAAGCGAAGGGTTTCATCGTTATTTCCGTATCCTAAACAGATGGTTCTTCCATCTGTTTTTGTTTTGGTGTAAAATAAGGCGAGGTGACTGCCATGAAACAAGCTGTACTCTATTATTCCATCGGAGGGCATTGTGCCAAAATCGCCACGTCGATCGCCGAAAAAACAGGGGCCGAGTTGATTGAAATCCTCCCGGTACGTAAATGGACGGGATGGATGGCCTATCCGATCTGTGGATTCCAGGCGACGTCGGGGAGACGCGTCAAGCTGCGCAAGATCAACGCCGATCTTCGCTCGTTCGACCACCTAACCGTCGTTTCACCGATTCATGCGAGTCGGGTCGCGGCGGCTGTACGCAGCTTCTTGTTTGAGAATCGTAGCCATTACTCAAACGTCAAACTTGTCTTGTGTCATGGAGACCAAACGAACACATATGAAAGCGCGAAGATCCGCTTGGAGAAAGAACTGATGTTTACGTTCTCGGAGTTCGAATCGTTCGCAGACTAGGAGGGTATCATGTTCGATGTGATTGTATTCGGTAAAGGACCGGCCGGAATCCAAGCCGCCCTTTACGTTAAACGTGCGAATCTGAACGTGCTGATCATCGCGAAAGACGGCGGTGCGTTGGCAAAGACTGAGAAAATCGCGAATTATTACGGCGTGGGGACCATTTCCGGACCCACGCTTTTAAAAGCCGGGGTGACGCAGGCGAAAGAACTGGGCATCGAGATCATCGATGGGCAAGTGACGGGGATTTCGATGGATCTGGACGAGAACTTCATCGTCGACACCGACCATACCCGCTACCATGCCAAGGCGGTCGTCATCGCCACCGGTTCCCCGAGGACGACGGTGAAGATCCCGGGGGTCAAGGAACTCGAAGGCAAAGGCGTTTCCTATTGCGCCGTGTGCGATGCGTTCTTCTACCGAAACAAGCATGTGGGGGTCATCGGACACGGTGCCTATGCCTTGCATGAAGCACAGGAACTCTTACCCATGGTCGGGAAACTGACCTTGTTTACCCATGGACTTCCGCCGGAAGTCGACTTTCCGCCTGAAATTATCGTCAATACGCAGAAAATCGAACAGATCACCGGGACGGACGGCGTCGAAGGCGTCCGTTTGGCGGATGGTTCGACGATTTCCGTCGACGGGTTATTCATCGCCCTTGGAAGTGCTTCCTCCAGCGATCTCGCACTGAAGATCGGCGCGATGGTCGATGGAAGCAAGATCGTGACGGATGAGAAACGGCACACCAACGTCCCAGGACTCTTCGCGGCGGGGGATTGCACGATCGGAACGATGCAGATCGCCAAAGCGGTCAGCGACGGGATGATGGCCGGTATGGAAGCCATCATCTATGTGAGGGCGAAGAAATGATCCTGTTCGCCAGTGATTATGACGGAACCCTGAATCGAAACGGCGTCAGTCAAGAAGATATCCAGGCTATTCGCGACTTACGTTCCCAAGGTCATCTCTTCGGGATGGCGACCGGAAGGTCGCTCTTAAGCATGCGTGATGAAATCACCAAGTTCGATTTCCCGGTCGATTTCGTGGTCGGAAACAACGGCGGCGCAATCCAGAACCATCAGGAAGAAACCCTGCTTCTCAAGATGATCCCCAACGAAATCATCCCTTCGATCCTAAATCATCTGCTGACCTATGACCTTTATCTCTACGGTGCCAACGACGGATTCAAGGTCGGACGCAACATTTTCAAACCGAAACCCAACTATAAACCCACACTGACCGGACTAAGCGCGGATGACATCATCCAAAGCAAGAAGGTCGCCGTCATGTTTGCGAGTTTCGTGGATTTCAACGACGCGGACAAATGCGCCAAAGAACTCAACGAGCTGTTTTACGGCCAGGTGAGTTGCTACTCAAACAACGAAAACATCGATATCGGACCCTTTGGGACAAGCAAGAAGACGGGGATCGAATTCATCGTCGACCATTTGGAGATCGATCCGGAGATCCATGTGATCGGGGATGCGTTCAACGATGTTTTGATGATCGAAGGGTTTGGCGGCTATACGGTCGAGAATGGAAGCGATGAAGTGAAACGGATCGCACGTAAGATTTTTCCTAGCGTGGCGGATGCGATCTATCATGCCCTTGACCAAGAAAAATAGAGAGTTTCGGCTCTCTTTCTTATGGATCGATGGATTGCAATGTCCAGGATTTCGACGAGAATCTTCCGGACGAGAATCCAGACTGTCGATCCGACCCGAAGTCGACGACGCTTCTTTTCCCGTGGAATTCATCGCTTGTATTCTTGATTACGATGCTTTTCCATGATAGAATAGGAATGCTTTCACGCGCGTGTGGCGAAACTGGCAGACGCACTAGACTTAGGATCTAGCGGGCAACCATGCAGGTTCAAGTCCTGTCACGCGCACCAAACCTAACGTAAAAAAACCCGTAAGGGTTTTTTTTCTATCTCATTAGGCGGTTATGGTCAATCCGTCAAACGGATTCTTCTATTTTGTGGTCGATCTCGTCCAGTTTGGTTTCATCGTAGGATCCAAACCAAACTCGCATTTTCGCCCTGGCCTTCGCTTTCGTGTCCTCATTAACATACATGGCGACGGCGACAATGACGGACAACAAGGCGGTGATATCATCCGAAAATCCGGCGATCGGGATAAAGTCGGGGATGAAATCCAACGGGAGGATGAAATAACCCAAGGCTCCGATAATGACCGACTTCGCCCATTTTGGCGTCGAAGCTTGCTGGAGGGTGTAAAACAACAGTAAGGCAAGATAGATCACCTTGGTCCCGGCGGTTTTGGCGAATTTCAAAATCTTGTTGAAAAGCTTGGTTTCCGAATAGGCTTCACGATACTTTGGATCCTTGAGTTCTTCATTGATGTCCATGGATAAGTATCCTCGACTTTCTGTT
>JBGSTC010000029.1:0-125563 GCA_041736705.1 Erysipelotrichaceae bacterium
TCCCAATTTTGTATTGACGATAAAAAACGCATATGTTATATTTATAAGGCACTTGAGAAGAGCATGGAGGCTTAGCTCAGTTGGGAGAGCGTCTGCCTTACAAGCAGAGGGTCGGGGGTTCGAGCCCCTCAGCCTCCACCATTTATTTTACATCGTTTCTCAAGTATATGTGCCGGCTTAGCTCAATTGGCAGAGCAACTGATTTGTAATCAGTAGGTTGTGGGTTCAAGTCCTATAGCCGGCACCATTTTATTTTGTTGGCTCCCAGTTAACTTCTGGGGGGGTAGCGAAGTGGCTAAACGCGGTTGACTGTAAATCAATTCTCTCCGAGTTCGGCGGTTCGAATCCGTCCCCCCCCACCATTACCTTTTGGGGTATAGCCAAGCGGTAAGGCACCAGACTTTGACTCTGGCATCTCCCTGGTTCGAATCCAGGTACCCCAGCCAAAAAAGATGACCCGTTAGCTCAGGTGGTAGAGCAACTGACTTTTAATCAGTGGGTCGAAGGTTCGAGTCCTTTACGGGTCACCATCTTTGCGGATGTAGTTCAGTGGTAGAACTTCAGCCTTCCAAGCTGACTATGTGGGTTCGATTCCCATCATCCGCTCCAAGCGGTGCGAAAAGTGCCTAAATAGGCGCTTTTTTTGTGCTCTAGTCAACTAACGGCTCATATCGGGTGATTGCCAAAACCTAAACATGTGGACAGAGATATGAGTTTAGGGGGATAATATATTTAACAGATGCAAACGGGGAACATCAAAATGACGGATAATGAAAATGTGAAGGAATATGCAGATAGATTGATTGCATTATACGTGTCATGGAACAAAGTATTTCTATCAAAAAAAAGCAAACTTCAAAAAAATATACAGTTAAAAATTAGTGATCTTTTTGCTGAACTTGAAAAGGATCAAGAAGTATTTCGAGAGGTTATTTTACTATTGATGAAACATAACTTACCGGAAGTGCGTTCTTCTGCTGCAATAGTCGCTTATAAACAAAACATTGATAAAGAAAATGCTCTGAAGACCATAGAGGAAGTAGCCCATAACAAAAGTTGTGGAACTGCTTTTCTTCCAGCTAGTTTATTTCTTAATTCCATAGATAACATTGAATCATCCGGAGATGATTCATCAAAACAGAATAATGAAGAATTAGTTCTAGAGCATATTGAAATGCACCTTGGGAAAGTCGATGACGTAATTCATGAGATCGTATCAGATCAACTTCATATTGATATACTTCATATAAAACCTCATTCAGATCGAAATTATCATACTTTCGTAACATGCGGTATGAGTAATTGGAACATGAATATACCACAGCGTGCCGAAGAGCAAGAATACTGTGAACTTATGATAACCTTGCCGCCAGATTGGCCAATTGAAAATGATATGGATCATGAAAACAATTGGCCGATTAAAGTACTTAAACAATTGTCGAGAATGCCTTATGACCAGAATTCTTGGATTGGTTATGGACATACTGTCCAAAACGGGAATCCTGAGGTACCGTATCCAAACAATTCAGAATTATCAAATATGCTTGTTGCTTATCCAATTTCTGTTATAACAGCTGACACGTTCATTCGACTTTCAGTAAGTGAAATGAAAGTCATAAACTTCTACTGTCTGATCCCCATTACTATAGATGAGTCAGAGTTCGTAAGAAAAAAAGGAATAGATGCCTTGCTGTCCTATTTTGATAAGAATAAACTCGACGACGTTGTAGTGAATCATCGTAAAAGTATACTTGTGGGCACTTTAAGAATTTCACGTCCAAAATTAAAAATGTACTTACTGTTGTTTGCATTTTATGTTGTTGCTTCGGTAATTTCAGGTCTGTTATTTGCTTTGATTATGATTCCACTTGTTGGCTTTGATTCGGTTTTACTTTTGTTTGGTCCTTTTATATGCACTGCAATGGCGCTGGTTTTCTTTTTGGTAATAAAAATTGGTAAGAATCAACAAGTTAGAACTAAACCCGCATTTACTCCATACTACCCGAAACCTGAAAAGGAAAAATGACTTGAAGGGCATCTAAGGAGGATTATAAATAATATGCGGCTCAATAATTGTCGATGCAGACTAGTGTTTTATAGATATTCAAATTGCCTACATATTTGGGAAGAAGCAGACTTAAGCACAACAATAGAATCAGTAGGTGGGAAGGCAATACCGTACGCGTATGCAACATATTCATGGAGACAAACTGCCTTTTCTATGTAGAGTAAAAATCCTAAGCAGAGAGCTGCTCAAAGGGGGTATATCTTAAAATGAAAGAGATTATAGGAACCATTTTGCTTTATATAAATACAATTTCCTTTGTATTAGTAGCAATATTTGGTCTTACAGGTATAATATATGAATTAATAGGTCCAGCTGGGTATGAGAAAATTATTGAGAGGCTTAAAATCCCTTGGAGATTTGAGCAGATTTGGATATTTTTCCTTATTTTTTCAATTGTCTTAATACTCACATATTTTTTGCGAAAAAGGTTCTTTCGCTGACAGGAATAAGTCGACTTTTGTAGTGCTCCAATATGAGTTCTTATGAAATCTTGTGGAATATGTGACAAACTAGTCACATAGAAAGGTGGGAGTCGACATGAAGAAAAAGCATCTTATATTTTGGATCACTGTATCCATTACTGTCTTACTTGTGTTCTATCTTATTCTTAGTGCAACCTACAATGTAGACAGTCTTGGTAAGGGGAAACTTGAATCGATCACAGTAGTGGATAAATGTAATGGAACGTCAAGTTACTTCAATACTCAAGAAATTAGCGAAATCGAAAGCGAAGATGAAATGAAATCCATTGAATCCATTTTCTTTTATAAATTCGCAAGCAACTTCCTTGTATATACAAAGGAAGAGGGGAATTTTAAGTTCATTTTCCACTATGGAAAAACAGATATCGAGTTCTCGGCTTCTCTGGATTTTGAGGCGATGAAAGGTAAAATAAAGTACTTTGAAAGAAGGAAGGATTTTTTGATTGACAGGCAAGAAATGACAACATTAAAGGAAATTCTAAATCCTTAATCGTTGTTTCCTTATGTGGAAATAACATGAAAAAACCGACAATTAAGTCGGATATTCATGAATCTAGACTAGAACGATGAATGTTTCTTGTATCGTTCCAATAAATGAAAAACCAATTGATCAACCAGGTAAAATCGTAATCTAGTTAATTTTCAGTTTTCGAATCGACTAGTTTTCGAATCATGGATTGTATTCGAAGAGTGCAGTACCAAACAATGAACGAACAAAATAATGTACAACTGAAAATAAATCGAAGTTCATAGCTACCGTTCGTGGTTAAGGTCGGTACATAAGAAACGAAAATAAACCCGATCGGCACGATGACAATCCATCCGATGATCAATTCAATCCAGAAGTCTTTTTTCATGGTTTCCCCTCATTTTTAAAGGTTCATTCGCATCATATCTGCGATTTTGAATTTACGAAGAATTTGAAGACATGGTTAACGAAAGTGAAGTTAACTAGTCTCATCTTTCGCTCCAGTGGTGACTAAAGCCCCATTTCTGAGGTTTTTCTATGTTTTTATGTCATCGACTATTCATTGACCAAACGAATGTTTTCCGGTCAAGCATACGCAAGTATCTAGTCGATCTTGTTTCTTGCGTCGTTGCTGAAACGAACTTCCCGTAAAATCAGAAACAATAGAATCGGAATTGAGATATAAAAAACGATTTTTAGTAATTCATAGAGCATGAATACAAATACTGGAATTTCAGTCAGTTTCATTGTTTTCCCCCGATGGATCTTGAAAAATCATAAACTATAAACAGTCAAAAAACAACAACCCAGTCTACTTGTCCTAGAAAACGAGTGAGATATCTGGGGAAAATTAGAATGACTAGACGGAGATCATCTTTTGAATGACGAAAAAGAATGAAAGGCTTAACATGGTGGCGACGATTGCGATCCCTATTCTTTTTGGGTTCTTGTCGAAGAGTTTCTTCAACTTCAGGACAAATATACCGATGATCAGCAATAATCCACACAAGAGAAGGGTCCATAGTCCGACACCGATACCGGCATCGCCGATGGTGAACCAACCCAGTTTCTTGTAATCGAGAAAGAAGTATGCGACCGGCATGATTCCGGTGATCGCGTAGGACGTGAAGAAGTAGATCGCATAGGCTAACGTGGGAAGCAGACTCAGCCAAACATGCTTCCCCTTGGAAACGAACTTGGGGTCGATGATTAGGAAATCCAGTAGCGCCAAGATCGAGGTCAGGTTGTGTTGGAAGAAGTTCGCGGTCGAGGTAAGGAAGCGAAGCGACATCAACGGGGAAAGCAACACGGCGAATACCAGGTAGGTCAACATAATATCGACCGTAAACATGAACTTGATATGATAGAGCCAACGGGGGATTTTCGATTCATCCTTCCACTTCAGGATGAGAATCAAGAAAACCAGGCTGGTGATGCCGATCCACAGATTGCTTTGAATCGTGAACGCTTTGAGGATTGGAAGAAGCCCTTTATAGTTGGGTTCGAACATTTGGAAGAAAACCGCACCGATGCTTGAGAGGACAATACCGCACTTTAAAAGGATGCTGGTTTTGGAAACGGCGATGGATTGTTTTTGTGCTTGCATGTTAACCTCTTGCCCCACATGTTATCTTTATCTTATCATAAAAAATTCGGGTGGATTGTCGATGACTGTGTGCATTCTCGGGATGATGTGCGAATTGAAGGGGGATTCATCGAATCTGCTTGACAGAGAATTCGTTATGGGGGTCAATAGAATCAAGATGAACCCAAGAAGTGGATTCTGCAACGGTGGGTTTTGCGATAGGAGAAACATGGAAACGACAAATCAGACCCAAATCGTGGATATCATCGTCGTCGGGTCGGGATTCGCTGGTCTGAGCGTCGCGATCGAAGCGGCGTTGGGGAATGCCGAAGTGATCGTGCTGGAAAAGATGAAGGCGGTTGGCGGGAATTCGATCATCAGCGATGGCGGGATCGCGGCCTGGGGAACAGAAGAACAACAGGCCGAAGGGATCATCGATACCGCGGAATGCATGTTTGAAGACATGATGCGATCGGGGGAAGGATTGAATGATCCCAAGATCGTTCGTTTGGTATGCGACCATGCGGCGGAAGCGTATGAATGGTCCAAGAATTTCCTAGGTGTGAAGTATAAGCCTCGTGTCAATCTCTTCGGGGGGCACAGCGTCCCGCGATGTTATACGCCGGAAGACATTTCGGGCGTATCGACGATCCTACGGATGAAGGAGAAGTTGGCGTCCTTATCCGTACCGATTCATCTCGGTGTATCCGTAGCTTCGCTGATCGTGGATGATCGCCGTCGCGTCGTCGGCGTACGGGTGGTCGACGACTATTCAATGACTTCCCCGCATGAAGGGGAATATCGCGACATCCTGGCGCGTAAAGGGGTCGTGATCGCGTCGGGGGGCTTTGGGGCGGATGTTCCGTTTCGTCAGCGACTCGATCCGAAACTGACCTCCGACATCCTTACGACCAATAAGCGCTCCGCGACATCCGAGCTCTTACAAGCCTGCATGGGCATCGGCGCGAAGACGGCTAACCTGGACATCATCCAATGCATCCCCTGGACGACGCCGGATGAAAACGGCTATGGCAAGGGGGCTTTGTTCGGGGACTATATCGTTTCTTCCTACGGCGTACTGATCGACGTGAAGAGCGGGAAGCGCTTTGTGGATGAGTTGGGCAATCGCAAGATCATCGCCGATCGATTCTTCGAAAAGAAACAAGGCGTCGTCGGGATCGCCGATGAGAATGCGGTAAGGGATGCGGGTTGGGATTTGTCGTCGGTGATCCAAAAGAAGATCGTACTGACCTTTGATAATTTAAAAACCCTTGCGGACCATTATGGAATTCCGAAAGAGACTCTCGTCAAAACGATGGGAGATTATAACGAAGGACTTCGCAACGGGGAAGACCCTTGTTATCATAAAATGATCCAAGCCTGGATGAATCCCATCCAAACCCCGCCTTTCTATGCGATGCGTATGTGTGTGAAAACGCATTACACCTGCGGAGGTTTGGTGATCGATCCTTCGGGTCGTGTCCTTTCCGTTGACGATACCATCATCGAAGGCTTGTATGCGGCCGGGGAAGTCACAGGAAGTACGCACGGCGCCAATCGTCTGGGAAGTTGTTCCGTAACGGAATGCCTGGTCATGGGACGGATCGTCGGACAAACCCTTTCATCCTCGACGAATGAATCCTTTATGTAAAGGATCAAGAAGAACATAATCATGGCATGCGTGAATTAAAAATGATAAAGTAGAAGTAATGAAGAATAGGTTACCATCCATCATGAAAGAAAGGCAGGTCGATGTCATGAAAAAGAGAACGATCCTCAAAGCCGTAGGAGTGCTTGGCGCCGCGGCGGCAGCCGGTGCGATTGCCTATAAGTCGTACCAAACCGATCAGAAGATGAAGAATTACAATTTGAAATTGAAATTCAAAGGCGAGGTCATCAAATTGGATGCCGAGTTCGAGTCGGATTCGATCGCCGTCAATTTCACCGGACTGGAGTTGGATTTCACGCAGGCGACCTTGAAGGATAATCGCGGCGAACTGAAACTCTATGCCGAATTCGCCGGCATCGACATCCTGGTCCCCGCCGAGTGGCACGTCGTCGCCACCGGGACCAACAATAAAGCCGGGGTCAACAACGCTTTCGTCGGAGATCCGACCGAAGGGCAACCTGTGCTTAATGTGGTGTATGACTTGAATTTCTCGGGTCTGAACATCCGTAAACCCGAAGCGGAAAGCGAATAATCTCAAGCAACAAACCGATGTCCGCAAGATGTCGGTTTTTTTTGTTTTCATGGATGAATCGAAATGTATCGCGGCTTGTTTTTCTTACATCTTTTCTTTCGCATTATCATCATTTACATTCCCCCGATTCATTGACAGCGCTTACAGGCATGAGTAAAGTAAAGGTAGACCAAAGGAGATGCCTATGAAAAACTATCCCGCAGAACCGTTTCGTATCAAAGTCGTCGAGATGATGAAGACGATGAGTCGTGAAGAACGCGAGGCTGCGATGATCGAAGCCGGCTACAACACGTTTTTAGTCAAGAGCGAAGATGTCTACATCGATTTACTGACCGATTCCGGAACGACCGCGATGAGCGATAAACAATGGGCCGGGATGATGGTCGGCGACGAGGCATATGCCGGTAGCCGCAACTTCCTTCATCTCGATGCCACCGTGAAAGAATATTATGGATTCAAACACATGGTTCCGACCCATCAGGGCAGGGGCGCCGAAAATCTCTTATCCCGCTTGAAAATCAAACAAGGGGACATCATCCCCGGGAATATGTATTTCACCACCACGCGCTACCATCAGGAAGCCAACGGAGGCATCTTCAAAGATGTCATCATCGACGAAGCCCATGATTCGCAATCCGAACATCCTTTTAAAGGGAACATCGACTTGCGCAAACTGCAGGCGCTGATCGATGAGTTCGGGGCGGAAAGAATCCCCTATGTCTGTTTGGCGGTCACCGTGAATCTGGCAGGGGGGCAACCCGTGTCGATGCAGAACATCCGCGAAGTCAGCGCGTTATGCAAAAAACACAAGATCGACATCTTCTTCGATGCGACACGATGCGTCGAAAACGCGTATTTCATCAAGAAACGCGAAGAAGGATACCGTAATGTGTCCATTAAAGAGATCCTTCAAGAAATGATGAGTTATGGCGATGGTTGCACCATGTCCGGTAAGAAAGACTGCATGGTCAATATCGGCGGGTTCTTGGCGATGAACGACGATGAGTTGTTCGCCCGCGTCAAGGAACTGGTCGTCGTGTTTGAAGGCATGCCTTCCTACGGAGGTATGGCCGGCAGGGACATGGAAGCCATGGCGATCGGCATTAAGGAATCGGTCGACTACGCCTACATCGCCCATCGCGTCGAACAGGTCGCCTATCTCGGGGATCGTTTGATGGAAGCAGGCGTCCCGATCGTCCGCCCGGTCGGCGGCCACGCGGTGTTCCTGGATGCCCGTTTATTCCTTCCGCACCTTACCCAAGACCAATTGCCAGCCCAAACCCTGGCCGCCCATCTCTATATCGAATCCGGTGTCCGTTCCATGGAACGGGGCATCGTATCCGCCGGTCGCGACAAGAAAACCGGCGATCATCATCGCCCCAAACTTGAACTGGTCCGCTTGACGATCCCGCGCCGCGTCTATACCTATGCCCACATGGATATCGTGGCGGATGCGGTCATCGACCTCTATCATCACCGCGATGAAATCACGGGGCTTGAATTCGTCTATGAACCCCCGATGCTGCGTTTCTTCAACGCACGCTTCAAACCGATCGAAGCGAAATAAAGGCGAATCGACATCTATGACACGACGGATCGGTCAACAAACCATCAAAACGGTCATCGCAGAAAATCAAGATGGAACCATCTTGGTTTTTCGTGTGTGCCGATCCCATAAGGAGAAGAACGCATGAACATCAGCATCGAACAACTACGCTACGCGACCTATTTCGCGCCCCGCGGACGCATCCGTCTGCAGAATCTAGGGAACCAGATCAGTCAGAAATACCTTCAACCCAACGATAAACTCATCGGGGTCATCGGGGATGCGGGAAGCGGGAAATCGCTTTGCATCAAAGGGATGTTCCCCGGGCTTGAACTCACCAACGACGACGACGGGATCAACGTCCGACCCTCACCGCTGATGCGCGACTACCAGAACGCGAACTTCAGAGCGCATACCTATCATATCGACGTCCGTTTCGAACTGGCGTTCACCCAACTCTATGAACTGGTCGATGCGATCAAGGCGGCGCTGAAGGAAAACAGCCGGGTGGTCGTCGAACATTTCGACCTCGTCTATCCTTCGATCGGGAAAAACGGCGACATCCTGATCGGCATCGGCGAGGAAGTCATCGTCGTCCGTCCGAATCTCTTTGGACCCGAACCCGAGGATGTGCGGAGCACCGTCTTTAAGTCGCTTCGGTATCGCCGCATGGCGCACAGCGCAGAAGATTTGTTGGTCCACATCCTGGAAAACGATTATCACTTGGTATGCGACGGTCACGGGGATGTGAAACACGGATTCATCCTGTCCTTCACCAAAAAACCGCGGATATCCTTGGCGGTATTGGAGAAGAAAGTCAAACAACTCATCAAGAAAGACCTTTCGATCACCTACCTCGATCCCACCCACATTAAAATCGGGACCGACATCGTCCAGTATTGCACCGGACCGCGGACCCATGTGACCCACACCGCGCAAATCGAGAATTTCAGACTATTGGACGAATACATCTATGATGAACAAAGGGAATGCTACGACATGGTCGGGATGGTCACGGAAGAAACGATCCGCGACATCCACAGCATCAACCATTTCGGGGAGTAAGGAGAACCATGGAAAAAACAACGATCGTGATCGGCGTCATCGGCGCCGACGTACATGCGGTAGGGAATCGGATCATCGAATATGCGATGAACCAAGCCGGGTTCAACGTGGTGAATCTGGGGGTCATGGTGAGCCAGAAAGAATTCGTCGACGCCGCCATCGAAACCAATGCGAAAGCCATCATCGTCTCCAGCCTCTATGGCCATGGCGAACTGGATTGCCGGGGCTTGGGCGATGCGTGCAAAGAAGCCGGACTGGATATCCTCCTTTATGTCGGGGGGAATCTGGTGGTCGGCAAGAGCGACTTCGAGGTAGTGGAAGAGAAGTTCAAGAAAATGGGCTTCGACCGGGTCTATCCGCCCGGTAGCGATATCGAACAGGGGATCCGCGATTTGATGGCGGACCTGAAAAACAAAACGTAATATGCCGACGTATCTCCTATTCGATGTCGGATCGACCTATACGAAAGGCTGCATCGTCGACATCGACCAAGAAAAAATCCTCGCCCAAGCGAGCGCTCTGACCACCGCGACGACGGACATATCGATCGGAATCCAGGCGGTAAAAAACTTAATGAAGGATGTGTTGTCGAAGGTTACGATCGACCAAACCCTGGCCTGCAGTTCCGCCAAAGGGGGACTGAAGATGGTGGCGGTCGGTCTGGTTCCCGACTTGACGCTGAAAGCCGCGACATTGGCTTGTTATAGCGCCGGAGCGAAAGTCATCCAGGCGCATTCGTTCATGCTGAACGATCATGAAATCAAACAGATCGAAGATTCCGGCTGCGATATCCTTTTATTGACGGGCGGAACGGACGGTGGGAACCGCGACGTCGTCCTTCATAACGCTTCCAAACTATCAAAACTGAACCGTAAGTTTCCAATCCTCTATGCGGGAAACAAATCCTGTCAGGATGACATCAGAGCGATTTTATCCACGGGGGGCTTCGACATCACGATCTGTCCCAACGTCATGCCCGTCTACGGGGTGTTGGAAGTCGAGGAATGCCGCGACAAGATCCGCGATCTCTTCCTTTCGACGATCGTCAAAGCTAAAGGGTTGAGCGAACTGAATTCACTCATCAAGGAGATCGTCCTTCCGACCCCTTATAGCGTAATGGAAGCGCTGAAACTTCTTTCCAGCGGAACAAAGAACGAAAGCGGGATCGGCGACCTAATGGCCGTCGATATCGGCGGGGCGACCACCGATGTCTACAGTATGAACAAACAGTTCGTCGTGAAAGACAACGTGGGATACAAAGGTCTCAAGGAACCGTTGCAGAAACGAAGCGTGGAAGGGGATTTGGGGGTACGATTCAACGCTCATAGCGTCTATGAATTGAAATCGGATGAAGTCGACGATGACGGGATGAAGGAATATGTCCAAGAGATCGAAGAAGGCAAGATCGTTTCCTTCGACACGGGAAAAGATTCCAGACTCGCTGCCTGGTGCTGTGAGATCGCATGTCAACGCCATGCCGGACGGATGGAAACCTCGTATACCCCGATGGGGGTCGGCTATTACCAATCCGGTAAGGATCTGCGCGATGTGCGGGTCATGATCGGGATCGGCGGACCGATCCTTCATTCGAAGAACCCGGATGGAATCTTGAAGCAAGCCTTATCCCAAAAAGCACATCCCGAAATCCTTCTACCCCACGAAATTGAAACCTATATGGATCGAAACTACGTGGTGAGTTGCCTTGGCTTACTGGCCCATCGGCATCCCGAAGAAGTCTTACGTCTACTCAAGAGAAATGTGGAGAAACTCAATGATGAATAACGGAAAAATCCCGACAAGCGCATTTCTGGAAATGCGCAAGGAAGTCTTGAATCAATGGATCACGGGGAAAGAAGTCGACCTGGACGAAGCCATCGCCTACCAAGCCTCGATCCAGCCGGAGAAACGTTTCAGCGCCCGCTTGGCGAAAGCGATCGTGGAAAAAGAAACCTTGGTTCAACCCCGTGCCGGCGTCGCGCTCCCCGCCGAGCACATCAAATTACTCAAACACCTGCAGGACGAAGGGACGGCGGATCTTCTGCCGACGACCATCGACAGCTATACCCGTCATAACCGCTATCATGAAGCGCAGACCGGCATCGACGAGAGCGTACGGACAGGGAAATCCCTGTTGAACGGCTTTCCGGCCGTCAATCATGGCGTCTCTGTCTGCCGCAACATCGTCGAAAGCCTCAACGTTCCTCTGCAAGTCCGCCACGGGACGCCCGATGCAAGATTGTTGGCCGAGATCACTCTGGCGGGGGGATTTACATCCTTCGAAGGCGGCGGGATTTCCTACAACATCCCTTACGGGAAAAACAATTCCTTGGAGAAAACGATCACGGACTGGCAGTACGTCGACCGTTTGGTCGGCTACTATGAAGAAAAGGGGATACGCATCAATCGCGAACCCTTCGGTCCCTTGACGGGGACCTTGGTGCCGCCCTGCATTTCACACAGCGTCGCGATTCTGGAAAGCCTTTTGGCGGCCCAACAGGGATGCAAATGCATCACCGTCGGGTATGGACAATGTGGGAACCAGAACCAGGACATCGCCGCGATCCGAACACTTGAAAAACTGACGAAAGAATACCTTGGCCGTTTCGGATACCGCGATGTCGTCGTATCGACCGTGTTCCATCAATGGATGGGCGGGTTCCCGCAGGATGAAGCCAAAGCCTATGCGGTCATTAGCTGGGGCGCCGCGACCGCCGTCTTGTCCGGTGCCACCAAAGTCATCGTCAAATCCCCGCATGAAGCGTTCGGCGTACCGACCGCGGAAGCCAACGCCAACGGACTAAAAACCTCCAAACAACTCACCGTGATGCTGAAAGACCAAATCGCCCTTGAAACACCGTTACTGGTCGCCGAGATGGACATCATCGAGAAAGAAACCCGCAGTATCCTTGAAGCGGTGTTGAAACTTGGAAACAACGATTTCGGCCTAAGCGCACTTCGCGGCTTTGAAGCCGGCTTGATCGACGTCCCGTTCGCACCGGCCCAGTGCAATGCCAACAAAGCCCTTCCCGCCCGTGACAACAACGGGGCGATCCGTTTCTTGGATTTCGGGAATCTTCCGTTCGATGAGGAAATCAAAGCCTTCCATCGCCAAAAACTTAAAGAAAGAGCCGACGTCGAGCGTCGCGACGTCAGTTTCCAAATGGTCATCGACGACATCTACGCCGTCAGTAAGGGACGTCTTGTCGGACGTCCAAGATAGGGGAAATCATGAAAATCATCGATGTTGTCACAAGCCGGGGAAGAACGGGGTTCTTCTTCGATGACCAAAAAGCCATCAAAAAAGGTGCGAAATCCGACGGGAACTTCTATTTGGGGAATCCCGTGACGTCGGGCTTTACAAGCATACGCCAAGCCGGCGAATCGTTGACCATCTTGCTTGTCCTTGAAGACGGGCAAGTCGCGATGGGGGATTGCTGCGCCGTGCAATACAGCGGTTGCGGTGGACGTGACCCCTTGTTTCTTGCGAAGGAATTCGAACCGGTCGTCGAAAACGGTTTGAAACCGTTGTTAGTCGGACGGGAACTGCATTCGTTTAAAGAATTGGCTAAAGAATTCGATTCCTTCATTTATGAGGGGAAACTGATCCATACCGCGCTTCGCTACGGCATCACGCAAGCTCTATTGGATGCGGTCGCCAAAGCGAACCACACGCAGATGGCAAATGTCGTCGCGAAGGAATACGGGACGAGCGTCAGTGAAACCCTCATCCCCATCTTCAGCCAAAGCGGGGACAACCGCTATGACAACGTCGACAAGATGATCATCAAAGGAAGCCAAGTATTGCCTCACGCCCTCATCAACAACGTCGAGAAGAAACTCGGTCTCAACGGTGAAATCCTGCTTGACTACATCGGTTGGTTGAGAAAGCGGATCGACGAGTTCAAAACGGATGAATCCTACCATCCCGTCCTCCATATCGATGTCTACGGCACCTTCGGTGCGATTTTCGGTAAGGATTATGAACGGATGTGCGACTACATCGCGACACTACGGGAAGCCAGCGGATCCTATCGGCTGAGGATCGAAGGCCCGGTGGATTTCGACGACCGTGAAGCCACGATGGTCGGACTCAAGGAAATCACGGCGATGTTAGATCGAAAAGGAATCGACGTGGAAATCGTAGCCGATGAATGGTGCAACACCCTCGAGGACATCAAGTACTTCGCCGACAACCGTGCCGGACACATGGTCCAGATCAAAACGCCGGATCTGGGCGGGGTGCAAAACATCGTGGAAGCCGTGCTTTATTGTAAAGAAAAAGGCATCGGTGCCTATCAAGGCGGGACATGCAACGAGACCGACATCAGTGCGAAAGCCTGCGTCCACATCGCCATGGCGACCTCACCGGTCCAAATCCTGGCGAAACCCGGGATGGGCGTGGATGAAGCCTACATGATCGTATTCAACGAAATGCAAAGAATTTTGGCGTTGAACGCCGCCTTGAAGAAAAGATAGAATGAGTCATCCCAAGAAATTCTTGGGATTTCCTTTTTCAATTTCCATGGCAAATAGTGTATGATAAATAGGAATAAAGAGGTAAACCGATGAAAACTCCTTTTCTGTTGAAACTGATTACGAAGATGAACTACGGCGCCTTCATCGAAACATGGAAGAGCGTACAGAAAAAATCCAAGAAGAACGGGATCTATCTCTTCTTCGATATGATTTACTGCGGGCTGGTCTACCAGAGCGGGTACATCGAATACGATATTTTCGAGTTCCACCGTCTCAATGCGAAACAACGTGCGTCCTATATCACGCGCGGCAAACTCAACATGCTGATCCGTCGGCTCAACAGCACCGAACACTGGAACCTGCTGGCCAACAAGGCGGATTTCGATGCGACCTTCAAGGAGTACGTCCATCGTGATTTTCTTGATTTGAGAAACGCGAGCGTCGATGACATCGCCGCTTTCGTCGAAGGTCGCGAATACATCATCGGGAAAGTGCTCAACGGAAGCTGCGGACGGGGCATCCACAAACTTAAAGTGTCCGATTATCCCGATGCGCAGACTCTTAACGAAGAACTGAAATCCAGAGGGATCGGGTTGATCGAAGAATTGGTCATCCAACATCCCGTGCTTGCGGCGATCCACCCGCATTCGGTCAACACGTTGCGTGTCATGACGATCCTAGTGGGGGATGTCGTCCACATTCCCTGCGTCTATCTGCGGATCGGCAACGGAAAACACGTGGACAACCTCAACAGCGGCGGATTCGGCGCAGTGGTCGACGTGAAAACGGGGATCGTCCCCATGGTCGCCGTCGACAAGGACGGGCATCCCGCGACGCACCACCCTCTGACCGGTACCGCGATCGTCGGAGCGCAAATGCCGATGTTTCAGGAAGTCAAGGAACTTTGCCGCAAGGCTGCCCATGTCGTTCCGGACATCCGCATGGTCGGATGGGACGTCTGCGTCACCGAAAACGGACCGTTACTGATCGAAGGCAACCCCTTTCCGGGAAACGACTTAACCCAACTCCCCATCCACATGGTGGACGGATATGGCAGATACAACCAGTTCATGGACATTATAGAAGGACGAATCACAACACCGCAGGATTAACTCTTCCGAAACCGGAAGAGTTTTTTTAAGGTGTTTCATCCCATGGTTCGTACCTACGGAGGGGTGAACCATGAAAACAGCACGCATTCTTCTCTATCCGGATGAAAGTCAGCAAGAGCTTCTGCAAGCGATGAGCGAGCAGTACTGCTCGCTATTGATCAAAAAGTTATCCAATTCGATCGATTCCACGGATCGTGTGTCTTTTCTTGGCCCATCGACCCTCGTCCAACTCGATCGGGATGTCTTGCGGAGGCGACGAAAATCAAAGGCGGACTGGAAGCCGAAAACTTCGTATTGTCGGTGGGGCGACGATTATTTGCTGAGTGAATCTTTTCTCTATCTTCCTCGTTCCCAAGATGCATTCATCATGATCCCATGCAAGATCCGTCCGTTTCAAAAGAAGCTGCTGGAAGGGGAAATGCCGCCGACGTTGACGCTGAAAAAGATGAAAAAACACTGGTTTGCCTATCTCTTGGTGGATGAGAACCAAAATCGCGAATAATGGCGAAATCCTTTTATTGTCTTGCGTGCTAGGTTACAATAAATAACAGAGGGCAATACAATGAAAAAACAACAAATCGGAATCGTCGGCATGGCCGTCATGGGGAAAAACTTGGCGCTAAACATCAGCGACCACGGTTTTTCCATCTCCATATTCAACCGTACGGTATCGACGGCGCAGGATGTCGCCAAAGAGAATCCGCAATCGGACATCGTCGTCGCGAAATCGGCGGAAGAATTTGTCGCATCGCTTGAAACCCCGCGTAAAATCATCTTGATGGTCAAAGCGGGAAAAGCGGTCGATGAAACCATCGCCGCGTTTCTGCCTTATCTTGAACCCGGAGACCTTTTGATCGATGCCGGCAATTCGTATTACCAAGACACGATCCGTCGTCAGAAGGCTCTGGAAGAAAAGAACCTTCGATTCATGGGGATGGGCGTTTCCGGTGGCGAAGAAGGGGCGAGAAGGGGACCGGCGATCATGCCGGGAGGTCGCAAAGAGTCCTATGAATTGGTGAAGGATGTCTTGGTGGCGATCGCGGCGAAAGCCGAAGGGGAAGCCTGTACCACCTATATCGGATCGGACGGGGCGGGTCACTATGTCAAGATGGTCCACAACGGGATCGAATACGGGGACATGGAACTCATCGGCGAAGCCTATAGCGTCCTGAGTAAACTGGGCGGTTTTTCCAATCAAGAACTCGGCGAGATTTTCACACAGTGGAACCATGGGGAGTTAAACAGCTATCTCATCGAAATCACGGCCGCCATCTTCAAGGAAAAAGACGACTTAAGCGATGCGGATCTGATCGATATGATCAAAGATACGGCAGGGCAGAAGGGGACGGGCATCTGGACCAGCAAGGAAGCCATGGATCTGGGCATCGATGTTTCCGTCATTTCCTCGGCGGTCAATTCACGTTTTATTTCCGCGTTTGACCAACAACGCGAACTTGCTTCGAAACAACTTACCGGACCGTTGGTGACGTCTTATACCGATCGCAGTCTACTGATTGATAAAGTGAAAAGCGCGCTCTACGCGTCCAAAATCGTTTCCTATGCGCAAGGATTTTCACTGTTGAAAGCAGCGGCCAAACAATATGGCTGGGAACTCGACTACAAGGCGATCGCCAAGATTTTCCGGGGAGGTTGCATCATCCGTGCCAAGTTCCTCAATCGGATCGCCGAGGCATATGAAAAGAACCCGCAACTGGAGAACCTGTTGCTTGACGACTATTTCGCCAAGATCGTGCGCGACGCCCAGCAAGACTGGCGTGAAGTGGTCGGCTTGAGCATCGCCAACGGCATCCCCGTTTCCGCCTTCGCGGCCGCCATCTCCTATTACGACGCGTTCCGCAGCGTACGTTATCACACCAATCTGATCCAAGCCCAACGCGATTTCTTCGGGGCGCATACCTATCAGCGGATCGACCGCGACGGGTTCTTCCACCATCTCTTCCCGGGGACGGAAAATGAGTGATCATCAGCGAACGGTCTTTACGATCTTCGGTTCCACCGGCGATCTGACCTACCGGAAACTCCTGCCCGCTTTCTACAATCTTTCGCACAGGAACCGCCTGGCGGAAGATTTCGTCTTGCTATGCGTAGGACGCAAAAACTATACGACCGAACAATACCTCGAGATCGCATTGCCTTGGCTTAAAAAAGGCGTGCGGTTCAACTTCACCCAAGAAGCGTACGAAACATTCAAGAAGCATGTCAGATATGTCGTCATGGACATGAGCGACCCGAAGCAATATACTATCCTCAATAAAGAATACGAAACGCTTCAAGCCAATTTGCACCTCTACTATCTCGCGATCGCACCGGAACATTTCGAAGGGGTCGCCCGCTCCCTACGGGATGCGGATATCCTGAAGCCTTCGATCCGACATCGTGTCATCGTCGAAAAGCCGTTCGGGAAAGACCTCCGAAGCGCACGGGAAATCAACCGTACGATGACGGAGATCTTCGGCGAAGCCAACGTCTATCGCATCGACCACTATCTCGGGAAGGAAATGATCCAAAACATCATGACCTTGCGTTTCGCAAACGGGATGTTCGAGTCGGTATGGGATAAAGACCATATCGATTTCGTCCAGATCAGCGCCACGGAAACCGTAGGCGTCGAAAACCGGGGACCTTACTACGACCAAGCCGGGGCACTACAGGACATGGTCCAAAACCACCTCTTCCAAATCCTTTCCCTCATCGCGATGGAAGCCCCGAAGAGTCTGGATGCGAAAGACATCCGTGAGAAACAAATCCAAGTACTACGAAACATCGAAGGATTAAGCAAAGAAGAAATCACTCAGAGCCTGGTGTTGGGTCAATACGCCGCAAGCCGGGATCGCAAGTGGCTCGCCTACACCGACGAAGAGAAAGTCGCGAAGGATTCGCAGACCGAAACCTTCGCGGCCTTGCATGTCACCTTGAAAGATCCCAATTGGACGGGTGTGCCGTTTTACATCCGTAGCGGGAAACGTCTGCGTCAGAGGGCGACGTACGTGGTGATCGGCTTCAAGCGACAACATAACGACCTATTCGCCACCCAGAATCCTTCCCAGGATTTATTACTCATCAAAATCCAGCCGGAAGAGGGCATCTATTTCCGCTTCAATGCGAAAAAACCGGGGTACGGCAGCGAAATTTCTCGCGTCTCGATGGATTTCTGCCAGTCCTGTAATTTCGACAATCGCATCAACACGCCGGAAGCCTATGAGCGCTTGTTGGATGAGGCGATGAGCGGGGACGACACCTTGTTCACATCGTGGCAACAGGTCGAAACGACTTGGCAGTTCGCGCAAGTCATCAGCGATGCCAGAAACCAAGGCTTGATAAAACTCCATCCTTATCCGGCAGGGACCGACGGTCCGCAGGCCGCGCATGACTTACTCATGAAAGACCATCGGCGCTGGATCGATTACGAACTCTCGGAATACAGCGAAACATTACAACACTATCCCAACGACTAAAGGAAGCATCATTGCTTCTTTTTTCGATTCGCACTACAATGGACATAGGAAGTGATCTCATGAAACGGAAACTGGGAGTCGCCTTGTCCGGAGGCGGAATGAAAGCATATGTGGAAATCGGCGTATTGCGCGTCCTTGAACAGAAGAATCTGAAAATCGACTGCATCTCGGGAACGAGCATGGGGTCGGTCATCGCGGCGCTGACCGCATGCGGGGCAAGCGTCCAAGAGCTGACCCGCATCATGCTTGAGTTGGAGAAACAATTCATCGACAAGCAGGTTTTCCTGCGTCCGAACCTACGGGTCTTGCCGTTTGCGAAAAACAAGGCCGACGGGTTCATCGACGCGGAGATCATGGAGACCCTCTTACAGAAACAACTGGATCAATTCAACGTCACGATGATGATGGATGTCAAGATGCCCTTGGTGATCACCGCGGTCGATTTGATCAGCGGAAAACTGGTCATCTTCACCAATGTACCCAAGTATTTCGTCAATAAAAAAGAGTGGATCATCGTTTCGGATGTCAGACTCGCGGATGCCGTACGTGCGTCCTGCACCGTACCCATCGTCTTCAATACCAAGAAACTATTGGAAATGCAGCTGGTGGACGGCGGGGTCAAGATGAACCTGCCGGTTTCACCCTTACGATCGCTACGATGCAACCGCATCCTTTCAGTCTCCTTGGACAATGAGGTGGAGTATCAGGAAAGTTCGCAGTTGATCGACGTGGCGACGCGCATCATCACCATCATGGCGAAAGACATCAATACGCGTGCCAAGAAACTCGCGGATTACAACATCAACGTCGACGTCAGCAACATCGCGATCTTCGATGTCGGAAAAGGGGACCAATGCATCGAAGTCGGTTACGGTACCGCCAACGAGAAATGGGCTGAGATCGAAGCGGCGATGACGATGAAAGGCGTATTGGGGACGATCAAGGAAGAAATCGATAAACTCATTTAAAAAGACAGGTTCAACCCTGTCTTGTTTTCTTGAGGAACTTCCGATGGGCGGTAATCAAGGGAAGCGCATCTAGCTCTTCCTCGCTTACCCATAAAAGGGGTTCAAACGATATTTCTGCTTTGGCGCGATAGTAGGTCGTTTCCCAGATTTTGTGGCTGAATACATGCTTCTGTGTGTCGATGCGTTCGATGTCTTTCAACGCTGTACGATCGATCTGGGAAGCGACGGGGAAACGGTAATACCCCGCCATCAACCCGTCATCGCCGTCGCTAATGACGCCGATGTTTCCACTGTTATCCCTAACGAGGAAGCAATCGTACTTCTCGGTGGGGACTTTCGCCTTTGCCTTTTTGATCGGATAACGCTCTGCCGTTTGATCCCGATCGGCCAGACAATGTTCCCTTACCGGGCAATGATCGCAGTCTGGTGATTTCGGGGTACAAACCAAGGCTCCCAGCTCCATCATCGCCTGGGTGAACACGTGGGGGATCGATTCATCGATCCAATCTTTCATCTTTTCGCCGACGATCGTCTGGGCGGATGCGCATGAAATTTCCGCTTCGATCTTCATCAACCTGGATACGACCCGTGAAACATTCCCGTCGATCGCCGCCACTTTCTCGTCATAGACGATGGATGCGATCGCCGCGGCCGTATACGGGCCGATCCCGGGGATCTTCAGGATCTTTGCATAGGAAGTCGGGAACTCCCCGTTTTCTTCCCTGACGAGCATTTTCGCCCCGTTATAAAGATTACGGGCACGGTTATAATAGCCCAAGCCCTCCCACATCTTCAACACGTCGCTTT
This sequence comes from Erysipelotrichaceae bacterium, assembly GCA_041736705.1. GTDB lineage: Bacteria > Bacillota_I > Bacilli_A > Erysipelotrichales > Erysipelotrichaceae > GWE2-51-13. Next base: position 20,256 of record JBGSTC010000029.1, read on the forward strand.
CCTGTGCTTCCGCAAGGCTTTGGATTGTCGGCCATCGGCTCATCCAACGTTCATAATAGAGGAGCATCGTTTCGATGCGGGTCTGCTGGGCCATGATTTCGCTGACCCATACCGAATACCCCTCGCGCGTTTTACGGAAGGGGAGATCACGGCTGTTTTCAAGATACCAACGCTGAAGTTGGGCGACGAAATTTTCCATAGGGATAGTATACCATCCCGTTGAACGCAAAATAAAAGCGAATGACTCGCTTTTATTTTTGTTTCGGTTCTCAACCGCCGATTTTTGGAGGGAATGAAGAGATGTTTGTTAAGGATGGGGTTGAGAACGTTTGAAGAGAGAGAACAAGCATTGACAACACCGTCCGTTGTCAAGTTGTTACTTACAGTATAACCTAACTTGAATGGGGACTCAATCGAAGCAACCGTGAACGGGATGAAATTCTCGTGAAATCAGGCGTTGAAATAGGACTCCGCCAACCCGTCGAAAACGACTCTTCCTTCACTGAGTTCGATGACGCGTTGGCACATCGCCTGGGCGAACGGCAAGTCATGGGTGATGATAATCAAGGTTAATCCTCGCTCATGGAGCGACTTTAGTAATTCTTCGACTTTCTTGGTGTTTTCTTTATCCAACGAGGAGGTCGGTTCATCGATCAGCAGGATTTTCGGATTCAACACCAACGCCCGCGCGATTGCGATCCGCTGTTGCTGACCGCCCGAACACTGGTAGGGGAATTTCGCGATTTGATCCTTCAGCCCAAGGACATCCAGGAGTTCGATCGCCGTCGCGATGCATTCGCTCTTGGGTTTCTTGGTACGCAGTCTCAACGGCATGACCAGATTGTCCAGAACGCTAAGGTGCGGAAACAGATTGAACTGCTGGAAGACGACGCCGAGTTCGCTGACGACCTTTTCCGACTTCTTCTGCTTGATGAACGCCGGTTGGTTCTCAATCAAGTACTCGCCTTCATCGGGGACAAGCAACCCGCTGATGATCTTCAACAAGGTCGTTTTCCCGCTGCCGCTCAGACCCAATATCCCGAGGATTTCGCCTTCGTTGACTTCAAACCCGATCCCTTTCAGAATCGGTTCTTGATCATAGGCATAGGTAATGTTTTGAAGTTTCAGCATGGTACCACCTACATTTGTTTCAGGTATGTCTTCTCTAAACGTTTACCGACGGAAACGACCATGAAGCTAAACAAGAGATAGAACAGTCCGGCGATGACCAAGGCATCGACACGCAAGTCTTTACCCACGATTTCCTTGGCGTTTCTAAGCATCTCCCCGATGGCGATGGCGGCGAGCAGGGAAGTGTCCTTGACCAGCGTGATCGCTTCGTTGATGAGTGGGAGAAGGGTATTGCGGAACATTTGCGGAAGGATGATGTTGAAGATGATTTCGTGCTTCTTCAAGCCCAGTACTTGTCCTGCCTGCCATTGTCCAAGCGGAATGATCGCCAGTCCGCTCCGGAATATCTCAGCGAAATAAGCGGCGTAATTGATGACGAAGGTGAGGGTACCGGCGAAGAAACGGTCCATCCGCATCGGAATCAACAAGGGGATCGCATACATCGTCACATAGAGTTGCAGGAGCAGGGGCGTACCGCGGATGATCCAGGTGAACACGCCGATGATCGGCCGTACCGGTTTGACCATGTCCGCCAGTAAACCCAAGACTAAGCCCAAGGGCAAAGCCAGCGCCATCGTCAAGAGGTAGACGGTCAGCGAGGTTTTGAATCCTTGGGCGATCGGGGGAAGGATTTCGAGCCAGTATTCCATATCAGCGCAGCAACAAGTCTTCGCCGAACCATTCGACCGAGATGGCGGAACCTGTGCCGTCTTCGGCCATTTCATCGAGGATCTCATCGACTTTATCGCGTAAGGCTTTGTCTTCCAGACGGAAACCGATGCCGTAGTTTTCCGAATTGAAGACTTCATCGGCGACACGGTATCCTTCGGGGTTTTTCGAAACGGCGTAGCGGGCGAAGATTTCATCCGCGACGATCGCATCGATCCCGCCGGCCTGCAGATCCAGGATCGCTTCGGTGATGGTCGTGTACTTCACCATTTCATCCAAGGAGGAGAAGACGGCGTTGCCTTCAAGGGCGGCTTGACCCGAACTTTGGATTTCGACGCCGACCTTCAGACCGCTTAATTCGGAGATCGCATCGACGGTGGACGAACCCAGGGTCAGAATGACGATCCGGTTATCGAAATAGGGCTTGGAGAAGAGGATTTCTTTCGCACGGTCTTCCGTGATCGTCAATCCGTTCCAGATCACGTCGATGTTGCCGGAATTCAGTTCCAATACTTTGGAGTCCCAGTCGATGATCTGGAATTCGACGTCGACCCCCAGGCGTTCTGCGACTACTTTGGCGATTTCGATGTCGAAGCCGGTGACGGTGCCGTCTTCGGCGAATCCCATCGGGGGATATTCGGTATAGCCGACAACCAGTTTGCCTGCCTTTTCAAGGTCGCTCAGGCTGGTGTCTTTCGTTGCGTTGGCGGAGCATGCGCTCAGCATCACCACCAGGATTATCGTCAATAGTTTTTTCATACAAGTTCTCTCTTTCTCTGTATAGGTGCCATTATACTTTAACACTTTAACAAAGTAAAGAGATAAAGCACAAAAAAGCGAAATTATTTTTTCGCTTTCAAAATCATGCTTTTGTATCCGCCGTTGCCGTGTTGCAGGCACCGGTTCACCCGTGAGATCGTCGCGCTGCTCATCCGTGTCTTATGTTCGATCTGCTCGTAGGTCTCACCCATCATTAAGAGCTTGGCGACTTCTAGGCGATCGCGCATATCCGTGATTTCCCCGATCGTGCATAAATCGTCGAAAAACGCATAACACTCTTCCACCGTTTCCAGTTTCAGAATCGTCTTAAACAGGTCGTCGAATTTTTCATCTTTACGAATCGTCATAGGATCACCTCTTGCTTCAGTATATCAAAGCAGGGGAGAGAAAGGAATCGAAATCGTTCTTGATTAAGACCGACCAAGTGATACAATGGTTCAAGAAGGAAGTGGACCATGCTGAAAGAAAGAATCAAAACGATCTCCGTGCTTCTCTATGGCTTGACCTTGATCGCTCTTGGCAGCATCCTGCTGATCCGGACGCAGTGGATGATCGACCTGTTGTATCGGATCAATCTATTTGCGATCCTCGGGCTTAGCGCAAGCCGAGTGTTGACCGGGATTCTGGAAAAAGACCGGAATAAGCGAACCAACGGCGTAGTATACGGGACGTTCATATTCATCTTGTTTTTGCTTGTCTTGAATTTTCCGATTTTCTTCGGCGCGATGATCCCGTTTCTCTATGGTCTATGGGCTTTATTGAGCGCGGTCGTCAAATTCATCACCTGGTACAACTTCCATGTGGATAGGATCTACAATCGGATCTGGGCGTTCCTGGATGCCTTCATCACGTTTATCTTCGCGATGCTGCTGATCCTTGATCCCTTACCCGGCGTCCTACGCCTAACCTATGTCGCGAGCGCCTATCTTATCTTCTATGGTAGCATGCAGTTGTTTTCCGGCATCAACCTTTTACTCAACGCTCTTCTCAAAGACCGCTATAAGATTTTCCTACATTTCCCCTTACCGATGTTCTTCTCCGTCCTACTTCCTTCACGCATCTACAAAGACCTCCACAAACCTTCATCGCGAACGATCGATTTCCGTCAGACCGTCGACGATCCGCAGGCACAGGACGAACTCGAAATCTTCATCCATCTGAAGGAAGGGAATAAGGAAGGCTTGGGGCATGTGGATATCAGCTACCGCGATTTCATCTTTTCTTACGGATTGCATGACCCTTTGAACCGTCATCTCAACGGGACCTACGGCGACGGTGTGCTGATCCAAGCGGACCGGAAACGCTTCATCGAATACTCGATTTCGGGGGAGAAAAAGACGATTGTCTCGTTCACTTTGAAATTAAACCCCCAGCAAATCAAGCTTGTGGAAGAACGGGTGATCGGTCTGCTGGAACGGACGGAACCGTGGTATCCGCGCTGTTTCAAGGACGATTCGATCAACGATTATTCCTCCCGGATCTATAAAAACACAGGAGCGAAATTCTTCAAGTTCACCAACGGAAAGTTCAAAACCTACTTCTTCGCGAGTACGAACTGTGTCTTACTGGCCGACCATTTCGTGCAGTTCAAGGGCTTGGAAATGGTTCGACTCAACGGACTTATCACGCCCGGCAGTTATTTCAATTTCCTCAACGAAGCGTATCAGCGTTCTTCACCGATGGTAACGCGTCGGATTGTGTACGAAAAAATGAAAAAGAATGCAAATAATGCTTCACTAGTGTAACTTTTCATCTTGAAGCCGACTACTATCGCGTCTATAATGAACTTACGAGATGGCTGAAGGTGATCGAAATGATGTGGATCGGACTTGGAGCACTGGCATTCGGAATACTCACGCTGTTTGACCTTCATAAGATCAAACCCATCCATCCGGTATTCAATCTCAGTTTCGCCCTAGGTTGCCTCTTGTTGGCGACATCGACCGGAGTGTTGCTTTTCACCCGACCGATGGGATTCTCGTTTCCTGCCATGCCTTGGTTTTGGGTGTTGGCGATCGTCGTAGTTGCCGAGATGTTCTACGCCTTGTTCTTCGCACTACCGTTTGATACCACCTATGTAGAAGGCACTCGCCCCATGAAAGTCGTCGATACCGGACTGTATGCGCTTTGTCGGCATCCCGGTGTCTGGGGGTTCTTTGCATTCTATCTTTTTGCGTCTTTGGCATCCGGCAGCGGGGATCTGTTGGTCGCTGGGATCGTGTGGACACTCCTCGACGTACTGCATGTCACCATGCAGGATTTCTGGTTTTTCGAGAAGACGCTTCCGGGGTATGCGGAGTACCGCAAATCCACACCGTTCTTGTTTTTCGGGATCAAGCAGATCCGTAATTGCATCCGTTCGTTTTGAGAGGGGAAAGCAGCATGAATTTCGACGCAATGCTAAGAAACAAGCAATATGAAGAAATTTGGCAAAAATATTGCAGTTTTTTAGACTTGTCGCTTTCTCAATACATGACCATTCAACGTAGCCTTCTGATGGAACAAGTCGAACTGTTCGCCAATTGCGAACTGGGCTTGAAGATCATGAAGGGTCAGCGTCCGCGGACCGTCGAAGAATTCAGACGCATGGTTCCGCTGACCAAATATGAAGACTATGCCGAGCTTCTTCTTTCCAAAAACAACAATGTGCTGCCTTCCAATGCGGTCGTCTGGATCGAGACGACGTGGGAAGGCGGGTTGGCGCCCGTCAAGGTCGCCCCATACACGGAAACCATGATCAATTACCATCGGGAAATCTGCCTGACCTGTTTCATATTGGCGTCAAGCACCGAAAAGGGTAAGTTCAACTTAAAACCGGGGATGAATTTCCTCAACGGAATGGCTCCTCTGCCGTATATCACCGGTCTATTACCCTATACCATCCAGGGTGAATACAGCGTCAACTTCTTTCCTTCGATCGAAGAGGGAAATAAGATGTCTTTCGGACAACGCAACAAAGAAGGGTTTAGGATGGGAATGGAAAAAGGGATCGACCTTTTCTATGGGCTAAGCAGCGTCATCGTCCGGATGGGCGAGCAATTCTCCGAAGGGGGGAAGGGCTCGAAAACCAAGATCATGAATTTCAAACCCGGGATGCTTTTCAAGTTCGCCAAGGCGAAAATCAATAGTAAAATCAGCCACAATCCGATGCTACCCAAAGACGTATTCGATTTGAAAGGCTTTGTTTGCGCAGGGACGGATACGGCCCACTTCAAGAAAAAGATCGAAGACTTCTGGGGAATCAAACCATTGGAGATTTTCGGCGGTACCGAAGCGACATGCATCGCGTGCGAATCGTGGAGTAAGAACGGATTGATCATGTTCCCCAACGTCTGTTTCTACGAGTTCATCCCGATGGGGGAATTCTATAAGAATCTTGAAGACCCCGAATACCAATGCCGTACATACTTGATGGATGAAATCAAGGAAGACGAATACTATGAAATCGTCATCACGACCCTGAAGGGCGGCGCGTTCGCACGCTATCGCATCGGGGATATCTTCAAATGCGAGTCCATGTCACGTCCGGAAGACGGCATCATGCTTCCGCATTTCCGCTATGTCGACCGCATCGATCCGATCATCGACCTTGCCGGGTTCACCCGGATCACAGAAGCGACGATTACGGAAGTGTTGCATCTTTCCCATTTGCACATCGACCAATGGTTCGCACGGAAGTCCTATGACAGCGAAAAGCGTCCGTTCATCAACCTCTGTGTCGAAATCAAGCATCCGGTCGGCGAACCGGGCATCGACGATGCGGAACTGATCAAGGAAAACCTCGAAATCTATTTCAAATACATCGATGAAGATTACAAGAACCTACGCAAAATGCTTGGGATCGAACCCCTCAAGGTTACCGTCCTTCCCGCAGGCAGCATCCAGAAGTATCAAAGCACGATTAAACACAAAGTCAGCAAAGTCAATCCGTCCCACTATGATGTGACGGAGATCCTGAAAATCGCCTTCCAAGGTTCGGGAGGGATCTTCTCATGATCGATCAACTCCTGGTCATCTTGTATTGGGGATTACCCAGTCTTTCGTTAGCGTTCGCCCTGACGATTTTGATCATTCTTGGATTATCAAAGAAAGACAATCTCATCAAGTCGTTCATGTTCATGATGATCAGCATGGCGGTCTGGTCTTCGACTTCCTTATTGATGAAAATGAATGTCGCGCCGGGGACCTTGTTCTGGAACCGCTTCATGGTCGCGGCCTTGGTTATGATCCCGTTTGGCGCCTACATCTTCTTTACCATCTACATCCGGATGAAGCGTCGTTTGTCGATCTTCTTCTGGACCATCATGATCGGTATCATCCTTATCCTAAACTCGATGGGTTTGACCACGCTGACCGCCGAAATGGTCGCGACGCCGGGGGTTTCCCCTTATGTCGAACTTCAATATGAAATCGGCATCGCTTCGTATTTCTGTTACGGAGCCATTTTCGCATTGTTGGTCGTATGTCTGATTCTCGCCCGTAAGGAATATAAGAGTGCGAAGCCCTATACGACCGGACTGAAGAACATCATCGTCGCGCTGTTCATCCTGTTTATCGGATTCGGAGCCAATCTCGTCCCGGTCATCGGGAAGTATCCGATCGACTTCGCGGCAGGGGCGATCGCCTCCGTCTATTTCATGACCGCGATCTATAAGAACCGCGTCCTAGAATTGAAATTCGTCATCACCAAAGCGGTCATCTTCACTGCCTTGTTGACAGCGATCACCATCGGAAGCATCTACGCCGTCAACGCTTTGATTTCAACCTTCAATGCGATGAATACCGGCTTGGATCAGAACTTGTTCATCCTGGTCGTCACCTTCGTCTCCTTGTTGGTTTTCCAACCGTTGTTCAAGATGATCTACAATCTCGTCAACAATTTCTTCTACAAAGATGAAAACCGCCGTAACAATCTGATTAAGCACTTCACTTTGCGTATCGCCAACAACCTCGACTTGGGTCTGATCATCGAAGACTTGATGCGCGTCATTTCCGAAGTCAGTTCCAACGAACGCAATTATATCTTCTTGCGGAACATGGATGAAGACCGTTTCGATTTCTACGCCTCGGGCAAGAAACTCGACCGTGTCGCGATGAGTTTCGCCAACACCCACCCGATCGTCCGTTGGTTCGAACAGACCGACGACATCATCTTCAGCAAGAACATGGATACCCATCCGTTCTTCAAGACGATGTGGGACACCGATCGCATGCAACTGAACCAAATCCTCATGGAAGCCGCCATCCCGTTGAAATACAACAGTAAATTGATCGGGATTTTGGTGATGTGCAGCAAGGATATCCGTTCGATCAAGGATATCGACAACATCGAACAGCTTTCGATGGTTTGCGTCACCGCGTCGATCGCGATCTCCAACGCACGGCTGTATGAAAAAGCGAAGACGGAAGCCCAGATGGATGCGGTCACTTCCGTATTCAACTACCGTTATTTCATGGATAAACTCATTTCGGTCACGGCGGATCGAAAACGCGGTACGACCGCGGTCTGCCTGGTCGGTTTGGATATGTTTACGGTCTACAACGACATCTACGGACATTACGCCGGGGATGCGGTCTTAATTAAAGTCGCCTCGATCATCAAGCAAGTCTGCGGATCCTATGGCACCATCAGCCGTTATGCCGGGGATATTTTCGCGGTCGTCCTGCCGTTCATGGATACCAAACAATCTTATGAAATGATGGAGAAGATCCGGTCCCAAGTCGAAGGTTCGTCGATGTCGCCGGAAGAGGATACGCCCCGCCACGTTACCGTCAGTATCGGGATCAGCGTGTTCCCCAACCAATCCAAAGACGATAAGGAATTATTGAAGCATACGACCTTGGCGTTGTCCGAAGCGAAGAAGACCGGTCGTAATAAGACGGTGATCTACAATTCCGAAATGGAAGAACTGGGACACAGTACCAACGAGAACGACGAGAACCAGATGGCGACTATCTATGCCTTGACCGCTGCGATCGATGCGAAAGACCACTTTACCTTCGGGCATTCCCAACGTGTCGCGAAATACGCGACGGCGATCGCCGAAGCGATGGGGGCCAAGTCGGAAGAAGTCGAAATCATCCGTCAAGCCAGTCTATTGCACGATATCGGGAAAATCGGGATTTCGGAAAACGTCCTGACCAAGATGACGCGTTTGACGACGGATGAATATGAAACCATGAAGAAACACGTGGACCTGTCGATCACGATCATCAAATACCTGCCTTCCTTCAACAAGGTTATCCCGAGCGTCATCGGTCATCATGAACGGTGGGACGGAAAAGGATATCCGAGACGTATCAAAGGCGATAACATCGCGTTCGGTGCACGTTGCATCGCGATCTCCGACGCCTTCGACGCGATCACGTCCGACCGCCACTATAAATCCTACATGAGCATCGAATACGCCTTGGAAGAGATCCTACGCAACGCCGGAAGCCAATTCGACCCGGTAATGGCGGAGATGTTCGTACGATTGGTGAAAGAGGGAAGACTGATCGTCGAACCCACCCGCAGTAACCAATACGCCAAGACATCCAGTTTCGAACAAACCATTTCCTAAAGGTCCGCAAGGACCTTTAGTCGTTTTCACAGTATTTCACAGGACTTTTGTCTATCCTAAAGGCAGGAGGCAGATATGCAAACAACGAAAATCTCAATCATCGGCGCAGGCTTCGTCGGATCGACGAGCGCCTTCGCCATCATGGACGAAGGGTTGTCCAGCGAAATCGTGCTGGTCGACGTGAATCTTGAAAAGGCGGAAGCCGAGGCGATGGATCTGCGCCACGGCGCCGCGTTCGTCAAAGCGGTCGACATCGTCAGCGGTACGATCGAAGATACGAAGAATTCCGATTTGATCATCATCACGGCGGGGATCGGTCCCAAACCCGGGGAATCCAGACTCGATATCCTGAAGAAAAACATCCCGATTTTCAAATCCATCGTTCCGCAACTCGTCGAGTTTAGTCCCAAAGCCGTCTTCCTTGTCGTTTCCAACCCCGTCGACGTGCTGACATACCTCACCTATACCTATTCCGGACTTCCTTCCAACCGGGTTTTCGGTTCGGGAACCGTTCTGGATACATCGCGCTTCAAGTCCATCCTCTCCAAAGCTTTCGATGTCGACGCCAGAAACATCCATGCCTACATCATCGGCGAACACGGGGATTCCGAAATCGCCGCATGGAGCGCGACCAAGATCGCGGGGATGAGCGTCGATCAATACGCCCTTGACGTCATGGGCAAGCTCGAGCCGGGGTTCAAGGAAAGAATCCACCATGAAGTGAAGAACGCGGCCTATGAAATCATCAACCGGAAAGGGTATACCAACTATGCCGTGGCCTTGTCCGTGCGTCGGATCGTGGAAGCCGTCCTGCGCGACGAGAAGTCGATTTTGACCGTCAGCGCCCTGTTTAGCGGTCAGGAAGGGATCACGGATGTCTACATGGCGATGCCTTGCGTGGTCTCCAGAAATGGTATCGAACGCATTTTACCGATCCCTTTGGACCCCTATGAGAAAGAAAGTCTCAGAAAATCAGCTGAAATCCTAAAATCTTCCATCATTGACATCGAAACATTTCAACCCGGCTAAAAAGGTGCTATAATAAAGTGTCTTTTGAAAGAAGGGTTCCAATGAGTCATATCAAGATGATTAATATCGCCGTCATTGCGCACGTCGATGCCGGGAAGAGCACGCTGGTCGATGCTTTCCTTGCCCAAAGCAACGTATTTCGTAAAAACGAGGAAGTCGTAGAACAGGTCATGGACAGCAACGCGCTCGAACGTGAACGCGGCATCACCATCTATTCCAAAAACTGTTCGGTCTATCATAACGACGTCAAAATCAACATTGTCGACACGCCCGGGCATGCCGACTTTTCAAGCGAAGTCGAACGGATCATCCGTACCGTCGACACCGTCATCCTGCTTGTGGATGCCAGTGAAGGGCCGATGCCGCAGACCCGCTTCGTCCTTCAGAAGTCGCTCGAACTCGGATTGAAACCGATCCTACTCATCAACAAGATCGATAAGCAGGACCAACGCGCCGAAGTCGTCGTGGATCTGGTCTATGATCTCTTCCTATCGTTGGAAGCGACCGACGAACAATTGGATTTCCCGATCCTTTACGGAATCGCCCGCCAAGGCATCGTGAAATATCATCCCAACGACGAATCCGATTCGATCGAACCCTTGTTCGAAACCATCGTGAGACATGTCGGGTCCTATCCGGATTACGACGCCGAACCCGTCCAAATGCAGGTCAGTTCGTTGGCGTACGATGAATACATCGGACGCTTGGGGATCGGACGTCTGTATAAAGGGGTACTGAAGGTCGGCCAAAGCGTGATCATCGCCAAAGGCAAGTCCCAGGTACGTCAAACCGTATCCCAACTCTTCATTTATGAAGGATTGAAGCGCGTTCCCGTCAAGGAAGCGCAAAGCGGCGAAATCGTCATCATCGGCGGAATCGCGGATATTTCCATCGGGGATACGCTTTGCGATCCGCAAAACGTCAACCCTTTACCGTTGATTCCCATTGAAGAACCGACCTTATCCATGAATTTCCTGGTCAACACGTCTCCGTTCGCGGGGAAAAGCGGCAAATATGTCACTTCACGTAACATCCGCGAACGCTTAACCAAGGAATTGGAAGTCAATGTCGGATTACGGGTCGAAGAACTCGAATCCACCGATAAATTCAAAGTCTCGGGACGCGGTGAACTCCACTTGACGATCCTGGTTGAAAACATGCGCCGGGAAGGGTTCGAACTCGCGGTTTCCAAACCCGAAGTCATTTTCCGCTATATCGCCGGGGTACGCAACGAACCGATGGAACAGATCATCATCACCGTCCCCACCGAGTATTCGGGCGTCATCATCACCAAAATGAACCAACGCAAAGCGCAGATGGTCAACATGGATGAAAAGAACGGCTACGTCATGATGGAATGGCGTGCAGCGACGCGTGCCCTCATCGGCTATCGCGGCGAGTTCATCAACGATACCCGCGGAGAAGGCACCATGGTCCGCCAATTCGCCGGATATGGCGAATATGTCGGCGAAGTCCCGCAACGTCAGTTAGGCGCGATGATTTCGACCGAAACCGGCATGTCGATGACCTACTCGATCTTCAACCTTCAGGAACGCGGACAATTCTTCATCGGAGCGGCCGAACCGGTCTATGAAGGACAGATCATCGGGATGAGTTCACGCGACCTCGACATGGAAGTCAACCCGACGAAAAACAAGAAGTTAACCGCGATCCGTTCCAGCGGCAACGATGAAGCGATGCGCTTGGTCACCCCGCGTCAGATCACCTTGGAATACGCCGTCGAATTCATCCGCGACGACGAACTGGTGGAAGTCACCCCCGACGCGATCCGTCTGCGTAAGAAATATCTGTCGCTGATCGAGCGCAAATCGGCCTATCGCAACGCACGTAACGAAGCGGAAGACGCAAGTGAAGAATAACGGGATTTTCTCCCGTTTTTTTTATTTTTATAGTGCAAAACAAACGATTTTTCACAATTACGAAAATGTTCACAAATATCGGGTACTTGAGTTCTATTCGACGCTCGGGTTATGCTATCATTGAAGCATATGGAAAGAAACTTTCCCTATTTTGGAGGCAAACATGAAATCGCTTCAACTTTCACAGAATCTTTGGTGGATCGGATCGTTGGATCCGGATCTACGCGGTTTCGATATCATCATGGAAACGGAGTTCGGCACCACCTACAACTCGTATGTGTTGAAAGGTTCCGAAAAGACCGCCATCATCGATACGGCCAAACTGAAGACCTATGACCAATACATCGCCAAACTATCCGAAGTCGTCGACGTCAAGGACATCGACTACATCATCGTCAACCATACCGAACCCGACCATGCCGGGTCGATCGGGAAACTGATCCAACAGAACCCGGACATCACGATCGTCGGGACGCAGACCGCGTTGACTTTCCTCAAAGACATCGTCAACGCACCGTTCAATTCCATCGCGGTCAAAGAAAACGATACCTTAAGTTTGGGGGATCGTACGCTTCGTTTCATGATCCTGCCCAACCTACATTGGCCCGATACCATGTACACTTTCGTCGAAGAAGACGGGGTGTTGTTTACCTGCGACTCCTTCGGCGCACATTTCTGTGACGAGAACGTCCTCTTAAGCAAAGTCACGGACCGCGTCGGGTATGAACGTTCGCTGAAATACTACTACGATATGATCCTCGATCCGTTCCCTAAGCATATGCTGAAGGCGTTGGAGCGCATCAAGAACCTCAACATCAAACTCATCGCGACAGGACACGGTCCGGTATTGGATCAGGACATCTCTGAAATACAGGCGAAATACAAAGTCTGGGCGACGCATGTCAACCCCAATCCCCGCAAGACCGTAATTATCCCCTATGTCAGCGCCTATGGCTACACCAAGGAAATGGCGATGAAAGTCAAAGAAGGATTGGAAGCGACCAACGAATTGGATGTGCGGATGTACGATATGGAACATACACCGATCAAAACGGTCGTTGATGAAATCTACAATGCGGACGGCATCCTGATCGGTACGCCGACCATCTTAGCCGAGACCCCGAAACCCTTGTGGGACTTGCTTTCCAACCTCTATCCTCCGGTCCACGGAGGTAAGTTCGCTTCCGCGTTCGGGGCGTTTGGATGGAGCGGCGAAGGGGTTCCGCACATGTTGGAACGATTGAAACAACTTCGCATGAAAATGTCCGATGGGCTCAGCCTGCGATTCAAACCCAATGAAGAGAAACAGAAACAAGCCTATGACTGGGGATTCACCTTCGGTCAGCGGGTTTTGGGCAAAGACAAAGTCAAGGTCGAGAAACCCGTGATCCGGGCGTGGAAATGCATCGTCTGCGGCGAAGTCATCCTTTCGCCCGAGCGTCCGGCGATCTGTCCGGTCTGCGGTGCGCCGGCGGAACAGTTCGTCGAGATCCCGTATACCGAAATCACGTATAGCAGCGAAAGCAGGGAAAGTATATTGGTTCTTGGTAACGGCGGCGCCGCGGTCAACGCGGTCGAAGCGATCCGTCTGAGAAACAAAGTCTGCGACATCGAAATCGTCGGCGAAGAAGACCAGTTGGCCTACAACCGTCCGATGTTGACGAAGGAGTTCTTCGGGGACTTCAAGAAGGACGAATTCCTCTTGAAACCCGAGAAATGGTATCGTGAGAACAACATCACCTTGACCTTGGGGACCAAAGCCGTGAAATTGAATGCGGAAAACAAAGAAGTCGTCTTCGACAACGGCGAAGTGCGCGGTTACGACCGTTTGATCATCGCGACCGGAGCCGATTGCTTCGTTCCGCCGATCCCGGGTGCGCAACGCGAAAACGTCGTGAAGATCCGTCATCTGCAGGATGTGGCGAAAATCAAAGAACTCATCAAAACCACGAAACGTGCGCTGGTCATCGGCGGCGGGATCTTGGGCTTGGAAGCCGCGTGGCAGATGAAGCGCGCCGGTCTGGAAGTCGTGGTCTTTGAAATGCTACCGGCGTTGATGCTGCGGCAACTTGATGAAACAACTTCGGAAAAATTACGTTCATGGACCGAAGGCAAGGGGATCGAAATCCACACCAACGTCCAGATCAAGGAAATCACGGGTGAAGGATCGCTTGCGGACGGCATCCTACTGGGTGACGGTCGTAAGTTCGATGGTGAACTGATCATCGTTTCCGCCGGTGTCCGGGCGAACGTCGAGCTTGCGAAGAACGCAGGCATCACGATCAACCGCGCCATCGTCGTCGACGAACATATGGAAACCAACATCAAAGGCGTCTTTGCGGCAGGGGATTGCGCCGAATTCAACGGATTCAACTGGGCGATCTGGCCGCAAGCGGTCGACATGGGGAAAGTCGCCGGGGCGAACATCGTCGGCGATACCGTCAACTACACGCCGATCTTGCCCGCGGTAAGCGTCCATGCCATGGATACCGATCTCTTTGCGATCGGGGATTGCGGAAAAGACCCCAACAAGACCTACCGTACCCTTGAAAGCAACGACCTTGCCAAACCTTTCTATGCGAAGTACTTCTTCAGTGAAAACAAGTTCGTCGGCGGGGTCATCTTCCATGATGTCTCCAAAGGAATCTTCCTGACCGAAGCCCTCATGAACAACTACTCCTACGCCGATTTCCTCAAAGAAGAACCCAAACACTAAAGCGACCTCCCGCAAGGGAGGTTTTCTTATCGACTTGCAAAAGCGTCCCCACTATGTCAAAATAACCATGGAATTCACAGACAGGTAACACAATGGAAAAATTTTGGTTGGAAATCACACACGAATGCAAGCAATCCGGAGCCCGTACCGGGATCCTTCATACCCCCCACGGCGATGTCTTGACGCCGATGTTCATGCCGGTCGGCACCCTCGCCACCGTCAAGTTCCTTTCGCCGGAAGAGATCGAAGAGATCCAATCCGGTGTCATTTTATCGAACACGTACCATCTTTGGCTTCGTCCGGGTGACGAGATCGTCCGGGATGCCGGCGGACTTCACACCTTCATGAACGTAAAGAATCCGATTTTGACCGATTCGGGGGGTTTCCAGGTCTTTTCGTTAAGCGATTCGCGCAAAATCACCGAAGAAGGGGTCACCTTCAAGAACCATCTCAACGGCGACACTATGATGTTGTCGCCGGAGAAGTCGATCCAGATTCAAAACAACCTTGGAGCCGATATCATCATGAGTTTCGATGAATGTCCGCCGTTCCCGGCCACCCACGAGTATATGAAAGCGAGCGTCGAACGTACTTTGCGTTGGGCACAACGCGGGAAGGACGCCCATCAGCGTCCCCACGACCAAGCCTTGTTCGGGATCGTCCAAGGCGGGGAATACGAAGACTTGCGTGAATACTCCGCCAAGACCTTGGTCGACATGGATTTCCCCGGATACTCGATCGGCGGGACGTCGGTCGGCGAAACCAAGGAAGTCCTTTACCGCATGGTCGACTATAGCGTGAAATGGCTACCCAAGGATAAACCCCGCTACCTCATGGGCGTCGGATCCACCGACGCGATCCTGGAAGGGGTATTGAGAGGGATCGACATGTTCGACTGCGTACTACCGACCCGAATCGCGCGACATGGCACCCTCATGAGCAACCAAGGCCGCATCAACATCCGCAACGCCAAATACGAGCGCGATTTCGGACCCTTGGATCCCGAATGCGATTGCTACACCTGTAAAAACTATTCAAGGGCGTACCTGCGCCATTTGATCCGCTGCGATGAAGGCTTGGGTCAACGTCTTTTGTCGATCCATAACCTACGTTTCCTGATCAAACTGACCGAAGACATCCGTCAAGCGATCAACGAAGACCGCTTCCTTGATTTTAAGAACGAATATTTCAAAAAACATAAACTCAACAGCATCGACTCGAGAGGTTTCTAATGCGAACACAAGACTTCGATTTCCAGCTCCCACCCCGATTAATCGCCCAAACCCCCTTAAGCGACCGTAGCGCTTCAAGGCTTTTGGTCGTGGACAGAGCCGCCCAAAGCATCACCCCACCGTCATTTCTACGACCTGCCCGATTATCTCCATGCCGGGGATGTGTTGGTTCTCAATGAAACCAAGGTGCTGCCGGCACGCTTGTTCGGGGTGAAGGAAGAAACCGGCGCGCATGTCGAATTGCTGATTCTGAAGCATG
Organism: Erysipelotrichaceae bacterium; assembly: GCA_041736705.1. GTDB lineage: Bacteria > Bacillota_I > Bacilli_A > Erysipelotrichales > Erysipelotrichaceae > GWE2-51-13. Next base: position 36,515 of record JBGSTC010000029.1, read on the forward strand.
AGAACGACGAGGCGGAATGTCTGGTCGGCAATGCGAAAGTCGTCAAAGTCGGGACGATCGTCTCGTTCGGTGACGGCGAACTCAAAGCGCAATGCCTACAGGTCCTCCCGGAAGGCCTGCGCATCTTCAAATTCATCTATACCGGGATTTTCTACGAGATCCTGGATCGTCTTGGCATCATGCCGCTTCCCCCCTACATCAAAGAAAAACTACAGGACCCCGACCGATATCAGACCGTGTATGCAAAAGAGAAGGGCAGCGCCGCTGCCCCGACCGCCGGTCTGCATTTTACCCCAGATCTACTTAAAAAAATCGAGGATAAAGGCATCGAAATCGTAAAAATCACCTTGCATGTCGGACTGGGGACCTTCCGTCCGGTCGAAGTGGAAGACGTGGCGACCCACAAGATGCATGAAGAGATGTATACGGTCTCTGAAGAAGCGGCGAGGCGATTGAACCTTGCGAAAAAAGAAGGACGGAGGATCATTTCCGTCGGAACCACGTCGACCAGGACATTGGAAACCCAACTGAAGAAGTTCGATGAGTTCAAAGCCGAAAGTTCATCCACCGATATCTTCATCTATCCCGGATTCACATTCAAAGCGGTCGATGTGCAGATCACCAACTTCCATCTCCCCAAATCGACCCTGATGATGCTGGTGAGCGCGTTCGCCACCAAAGATTTGATTTTCAGAGCCTATCACGAGGCCATCAAAGAGGAGTACCGATTCTTCTCTTTCGGAGACAGCATGCTGATTCTATGAAGCCATTCGATGCGTATGCCTGGGAAAAGGAAGAACTGGAGAAAATCAAGGCGTTACCCAAGAAGCCGAGTCTTTTGCTGCACTCATGTTGCGCCGTCTGCAATTCCTATCCCCTTGAATACTTGAGCGACTTCTTCGAAATCACCTTGCTCTACAACAACCACAACCTGTACCCAGCGATCGAGTACGACATCCGTCTGCACGAACTGAGCGCCTATGTGGAACGATTCAATAAAAGATTCGATCAAAACGTAAAAATCGTCCCGTATGACATCAAACGGGATGAATACCATGAAACCTATCTGGCGAAACGCGCCGACGATAAAGAAGGCTACGGACGCTGCCGCATGTGCTACGCTTTGCGCATGAACGAAGCGATGCGTTATGCATCCGATCATCATTTCGACTATGTTAGCACGGTCATGACGATCTCCAGGCAGAAGAACAGCGCCTTCATCAACGACATCGCGCGACGCTTGATGCCCGCGTATCCCGACCTGAAGTATTTCTATTCCAATTTCAAGAAAAACAAAGGGATCGACCGAAGCATCCAGATCGCCAAGGATGAAAAGATGTACCAGCAGCAATACTGCGGTTGTCTCTATTCCTATCTCGATGCGAAACAAAAGGGGAAAGACGTCGATCATCGTACATACCCCTTTGACAAAGAGTGAACCTCTCGCTATAATTACAACAATGGCTGAGAACGGAAGAAGTAGCCTTGTCGGGGAACATAGAAAGTATCGGGGTGATGGAACGATACCAAAGACAATGCGAACAGTCGTCCGGGAGCCGGTTTTTCGAACAACGTAGAAAAACACGTACACCGACGTTACCGGGTTGAGCACAGCAATGTGAAATTTAGGTGGTACCACGCAAAAGCGTCCTTGTCAGGGCGCTTTTTTTGCGAAGGAGGGAAAGAAATGCTTCAATTGTATGTACCGACGATCGAAACCGATCGTCTACTCCTCAGACCGATCCGCATCGAAGATGCGCAGGATCTCTTTGATTATGCATCCGACGAGGAGGTCGTGAAAATGTTGAGTTGGCCGCGGCATGAGACGCTTGAGCGAAGCGTGAAATCGATCAATGAACACTTTCTGACACGCCCTCAGCGGGGGATTCCCGAAGCCTTCGCGATCGTGTTGAAGGAAAACATGAAGATGATCGGTACGGTCGACGTGCATACCGTCCACCATGGCGACGTGGGGGAAATCGGCTATGTGCTTAACCGCACCTACCATAACCACGGATACATGAGCGAAGCGCTCAAGGCGGCCATCCCGATCTGGTTTACCATGACGGGCTTTCGCAGGTTGGAAATCATGCACAACATCACCAACATCGCCAGCCGTAAAGTCATCGAAAAGGCAGGATTCATCAAAGAAGGGGTATATCGCAAACTGACGCATGAAAAAGACGGGAACTACTATGACTTTCCGTTCTATGCCCTCCTCAAAGAAGATATCGAAAGAGAGTGAACCTATGAAAAAGACACTGGATACCAAATACAACCACCACGACGTCGAGACCGGCGTCTACGACCAATGGGTCGAAGCCGGATACTTCACCGCCGGGGACAAAAGCAAGCCGCCGTTCACCATCGTGATCCCGCCACCCAACGTCACCGGAAAGCTCCATCTCGGACATGCCTGGGATACGACCCTGCAAGACATCATCTCGCGCTTTAAGCGGCTCCAAGGCTTCGATATGCTTTGGTTGTCGGGCATGGACCACGCAGGCATCGCGACCCAAGCCAAAGTCGATGCCAGATTGCGTGAACAAGGCATTTCGCGCTATGATCTCGGCCGCGAGAAATTCCTGGAGAAAGCCTGGGAATGGAAAGCAGAATACGCCGGATTCATCCGCCAACAATGGGCGAAACTCGGCTTGTCGCTGGATTATTCACGCGAACGCTTCACCCTGGACGACGGGCTTAGCGAAGCGGTCAAGAAAGTCTTCGTCCAACTCTATAACGAAGGATTGATCTATCAAGGGAAACGGATCATCAACTGGGATCCGCTGGCCCAAACCGCCCTCTCCAACATCGAGGTCATCCATAAGGAAGTCGAAGGCAGTTTCTATACTTTCCGCTATAAAGTCGTCGAGACCGGCGAATACATCAGCGTGTCGACCACGCGTCCCGAAACGATGTTCGGGGATGTTTGCGTCGTCGTCCATCCGGAAGACGAGAAATACAAGCACATCCACGGCATGCATGTGGAAAACCCGGCCAACCATGAAATCCTGCCGATCCTGGTCGACGACTACATCGACATCGAATTCGGTACAGGCGCCATGAAATGTACGCCGGCTCACGACCCCAACGACTACGCGCTTGCGATCAAACACCAACTGGAGATGATCGTCTGCATGAACCCCGACGGGACCATGAACGAACGGGCAGGGGAATTCGAAGGCATGGACCGCTTCGTCTGCCGTAAAGCCCTGACGAAGAGAATCAGCGAAGAAGGCAACACCGTCAAGATCGAAACCCATATCCACCAGGTTGGACACAGCGAACGGACCGACGTCATCGTCGAACCATATTTATCCAAACAATGGTTCGTCAAGATGAAACCCTTGGCGCAGGATGTATTGGATGCGCAGAGAGGGGAAGACCCCATCCGTTTCATCCCGCAACGCTTCGAGAACGTCTTTGAACGCTGGATGGAAAACATCGAAGACTGGTGCATCTCCCGTCAGTTATGGTGGGGACACCGCATCCCGGTCTGGTATCACAACACGGAAGACAAGATCCACTGCGACATGAACCCGCCGATGGACATCGAGAACTGGCATCAGGACGAGGATGTCCTGGACACCTGGTTCTCCAGCGCCCTGTGGCCGTTTAGCACCTTGGGATGGCCGCAGGAAACCGAAGATTTCCAACGCTATTACCCGACCTCCGTCTTGGTCACCGGCTACGACATCATCTTCTTCTGGGCGGCGCGCATGGCTTTCCAAGCCCGTCACTTCACCCACAGCGTCCCCTTCAACGATCTGGTCATCCATGGCCTGATCCGCGATAGCGAAGGGCGCAAGATGAGTAAATCCCTGGGCAACGGCGTCGACCCGATGGATGTGATCGACCAATACGGGGCCGATGCTTTGCGTTTCTTCCTTTGCACCAACTCCGCCCCGGGACAAGACCTCCGCTACTCCCAGGAAAAAGTCGAAGCCTCCTGGAACTTCATCAACAAGATCTGGAACGCCTCCCGTTTTGTCCTCATGAACCTGCCGGAAGACTTCCAGAGTGAAGACCTACGTCATTGCGACCTTTCGCCGATCGACCTGTGGATCATCCAACGCTTCAACGCGACGTTGGGCGAAGTCACTGCGGCGATGGAGAAATACGACTTCGCGCTGGCCGGCAACCATCTCTACGCCTTCGTCTGGGACGACTTCTGTTCGTGGTATATCGAATTGGCGAAGTCCGGGCTCAACAGCAGCGACCCCGTCATCGTCCAGGCGACCCGTACGACCCTCAAGACCGTCCTGATCGGAATCCTCAAGATGTTGCACCCGTACATGCCCTTCGTCAGCGAAGCGATCTACGGGGCGCTGGAAGAGGGGGCGCTCTGCGTCACTTCATGGCCCAACGCGATCGAAAGACAAGATGCGACGGCCTTGGAACAAGTCGAACTGTTGATTTCGCTGATCGGCGAAATCCGTACCTTGCGGACGGAATACAACCTCAAACCGGCTTCGCCGTTGAACATCGTACTCAATCTCGAGGATGGAAAGTCGGTCGATCACTTCCAACAACTCATCCTGGAGAAAATGGTCAAAACAAGTTTAATCCATGAAATCGAAGGGGAGACCTTGCTTCGTCCAATACGCGGCGGCAGCTTCAGCGTCAAGATGAGCGAATTGGTCGACCTCGAAGTCGAGATCAAACGCCTTGAAAACGAGCTTGTGAAACTGGACAACGAGATCCTGCGTTGCGAAGGCATGTTGGCGAATGAACGCTTCGTATTGAAAGCCCCGGCGCAGAAAATCGAAGAAGAACGCCAAAAACTGGCCGAGTATCGTCGTCAACACGAAATGACGGCGCAAAAACTACAAACATTGCGCTAAAGCATGAAAATAGAGAGCCATGGGAACTTGTTTCCTGTGGCTTTTTAGCACTTTTTTCGCTATAATGTAAGCGTTATATTGGCATAAGCCGAAGGAGGAAAAATGAGCACGAAATACGTATACACATTCTCCGAAGGTAATGGAAGCATGCGTAATCTTTTGGGAGGCAAAGGTGCCAACCTGGCCGAGATGACCAATCTCGGAATGCCCGTCCCGCAAGGTTTCGTCGTCACGACGGAAGCATGTTCGCGTTACTATGAGGACAAAGAAACGATCGCCGACGATATCAAGGCTGAAATCTTCAGTTATTTGGCGAAATTGGAAGAAACGACCGGCAAACAGTTCGGGAACCCCGACAATCCGTTGTTGGTTTCCGTCCGTTCCGGATCCCGCGCATCCATGCCGGGGATGATGGACACCATTCTGAACCTCGGTTTGAACGACGTGGTCGTCGAAGGCTTCGCGAAACTCGCGAACAACCCGCGTTTCGCCTACGATTCCTACCGCCGTTTCATCCAGATGTTCTCCGATGTCGTCATGGAACTGCCCAAGCACAACTTCGAAGTCATCATCGACGAAATGAAGGAAGAGAAAGGCATCAAACAAGATACCGATTTCACCGCCGAAGATCTGAAGGAAATGGTCCGCCGTTTCAAAGCCTATTACCGTGAACACAAGAACAGCGATTTCCCCTCGGATCCCAAGGACCAACTCATCGAAGCGGTCAAAGCGGTCTTCCGTTCCTGGAACAACGCACGTGCGATCTACTATCGCCGCATGAACGACATCCCCTCGGATTGGGGCACCGCCGTCAACATCCAATCGATGGTCTTCGGGAACACCGGCGACGATTCGGGAACCGGCGTCGCGTTCACACGCAACCCGGCCACCGGCGAAAAGAAACTCTACGGCGAATTCCTGATGAACGCGCAGGGTGAAGACGTCGTCGCGGGGATCCGTACGCCCAAGACGATCGACCAGCTGAAAGAAGTCATGCCGCATGCCTACGACCAATTCGTCGAAATCTGCGACAAGCTTGAAACCCACTATAAAGACATGCAGGACATGGAGTTCACGATCGAACACGGGAATTTGTACATGCTGCAGACGCGTAACGGAAAACGTACCGCGGCCGCCGCATTGAAGATCGCCGTCGATTTGGTCGAAGAAGGCATGATCACCAAGGAAAAAGCGGTGTTGCAGGTCGATCCGAAACAATTGGACGCCCTGTTGCACCCGCAATTCGACGCCGTCAAACTCAAAGAAGCCAAACCGATCGGACGTGCGCTACCGGCATCCCCGGGTGCCGCTTCCGGACGCATCGTCTTTACCGCCGCCACCGCCGTCGAATGGAAGAACCGCGGAGAGAAAGTCATTCTCGTCCGTTTGGAAACTTCGCCTGAAGACATCGAAGGCATGCATGTTTCGCAAGGGATCTTGACCGCACGCGGAGGGATGACCTCCCACGCCGCCGTCGTCGCCCGCGGTATGGGCACCTGCTGCGTCTCCGGATGCGGCGAACTCAAGTTCGGCAACAAATCCTTCGAACTTGGCGGAAAAGTCTACAACGAAGGCGATTGGCTCTCCTTGGATGGAACCTCCGGGAACATCTACGGCGAAAAGATCCCGACCGTTCCCGCATCGATCACCGGCGATTTCAGAAAACTCATGGGATGGGCCGATGAAATCCGTACCTTGAAAGTACGCACCAACGCCGACACCCCCAAAGACGCCCGTCAAGCTTTTGAATTCGGCGCCGAAGGGATCGGGCTTGTCCGTACCGAACATATGTTCTTCGAAGCCGACCGCATCAAGGCGATGCGCGAAATGATCGTCTCCAAATCGGAAGACCAACGCCGCAAAGCGTTGCTGAAACTGTTGCCGATGCAACGGAGCGATTTCGAAGGCATCTATGAAGCCATGGAAGGGTTCCCGGTCACCATTCGTTACTTGGATCCTCCGTTGCATGAATTCCTCCCCACGGACGAAGAAGACATCGTCGCGTTGGCTAAGGAAATGAACCTGCCGGTCGAAGAATTGAAGAACGTCGTCGTCAGTCTGCATGAATTCAACCCGATGATGGGTCATCGCGGATGCCGTTTGGCCGTCTCCTATCCTGAAATCGCCGAAATGCAGACGCAAGCCGTCATCGAAGCCGCGATCAACGTGGCGAAACGCCATCCGGAATGGAACCTGGTTCCTGAAATCATGATTCCGTTGGTCGGCGAAGTCAAAGAATTGAAATATGTCAAAGACATCGTCGTCCGCGTCGCGGATAAACTCATCGCCGAAAGCGGAGTGAATCTGAAATACATGGTCGGAACGATGATCGAAATCCCGCGCGCCGCCTTGTTGGCGGATGAAATCGCGAAAGAAGCCGAATTCTTCTCCTTCGGGACCAACGACTTGACGCAGATGACCTTCGGATTCAGCCGCGACGATGCCGGGGCGTTCCTGAATTCCTACTATGACAAGAAGATCTATGAACAGGATCCCTTCGCCCGCCTTGACCAACACGGCGTCGGCAAATTGGTGACCTTGTCCTGCAAACTCGGGAAAGAAGTCCGTCCGGACATCAAACTCGGGATCTGTGGCGAACACGGTGGCGATCCGAGTTCGATCGAATTCTGCCACAACGCGGGCTTGACCTATGTGTCTTGTTCGCCATTCAGAGTACCGATCGCACGTCTAGCCGCTGCCCACGCCGCGCTAAAGGCGAAAAAGTAAAACCAGGGACACTTGCTTCGGCAAGTGTCTTTTTTCGCTTGACATCCACCCCCAAAGTTCGGTACGCTAAACCTAATGAAAAGGGGGAAGACGATGGCCAACATAGAAGGGATCGCGATTCGCGGACTCAGCAAGACCTACGGAAAAACCATGGCGCTTGAAATGGTGGATCTTACCTTGCCCAAAGGCAAGATCATCGGGTTATTGGGACCCAACGGCAGCGGAAAGACGACGTTGCTTAAAATTTTATCCGGCTTATTGATGAACTATGACGGAAGGGTGACCATCAACGGACACTCCCCGGATTTGCATACGAAACGTATCGTTTCGTATCTGCCGGATTCGCCTTATTTCGCGGATTGGATGAAAATCAAGGACGCGACACGACTGTTTAAGGATATGTACCCCGACTTCAGGGTCGATGTCATGGCGGCATTGCTGAGCCGATTCGAACTCAGTCCGAAAATGCGCATCAAGACGATGTCGAAGGGGATGAAGGAGAAGTTCCAACTGGCGTTGGTGATGAGCCGCAAGGCCGAGATCTACCTTTTGGACGAACCGATCGGAGGGGTCGACCCGGCCGCCCGCGACGTCATCCTGCAAACCATCCTCGCCAACTTCAATCCGGAAAGTCTGTTGTTAATCTCCACCCACCTCATCCAGGACGTGGAAAAAATCCTGGATGAAGTCATCTTCATCAAAAACGGCAGGATCGTCCTCCATGAACCGCGCAACAGCGTGATCGAACGCGAAGGCAAATCCATCGACGAAGTCTTCCGGGAGGTATTCAAATGCTGATGACCTTTTTGAAACACGAGTTCTTCTCGACCTCGCGCAAATTCGGCATCCTGTATCTCGGGATCGCTCTGTTGACGATCTCGGTGATCGTCTTCGACGACTTCGAACCGATCGTCGCAACCTTCACCTTGGCGTTCTTCGCCTGTTTCGTCCTCTTGATCATCACGATCATCTCGACGTTCGAGAAATCGATTTTTGGACCGCAAGCCCAACTCGACTTCACCTTGCCGATTTCGACCCACACCTACCTCATCGCGAAAGTCCTGATCAACGTCTTTTGGCTTTTCTGTTCGATCGCCGTGTTCATCGCTTGCCTAAGCGCGATCCTTTATGCGCAAAACGGGTTTGCCATGCTTGGTGAATTCTACCAATTCTTCTTGATAGAAATGCAAAACGCAGGCATCGTCCTGAAAACAGAACACTGGATTTTCTTCTATGCGAGCTGGATCTTGAGTTTCGTTCAGTTCCTGCTCTTGATTTCCTTCGTGTGTTCGGCCGTCCATACACGATATTTCCGCAAAAACAAGAAAGTGATGGCGGTCGTCCTCTATTTCGTCGTTTCATTCATCTTCAACGCCATCATTTCGATGATTTCGCCCTCCGGAGTCTTGGTCAACGGGAGCTACGTCCTTCGAAACGGAGACCTCGTGGTTTCATTGATCATCCAATTGTGCGCCATCGCCGTCCTCTATGCGTCCACTTACTATTTCCTCAACTATGAATTGGAGATCGAATAATGCCGGCAACGGCATTTTCTTTGGATTTACGATATACTTATGAAAGAGGTACGTAACATGAACATCGTGGTATTGGATGCCTATACGCTCAATCCCGGGGATTTGTCCTGGGACGGTATTGGTAAATACGGGAATCTGGTTCTCCATGACCGGACGCCGGAAGAGAAGATCGTAGAACGGGCGAAAGACGCCCACATCGTTTTCACGAATAAAACCCCTTTGACGCGCGAAACCTTGCTTCAACTCAAGAGCACGAAATACATCGGGGTGTTGGCGACCGGATACAATGTCGTCGATGTCAAGGCGGCGAAAGAGTGCGGCATCCTCGTGACCAACGTCCCCGACTACGGCACCCAGGCGGTCGCCCAACATGTTTTCGCCCTGTTGTTGGAAATCACATCGCATGTCGGCCATCACAACGCGGAAGTGAAGAAGGGGAGATGGTCCGCCAGCACGGATTTCTCTTTCTGGGACTTCCCTCTGATGGAACTCAGCGGGAAAACCTTCGGGGTTTTAGTGTATGGACGGATCGGCAAAGCGACCGCGAAAATCGCCAATGCCTTCGGTATGAAGGTACTCGCTTACGATCGGGGAAGGGAAGGCATCGACGGATTCGTCGAGAAGGTGTCGTTGGATGAACTCTATCGTCGATGCGACATCCTATCCCTCCATGTCCCCCTCAGCGATGAGACCAAGGAGATGATCAACGATAAGAGTATTTCAACGATGAAAGACGGGGTCATCCTGATCAATACCTCCCGCGGTCCGTTAATCAATGAAAAAGATTTGGCAAACGCCCTAAACGCGAAGAAAGTCGGATATGCGGCACTGGATGTCGTTTCCAAAGAGCCCATTCAAGCCGATCATGTTTTACTAGGAATCGAGAACTGCATCCTGACCCCGCATATCGCTTGGGCGCCGATCGAAGCAAGGGAGCGTTTGTTGAAGATCGTGGAAGAGAACTTGTCGTCTTACTTAAATGGGAAACCACAAAACACAGTAAACTAAAACCCGGATGACTCCGGGTTCTTTTATAGCATGGTCGAGATGACCGAGGCTTTGGTGACGATGCCGCGTAGGACGCCCTCTTCGATGACAGCCATCGGATAGGGTGCAGAGACGGCGATCGGAAGGATGTCCGCGATGATCGCGTCGATGTCCACCGTCGGGACATCCTGCAACATGAAGTCTGCGACGAGTTTTTTCGATTCCGAAGCATCCAAGGCGTCCTTCGCCGTCACGATGCCTTGTAGTTTCATCTGCTGATTCACCACATAGGCCGATGAAACCCCGTTAAGGCGCATTTGCGTCAAGGCGCGGGCACTCCCGTCGGTCAACCGTACGACGCATGTCGGCGTCTGCATGATTTGCGAAACGCTGACGACCTTTGTTTTATCCGCGCTTTCGATAAACGTTCTCACATAATCGTCCGCCGGGTTGGTGATCATGTATTGCGGCGTGGAGACTTGGACCAAACGCCCTTCGCGCAAAATCGCGACACGATCCCCAAGTTTGAACGCTTCGTCCATATCATGGGTGATGAAGACGATGGTCTTTTTCAGCCGACGCTGGATCGTCAACAGTTCAAACTGCATTTCTTTTCGAACCAAAGGATCTAGAGCTGAAAAAGGTTCATCCATCAACAGGACTTCGCTATCGCTCGCCAAGGCGCGCGCCAAGCCGATGCGCTGTTTCATCCCGCCCGAGCAACTATCGATGGTTTGTTCTTCGATATCCCCAAGTCCGACCAGTTTCAGCATCTCGCGGGCTTTCGCATATCGCGTTTCTTTTTCGATGCCTCGTACTTCCAAACCATAGGCAACATTGTCGATAACGTTGCGATGACTCATCAGTCCGAAATGTTGGAAGACCATCGAGACTTTATCCCGTCGAAACGCGATCATGTCTTTTTTGCTTAATGTTAGGATGTCCTTTCCTTCATACAGGATTTTCCCGGAACTGGGTTCATGCAACTTATTGATGAATCGGACAAGCGTCGATTTACCGGATCCTGATAGACCGATGATGACGAACACCTCTCCTTGGTTGATGCTTAGGTTGATGTCATGCAAGGCGAGCGTCGCCCCGGTTTTTTGCTTGATTTCATCTTTTCCAAGTCCTTTATGCGCCAATTCGGCCGCTTCCTTTTTATTTCTTCCGTATATCTTCGAAATATTCTCAAGTCGAAGGATTTCTTTGCTTACACTATTTTCACTCATAGACTCTTCTCCTTCTCTTTCACGACGCTTTGCGTAAGGCGGTCGAGGATGATCGCGACGATGACGACCGCCATCCCCGAGACGAAACCACGCCCCATTTCGATCCGATTGACACTGATCAGCACTTCCATGCCCAACCCGCTCGCGCCGATCATCGAACTGGTGACGACCATCGCCATCGCCATCATCAAGGTCTGGTTGATGCCGGCCATGATGGTTGCCTTGGCTTGGGGGATCTGGACTTTAACCATCGTCTGCATCCGCGTCGAACCAAAGGCACGCGCGGCTTCGACGACTTCCTCGTCGACTTGCCGTATTCCCAAATTGGTGAGACGGATGATCGGAACGACGGCGTAAATCGTCGTCGCCAACACGGCCGGTGCTTTTCCAAGTCCGAAGAACATGACGGCGGGGATAAGGTAGACGAAGACCGGCATCGTCTGCATCGTATCCAATACCGGACGTAAGATTCGATTCGCCCGATCGGAATAGGACATAAAGATACCGACCGGAAAGCCGATCAACAAGGATAGAAAGACCGAAGTCAATACAATCGAAAGGGTGATCAGCATTAAGTCCCATAATCCGAAGAAACCGACCAGTGAAAGCATGCCGGAGAACAGAACCGCCGTCTTCCAACTTTTCTTGATCAGATAACCCAAGATGAAGACTAAAAGCAGATAGCCCCACCATGGAACCCAGGAAAGGATATTGTATAGAGTCGATATCATGCCGTTCAGACCGGCTTTTATACCGTCGAAGAAGACTTTGTTGTCGATTGAAAATTGTTTGATCACACGGTCGATCGACTCCGGATCCCACCCGAACTTAAAGGGGAAGTTAAAGAACCAATCCATCGGCTATTCCTTTTCCAAAGCGGCGGTTACTTTCGCCAACTCGTCCGCTTCCAACCACGATGCAAGCAGTTCGGGATTCTCTTTTAGGAACCATACCGCCGTCTTCAACGCATCGTCCTTGGTTTCCTGCATATGCAATAACATACTCGAATTCAAGGCGCTGGATGTTTTGTACTTTGAAAGGAAAGCCGCGGCGTCCGGATAATCATCCTTGAATCCTTTACGTCCCGCGACGGTGACCTTAACCGCAGGGAACGCCGTCTCGCCGTTTTCAAACGTCGATGCGTTGTACGGAGCATCTTCAAGAAGTACGAAGTCGTACTTCGCCAACAACCAGGTCGGCTCCCAATAATAACCGACGATCGCTTCGCCTTTTTCATAAGCCGCGGTTAGGACACTCGCCAACGCGGCGTCCGAACCCGGTCTGAAGTAGACGAAATTCTCATCCATATTGTAGAAATTGAACTTATTGAGTAAAATCGTGTCGACCGCCCATCCGGGGATGCCACCGTAAACCCGACCCATCGAAGGGTTTTCATCGTCCTTGAAAAGATGCGGATACTTTTTCAGGTCGGCGACCGTCTTTAGATCCGGGGCGGACGCAGCGATCCCTCGCGACGCATCGCCTTCGATGACATAGCGCGGGACATAGAACCCTTGGTTGTTGTCGTCATAGTTGATTCCGTATTCATCAAAGGACCCGGCCGCCTTATCGTCATAATAAGGTGCGATGTTGTCGGTCCATACTTCCATGTAGACATCGATCTCGCCATCGACGAGCGCTTGATAGGTGATCGCGGTCGAACCTGTGACTTGCGACCACTCAAAGCCGAAGCCTTTCTCCAGGATATAGCCCGCGACGGCGTTGTGGATCTGGATGCTATCCCATCCGGCATCTGCGAATACGACGGTTTTCTTGGTCGAACCACCGGTTGAGCAGCCGGTAAGCAGTAGGGTTAACGCGAGTGCGCAAACTAAAAAAATCTTTTGTTTTCTCATGTATTTCTTCCTCCATGTCTAATAACTGACATACTTAATATAACATAAAAGTTGTCAGTTGACAGAAAAATATTGAAAAAAGTTGTCTTCAATCTGAAAATTATGTGAAAACAAAATAGTTTTCGGTGGTATCTTGTTGAAAAATGCATCGTATTTCATGGAAGTGAAAATGTAAAACCCGTGGTTTTGAGAAGAATCGAAGAAAACGGAGTGAAAGTCAAGAACAGTAACCTAAATCACGAAAATTAGTGTACTCTATGACAAATGCGTAAAACCGACCTTGGGGAATTGTGATACAATAAACCTATAGAATGAGGAGAAACAACATGATTATCGGATGCGTCAAAGAAATAAAGAAACATGAATACCGCGTAGGGCTTACCCCCCAGCATGCTTTCAACTACATCGAACACGGGCACACCGTCCTGATCGAGAAAAACGCGGGGATCGGTTCAGGGTTCTCGGATGATGAATACGTCAAACTGGGTGCCGTGATGATCGATACCGCCGAAGAAGTCTGGGCGAGAGCCGAAATGATCATCAAAGTCAAAGAACCTCTGCCGGCCGAGTATCCCTTGATTCGTGAAAACCAGATTCTATTCACCTATCTTCATTTAGCCGCGGACAAGAAACTGACCTTGGCGATGATGGAAAGCAAGGCGATCGGAATCGCCTATGAAACCATCGTAGACCGTACGGGAGGTCTGCCATTACTGAAACCGATGAGTGAAATCGCCGGCCGCCTAAGTGTCCAAGAAGGCGCGAAATACCTTGAGAAACCTTTCGGGGGCGCTGGGGTGTTATTGGCGGGCGTCCCGGGCGTCCGTAAAGGCCATGTCATGGTCGTCGGCGGGGGAACCGTCGGGACCAACGCGGTGCAGATCGCGATCGGCATGGGTGCGGATGTCAGCGTCTTTGACCGCAACATCGATCGTCTATGCGAATTGGACCAACTTTTCGGAAGCCGTATCCAAACCGTGTACAGTACGCCGGCAAGCATCCGCGAATATTTGCGTAAAGCGGACGTCGTCATCGGTGCCGTCTTGATCCCGGGTGCCAGCGCACCGAAAGTCATCACCAAAGACATGCTATCCTTGATGCGTAAGGGCAGCGTTTTGGTGGACGTCGCGGTCGACCAGGGCGGATGCTTCGAAACGACGCATGCGACCTACCATGACGCTCCGACGTTTGAGATCGACGGGATCATCCATTATTGCGTCGCCAACATGCCGGGTGCGGTACCCCGCACATCGACGATCGCGCTGACCAACGCGACTTTGCGTTACGGTTTGCTGATCGCCGACAACGGCGTAAAGAAAGCCATCATGAAAGAACCCGGCTTGATCGCCGGCATCAATACCTGTCAGGGAAAATTGACCTATGAAGCGGTCGCGACAGCCCTGGATCTAGAATTCACCCCTTATACGGAACTTTGTTAGTCAGGAGTACGAAATGTACCATCATTCCGATTTGAAACGCTTTTTCTATTGCCCGCGTTTATTCTGGAGCTACAACCGCGAACCGAGGGAATCGTTTCGCCGTTTCGTTCGTATGGATCGTTCGATCAGCGATTGTCTGATCGAAAAACTCGGAATCACCAATGCATTCACCGCCGTGAAGGGAATCGACGTCACGGCTGTTTTGCATGCGATGGAAACCCACGATTGGATTTTGAAGGGGCGTTTCGAAGCCGATGGCCTACGGGTCAAGATCCCGGCCATCCGCAAGGTCGACAATGGTTGGGATGTCTATTTCACCTACATGGGCAACCTCCCCAAGGCCGACGACGTCCGCTTCTATGCCAACCATTGCTGGGTACTGGACCGGCAAGGCATCCGGATCAACGAGATCCGGATCGTTCATTTCAACCATCATTATGTCAAAGAGGAAACGCTTGACCTGAATGCCTGTCTGATGGTGTCCGATGTCTTCTATAAGCCCAACGGGCAAGCCCATGTCAATATCACCCAGAAGGTAAAAGAGAAGATGCGCGACCTGAAACCCGCGCTGGACGCGATGTTCGCGGTCGACGCATGGGAAGATTATCCGATCACGCTGGAGGAATGCCCGTATACGGTCCGTTGCGACCATTATGAGAAATGCTTCTATGCGGACGCCCCGATGCCCGACCATTCCGTCGTCTTTTTGACCCAGGCTTCCCGTCGGCAGGAAATGATCGAAATGGGGATCCAGCATCTCAGCGACATCCCTTTGGACATGATCGAAGGGACGCGCATCCAGTTCGCCCAGATCATGGCGGATCGTCTTGGCGGTTTGTTCGCGGACCGCAACGCCTTGGACCATTGGCTAAACCAAACCAAGGCAGGACCGATTTCCTTTCTTGATTTCGAATGGGATACCTACGCTTTACCGCCGTATCAAGGGATGCGTCCTTTCGACGTCCTTCCGTTTCAATATTCACTCCATGTCTTGGAAAACGGTGTCCTGCGCCATATGGAATTCCTGGGAACCCAGGACTGCCGGCTCGGCTTCATCGAGAACCTATTGAAGGAACTTCCTGAAGAGGGGACGGTCTATGCCTACAACGCGATGGGTGCCGAAGCCATCCGGCTCAAGGAATTGGCACGCCAATTCCCGCAGTACGCCGATCGACTCGAAGCCATCATCTTGCGTATGCGCGATTTGGCGGAACCTTTCATCGCAGGTTCGGTCTACGATCTGAAAATGCGTGGGAATTTTTCGCTTAAGAAAATCATCCAGGCGATCAACCCCGATTTATCCTATTCGCAGCTCTCGATTCAACACGGCATGGAAGCGGTCTATCAGTACCGTGAAATGGAAGACTCGGAAGATGAAGACGATGGTCAAAGCAAGAAGGAATTATTGGAATACTGTTCGATGGATACCTATGCGATGGTGGAAATCTATCGCTGGCTGATTTCGTTGGTCGGGCAAAAAGAAGCGCCGATCGACGAAAACGAGATACAATAGACACAACAAGAATCGAGGTGGCACGATGCCCAATATCGCAACCCACGGATTGTTGGCGCAGGATGTGTTGGACAACGCACCGTTTACCCGCTTGGCCCAACTCATCGAACGCTATCCCAAGGCTTATTTCCTTGGGTCCAACGGACCGGATATCCTTTTCTATTACCATTCTTTACCTTGGCAGTCCAAAGCCGGGGCGGATCGTTTCAACCGTATGGGGAATCTCGTCCATTCGCAAAAGATCGACGAATTCTACCGTAAAGCCGTCGAAATCATCCAATCGACCCCCCATGGCGACTTAAGGCAAATCATGACGGTATATCTGGCCGGGCACTTGACCCATTGGAGTCTGGATACGGTCGCGCATCCCTATGTCTTCTATAAAACCGGCGCCATCCAAGGCGACACGAAATACTGGCATTTCCGCCTAGAAAGCATGATCGATACCTTGATGGTCAAACAGACCAAAGGCTATTTATTATCGAAATTCGACATGCCGTCGTTGGTGAAAGTCGATGAAACCACGAAGGAAGCGGTCGCGAAACTGTATCGACCGATCTTGTCGGAAGTCTTCGGCCAAGAAGCCAGCGAAGAAGAACTGAAGGAATGCGTCACATCGATCCATACCTTGGCGACCTACTTATACGACCCCTATACGATTAAATTCCCGCTTGTCCAACTGGGTGAAAGCCTGTTGGGGGTGAAATGGAAATTCTCCGGCCACATCGTCACAGGGAAGATGGATCTCAAACGCGATATCCTGAACCTGAACCATGCGACATGGAAGCATCCTTGCGATGCGACGAAGGGATCCGACGAATCTTTCATCGACCTCTATCACAGCGCGATACAGCGCGCCACGGGGGTCCTATGCGCCCTTAACGACGTCTTGTTTAAAGAGAACATCGTCGACCAACTCATCGGTCTACTCGATGACCGTACCTACGACACCGGCTTGAAGAACCCGCCGGAAATGAAACACTACGATCCGATCTACTAGGGGAGGAAACTATGCGCATCTGCGACCTGCATGCGGACATCGGAATGGATGTCCTAAGCAAACACCGTAAAGGTGAGAAGAATGTATTACGAAAACACCATATCGATAAGTTGAAGCAAGGGGAGATCGGTTGGGTCGGGATGGCTTGTTTCTTCGAAGGTCATGAAACGATGGACGATTTCAAGGCGATGATCCAAACCTTACGCAAAGAAATCCTGAACAATCCGGAAACCTTGCAGTTGTATACCGGCGGAAATCCGCACGAAACGAAACTCAACGTTATGATCACGGTGGAAGGCATGTGCCCCATCCAGGAACGCATCCCCTCGACCATCCGATGGATGCATCGTCAAGGCGTACGCGTCGCGTCACTTAGCTGGAACGATGAGAACACCTTGTCGACCGGCGTCAAAGGCAACCCGTCAAGAGGCTTGACCCTTCAAGGGCAACTCGCCGTCAAGACCATGAACCAAGTCGGAATCATCGTCGATGTCTCCCATGCCTCCGAAAAAAGTTTCTGGGACATCCTGCGCGTCAGCCAAGCCCCGATGATCGCCACCCACAGCAACGCCCGTCGGTTGGCCAACGCGGAACGCAACCTCAGCGACCAGCAAATCAAAGCGATCGCCGCCCAGCACGGTTTGATCGGACTGGTGGCGGCACGCCACTTCATTTCATCGGAAGTCGGCATGCAAACGGCGGATACGCTCGCCAAACATGCCCGCCATATCGTGGACATCGCGGGGATCGACGTCCTGTCGATCGGCTTCGACTACATGGATTTCCTTGAAGGACCCTTCGGGACATCCGCCATGGCGAGCGACCTTCAAGACGCGACCCAGTCGCAAAACCTCATCCAAGCTCTGCTGTATAACGGTTTCAGCGAAGAAGAAACCGAAAAGATCGCCTGGGGAAACGCCGCATCGTTCTTTGAAAAAAACCTGAAATAAAAAAAGAGCGCTTTTTTCGCTCACAAGAAAAGTATAGCACAATTCGCCGTAAATCAATAGACTCACATGGAACGTCGATAACAGGTATAATACCTGTAAGGAGGAGTTGTTTATGAAACTCAATATTCACGGAAAGAATGTTACGATTACCGAGGCGATGGAAAACCGGACGACTAAGAAACTCTCATTCTTGGATAAGTACTTCATGATCGATGAAGATACCGAAGCCAACGTTAGCGTCAAGGTGAATCCGACCAACCTGAAGGTAGAAGTGACGATCGTCACAAAGATCGGTCTGCTTCGCGCCGAAGTGGTTCACGAGGATTATTACGCCGCCGTGGATTTAGCCATCGATAAGCTGGAAGACCAGATCCGCCGTCAGAAAACACGGCTCTCGCGTCGTCATCGCGAGAAACTCTCGGTCAACTTCGCCGAATCCGTCAGTGTCGAAGCTTCCAAAGTCAAGGAAGAGCCGGTCCGTACGAAAGCGATCGTGGCGCAGAAGATGGTCTTGGATGAAGCCATCATGCAGATGGAAATGCTGGGTCATTCCTTCTTCATCTACACCGATGAGGAAACCGATGAAATCGCCGTCGTCTACAAACGTCTGGCCGGCGGATACGGTTTACTGGAGACGTCGAAAGAAGCATAAAAACAAAGCCAAGGACGGTAAATCGCCGTCCTTTTCTATTGAACAGGGGTTAAATGTGATATAATTGATAAAAATAGCAGGAGGTATCTATGTCGTTACGTAAGAAACTCAAGGATTTCATCGCACCCATCGAGGAAGATGAAGTATTGGAATTGGATGAAGAAGAATCGGCACGCATCAGCGAGTACGAACAACCTCAAAACAAGACGCTAAGCAAAGTCAATCTGGACACCAAGATGGTGCTGTTCGAGCCACGTTCGTTCGATGAGGCCGAAGAAGTGGCGAAACATCTGAAAGAACGCCGCGCAGCCGTCGTCAACCTACATCGTCTACCGCGTGATTTCGCCCAACGGACGATCGACTTCCTTACCGGCGTCGTATTCGCGCTGGACGGTTCGATCCAAAAGATCGGACACAACGTCATCCTCTGCACCCCGAAATCGATCGGTGTCCACGGGAAGATCAGTCTGGACGGCGAAGACGAAGAATAAACGACAACTTGAAGTTTGGATGAGCCTATGGCATAATATCGTTGCCTGCAAATCGGGGGTGTACCATGAGTATCAATAAACCCAAGTTCCGTCTTATGAAAAACGGATATGATCGTTTTGCGGTGGATGATGCCGTGGACCGGTTGTTTTTCGAGAATGAGACGATGCGCAAACAACTGGATTCCTACCGCAGCCAAGTCAACCATGCGGGGGAACAGCTGAGCCAAATCAAAACACGCTACCAAGCGTTAATTTCCGAGTTGACCGTTCGCGAGAAAGCGGCGGACGACATCGCCCGCTTGGCTTTGAAAGAAGCCAACATCATCATCGACACGGCGCAAAACAACGCCGATACGATCGTGAGGGAAGCTCTTTCAACCGCCCGTTTCCTCTTGACGGAAATCGCGCGGATCGGACAGGACGCAAAGGATGTGAAGGTCGAGATGCAGATGAAGTTGCAGGCGCTGGCCAAGGCGCTGGAGGATTTCGAAATCCCCGAGATTCCGAATCCTGATTTCATAACCAAAGACGAAGAACAAGACAAGCCGCTTTGAGGCGTTTCAGAGACTTTCCGGTCGGTGCGAGGAAAGACACAATCAAAGGGGATATCACTTGGGAGTCGCGTTTCCGATACGTAGGAAACGCCGGTCACACCGTTATCGTGTCGAGGTGCGGTCCGTATGGACCGAACTAAGGTGGTACCGCGTTATTACGTCCTTAGCAGGACGTTTTTTTATGAAAAAGGAGAACAACATGGACTACAAAGAAACGTTGTGGATGCCGGATACGGCGTTCGAGATGAGAGGGAACCTGACGAAGAAGGAACCGGATTTCCAGAAACGGTGGGATTCGATCAACCTCTATGAAAAAATGCTTGAAAAACGGGACGGCGCCCCGACCTTCGTCTTGCACGACGGTCCTCCCTATGCCAACGGGAACATCCATATCGGCCATGCCCTAAACAAGATCTTGAAGGACATGGTCGTCCGCAGCCGTTATCGCATGGGCTATCAGACGCCCTTCATCCCGGGTTGGGATACGCACGGACTTCCCATCGAAAGCGCGATGCAGAAACTGGGCTACAACCGCAAGGAAATGAGTGTCGCCCAATTTCGGAAACTATGCGGCGAATATGCCCAGGAACAAGTCCAGAAACAAATGAAGGACATGAAAGCCCTGGGGACGGTCGCCGACTACGACCATCCCTACATCACCTATCAAAAGGAATTCGAAGCCATCCAGGTCGAGATCTTCGCGAAGATGGCGCTTGACGGGATGATCTACAAAGGCTTGAAGCCGGTCTATTGGAGCCCATCTAGCGAAAGCGCCTTGGCGGAAGCCGAAATCGAATACCACGACAAGAAAGACCCGACGATTTTCGTCGCCTTCAATGTCGTCGACGGGAAAGGCATCCTCTCTGAGGACGTCCGTTTCGTCATCTGGACGACGACCCCTTGGACCATCCCGGCCAACCTCGCGATCTGTTTGAATAAAGATCTGGAGTACGCCTTAATCGACAGCGAAAAAGGGAAGTTCATCTATCTTAAATCCTCGGCGCAAGTGTTGAGCGAGAAGTTCAAGTTCGAGTACTGGTCGATCGAAAAAACCTTCAAAGGCTATGAACTTGAAGGCATCTTGACCAAGCATCCGTTCTACGACCGTCACTCCGTCGTCATCCTGGGCGACCATGTCGAAGAAGACGGGACCGGTTGCGTTCATACCGCCCCCGGTCACGGCGTGGACGACTTTTTGGTCGGACAAAAATATGGCTTGGAAGCCTTCTGTCCGGTCGACGGTCATGGAAAGATGACGATCGAAGCCGGGGATTGGCTGGTCGGTCAATTCGTGGAAGACGCCAATAAAACCATCACCAAGAAACTCGACGAACTCGGCGCATTGTTGGCGCTGGAGTGGATCACGCATAGCTACCCCCACGATTGGCGGACCAAGAAACCCGTCATCTTCAGGGCGACCACCCAATGGTTCGCCTCCATCGCCATGATCCGTAGAGAACTCCTCGAACAGATCGATTCGGTCAACTGGATTCCGGAATGGGGTCAAGTCCGCTTATACAATATGATCAAAGACCGCGGGGACTGGTGCATCTCCCGTCAACGCGTCTGGGGCGTCCCGATCCCGATTTTCTATACCGAAGACGGAAACCCCGTCATGGACAAAGGCGTATTCGACCATGTGGCGAAACTGTTCAAGGAACACGGATCCAACGTCTGGTTCTCCTGGGATGCCAAAGACCTACTTCCCGCAGGATATACCAACATTGCTTCTCCCAACGGTGTCTTCACGAAAGAAACAGACATCATGGATGTTTGGTTCGACTCGGGTTCCTCCCATACCGCCGTCATCAAAGAACGCGGAGGGCAACTCCCGGTCGACTTGTATCTTGAAGGATCCGACCAATACCGCGGCTGGTTCAACAGTTCGCTGATCGTATCCACCGCCGTCCACGGACACGCCCCCTATAAAACCGTTTTATCCCATGGTTTCGTTCTTGACGGAAAAGGGGAAAAGATGAGTAAATCCCTCGGTAATACCGTCGAGCCCAATAAAGTCGTCCAATCCTCCGGGGCGGACATCCTGCGTCTTTGGGCGGCCTCCATCGCCTATCAATCCGATGTCCGTATCAGCGACGACCTCCTCAAACAAGTCATGGAGAACTACCGCAAGATCCGCAACACCTTCCGTTTCATGTTGGGGAACATCAACCCCGCCGATTTCAAGGTCGAGAACCTTGTCTCCCCGGCATCCCTCACCACGGCCGACGCCCATGTGTTGGTCCTGCTGAACGATGTCATCCGCACGACGCTGGATGATTACCTCAACTATGACTTCATGTCCGTGGTCTCGACCATCTCCAACTTCATGACCAACACGATGTCCGCCTACTATCTCGACTATACCAAGGATATCCTCTACATCGAGAAAAAGGACGGAAATCGTCGTCGTCAAGTCCAAACCGTCCTCTACCATACCGTATCGGCACTGAACCGCCTGCTGGCCCCGATCCTGGTCCATACATCCGAGGAAGTCTTCGATCATTTCATCCCGGGATCGGAATCGGTCCATCTGGGCGAGTTCCCTGAACCGCTCGAACTGACGGATGAAGAAAGCCTGAAAGAGGATTTCACCAAACTCTTCGACCTCCGGTCGGTCGTGTTCAAAGCCTTGGAAGAAGCGCGTAACACGAAGATCATCGGTAAGTCCTTGGAAGCGTCCATCCATGTCCGCATCCACCATCCTTTGGCCAAACTGGCGCAGAAACACCTCGGTGAAACCTTCGCCCAGTGGTGCATCGTCTCCAAGGCGACCCTTGAAAGTTCGGATGAAGAAGAAACCCGGGTCGACGTATCCGTCGCCCCCGGCGTCACTTGCCCGCGGTGCTGGAACGTGACCGAACATGGGGCCGAAGACGGACTCTGCCCGCGTTGTCAAAGCGTATTATTCGGATAAATCAGGAAACACGTCGCCGTACGTGTTTCTTTTTTTGTTTATTCCATGAATCTGATATAATGACGATGATGAAAACCTATGAAATCAACTCGTTGACCAACGAGAAAATCAAATCGTGGACCAAGCTCCACCAAAGTAAATATCGTCGTGAAACCGGTCTTTTCCTGGCCGAAGGGGAACACTTGATCCAAGAGGCAGTAAGAGCGGGCTTGGTCGAGACCTTGATCGTTCTGAAAGACTCGCGGATCGAGTTCGATGTGGATGTCCGGGTGGAAGTGACGCCCGAAGTCCTCCGCAAACTCTGTCAGACCGAATCCAACAGCGAATGTATCGCGGTTTGTAAGATGTGGGATCAACCCGAGTCCTTAGGCGACCGCGTTTTGCTTCTGGATCAGATCCAGGATCCGGGGAATGTCGGGACGATCATCCGTACCGCCCATTCTTTCGGCTTCGATAGCGTCGTCCTCTCCGAAAACAGCGTCGACCTCACCAACGAGAAGGTTCTACGTGCGAGCCAGGGTGCCATTTTCCATCTCCCGGTCCTGCAGCGCGAGATGAAACCCGCCATCGAGGAATGTCGCAAAAACGGACTGATGATCTTGGGGACGGGTTTGAAACATTCCGTCCCGTTATCGACGATCCCAGACAGCGATAAAGTCGCGATCATCCTGGGTAACGAGGGACAGGGTGTCCGATCCGAGATCCTGCATCTCTGCGACGCCGTCGTCAAGATCGAAATCAACGGCTTCGAGAGCCTGAACGTCGCCGTCGCCTGCGGAATCCTCTGCTACCGTTTCCGCAAGCCTTGATAAATCGGTGGATTGTGCTTATAATAGGGATATCTCATTGAAGGGACACAGTAGCGGCATCCAGAGAGAACGGTCATTGGCTGAAAACCGTTCACGCCCCGCGAATTTCACCCCCGAGTGGAGCCAATCCCTCCCGGCACGGACCGTTATCCGAATCAAGGTGCGCTTTCGGGCGAATCAGGATGGTACCGCGTAGTCTTACGTTCCTGTGTCAGGGACGTTTTTTATTTGAAAGGAAAGAACCATGATCGACGTAAACACACTCCTTATCGAAGGGAAAGCCGCGATCCAAGCGGCGAACGATCTCACGGAACTGCAATCCGTACGCAATGTCTATCTCTCAAAAAAGGGATTGATCAGCGGGTTGATGCTTGAGATGAAGAATCTTAGCAACGAGGAAAAACCGAAATTCGGCGCCTTGGTGAATCTGGCGAAACAAGAATTGGAAGCCGCGATGGATCTGAAAACGAAAACGTTGGAAGAGGAAGCCATCGCAAGACAACTGGAATCCGGGAAAATCGACATCACACTGAGTGCACACACGCCCTTGGTCGGTACCCTGCATCCCTTGACCATCGTCCAACAGGAGATCGAAGATCTCTTCATTTCCATGGGGTACACCGTCAAGGACGGTCCGGAAGTCGAACGCGACTTCTATAATTTCGAACGCGCCAACATCCCCCAGGACCATCCCGCACGCGACATGCAGGACACCTTCTACATCGATATGGAATGGCTGTTGCGCACCCACACGACCGCCATCCAGACCCGTGCGTTGGAAGAATACGCAGGCAAAACGCCGGTCAAAGTCATTTGCCCGGGGAAAGTCTACCGCAAGGACGATGACGATGCGACACACAGCCATCAATTCGTACAGATCGAAGGCTTAGTCGTCGGCCACGAGATTTCGTTGGCTGACCTTAAAGGAACCCTTGAACTGTTGGCACGCCGCATGTTCGGCAACGAGCGGGTCATCCGTTTCCGTCCGTCCTATTTCCAATTCACCGAACCCAGCGTCGAAGTCGACGTCTCCTGCCATATCTGCGGCGGGAAGGGATGCACGACTTGCAAAGGGACGGGCTGGATCGAAATCCTCGGCGCCGGGATGGTCCATCCCAACGTCTTGACGATGGCGGGCTTCGATGCGTCCAAGGTCAGCGGATTCGCGTTCGGCTTGGGTGTCGAGCGGGTCGCGCTCCTAAAGTACGGCATCGACGACATCCGTCATCTTTATACCAACGACATTCGTTTCCTGACGGCATTCCGTCGGTTTGAATAGGAGGGGACCATGAAAATCAGTATGAAATGGCTGGGACGCTACGTCGATCTCAGCGATGTCAAAGTACAGGATCTCGCGGACAAACTAACGCTCGCCGGTCTGGAAGTGGAAGGGATCGAATCGTTGGCCCACGGGTCCAACTTGACGATCGGGCAGGTGTTAACCTGTGTCGACCATCCGCAATCCGACCACCTGCATGTCTGCACGGTCGACCTGAAGGATGAGATCGTCCAGATCGTCTGCGGCGCACCCAACGTCGCGAAAGACCAGAAGGTTATCGTCGCGAAAAACGGGGCGGTCTTACCCCAAATCACCATCAAAAAAGCGACGGTCCGCGGCATCGAAAGCAACGGAATGATCTGTTCGCTCAGCGAACTCGGGGTCGCACAGAAATACCTGAGCGAAGAACAAAAAGCCGGCATCGAAGTGTTGGGCGACGACGCGATCGTCGGCAACGATCCTTTGACCTATCTCGGATTGGACGACATCATCCTCGATGTGAAACAAACCCCCAACCGGAGCGATTTCAACGCGATGTGGTCCGTCGCGATGGAAGTCGGGGCGCTGCTTGATCGAGAAGTGAGACTTCCCGATGCGCGCACCGCCGCGAACGCGGGAGCGAAAACAAACCTGAAAATCGGCTCCACCACCGATGCCTGCCCGACATTCTACGGCAAGATCATCGGAAGCGTGACGGTTAAGGAATCGCCGCAATGGATGAAAGAAGCCTTGATGGCGGTCGGCATCAAATCCATCAACAACGTGGTGGATATCTCAAACTATGTCATGGTCGAAACCGGACAGCCGTTGCATTTCTATGATCTGGCGAAAGTCCCCCATCAGGAAATCATCGTCAAAGACCGACTTCAAAGTGAACTGAAGACGCTGGATATGGACAGCGTGCCCTTGTTTGAGAACGACTTGGTGATCACATCCAACGACGTCCCCATCGGCTTGGCCGGGATCATGGGCGGGGATGACTCCAAGATCGATGAAAACACCCACGGCATCATCATCGAAGCCGCGCTGTTTTCACCGGTTCGCATACGCAATACGTCGCGTCGGGTGAATCTGATGACCGAAGCGAGTCTGCGTTTCCAAAAAGGCTTGGAACCGCAAATGCCCGACAAGGCGATGCATCGCGCCGTCGAACTCTTGGTCGAACTTGCCGATGCGAAGTTTCTTGAAGAAACGGTCGAATATGGCAAACCCGTGATCACGAAGAAAGAAGTCGCCGTAACGCATACGCAAATCGAAACCCTGTTGGGGACGAACGTGGAACTCGGACAATGCGTCGAACTTTTGCATCGTCTCCACCTGTCGCCGGTCGTCGAGGGTGAAACCATCACCTGCATGATCCCGACCTATCGGTTGGACTTGTCGATCGCCGAAGATTTGGTCGAAGAGGTCGGACGCATGGTCGGCTACGACGGAATCCAAGGGAAACTGCCGAAAATGGAGACGGTCAGCGGGGAACTCGACGCACGTCAGAAACAACGACGCAAAATCCGCTCTTTATGCATCGGTTTCGGAATGAACGAGGCGATCACCTATACCTTGGTTTCCAAGACGAAAATCGACAATGCGATCCTGCCGCTAGGCGATGCATATGAAATCCTGTCTCCGCTCAGCGATGAGCGCCGCTATGTCCGTATCGGCATCCTTCCTTCTCTACTGGAAGCCGCCGCCTACAATATCGCCCATAAGGCGAAGGACTTCATGCTTTATGAAGTCGGCAGCGTCTATGCCAAGGGAAAACAGGAAGAACGACTGGCCTTCGTCTTAAGCGGCGACCTCACGCAGTCGCTCTGGCAAAAACACAACGTCGCCACCGATTTCTATACCGGGAAAGGGGTCGTGGAAGCGATCGCCACCCAACTCGGTTTCGAGGTCAACCGCCTACGCTATACCACGCCCAAAGAAGCCTTGGACAAATTCCATCCTTACCGGAGCGCCGAAATTTATCTTGGGAAAGACCGCCTGGGCATCGTCGGGGAAATCCATCCCAAACTGGCGAAAGAACTCGGGGTCGGGGCGCTGACCCTGGCGGAAATCAACCTGGAATTCTTCCTGCAACAGAAAGCGACGAAAGTCAAATACGCCCCCCTCAATAAATACCCGGTCGTGCAGAGGGACATCGCCCTGGTGATCAAGACGGAAGTCAGTGCCGGGTCGATCGAATCCACAATCAAAAAAGCCGGGAAATCCATCGTCAAAGGCGTTGAATTCTTCGATGTCTACACGGGATCCCATGTGGAAGAAGGATCCAAGTCGATCGCCCTCAGCCTCTATTACCAGGCCGACGACCATACTTTGGAAGATGCGGAAATCAATGGAATCCATCAGAAAATCGTAAGCGCGCTCGAGGTTGAACTCCAGGCGAAGCTGCGCGCATAGAAATACCGTGAAAAATACGGCAGGGTTTGGTATAATGTTCAAGGAAAAAAGGTGGTACATACTATGGGACGCGCATTTGAAGTAAGAAAAAACGCGATGGCGAAAACCAACGCCGCAAAAACGAAAATCTATTCCCGTTTCGGCCGTGAAATCTATGTCGCGGCGAAAGCCGGCGTACCCGACATGGACATGAATGTCGGATTACGTCGCATCGTTGAAAAGGCAAGGGCGAACCAAGTGCCTGCGGACGTCATTAAACGGGCAATCGAAAAAGCCAAGGGCGGATCGGATGAATCCTACACATCCGTACGTTACGAAGGTTTCGGACCGGGGAATTCCACGATCATCGTCGATTGCCTGACCGACAACATCAACCGGACCGTCAGCGAAGTACGCAACTGCTTTACGAAATCGAAGTCGAAGATGGGGGTCGCCGGAAGCGTGTCGCATCTCTTCGACAGCGTCGGACTCCTCGTGTTCGCTTATGACGATGAAGAAAAAATGCTGGATGCGTTGATCGAAAACGACTGCGACGTCCAGGAATTGGAAGTCGAAGAAGGCACGATGAGCGTCTATGTCAATCCGGCCGACCTCTACAAAGCCAAGGCCGCGGTCGAATCGATTTTACCCGAAGTGACCTTCGAAGTGTTGGAAAACACGATGCTCCCCCACGACTATGTCACCCTGGAAGGGGAAGACGTCGAAATGTGGGCACGCCTCAGCGGGATGTTGGATGAAATCGACGACGTTCAAAACGTCTATCACAATATCAAGGACTAGCCATGAAACGCATCATCACGTACGGGACCTACGATCTTCTGCATTGGGGTCATATCCGTCTATTGAAGCGTGCACGTGCCTTGGGGGACTATCTCATCGTGGCCTTGTCCACGGACGAGATCAACGAATTCAAAGGGAAGAAAGCCTATCATAGCTATGAAGAACGCAAATTGATGCTTGAAGCGATCCGATATGTCGACCTGGTCATCCCCGAGAACGATTGGGAACAAAAACGCGGCGACATCGTGAAGTTCAACGTGGATGTCTTTGCGATCGGCGATGACTGGGAAGGGAAGTTCGACTACCTCGAAGATCTCTGCGAAGTCGTCTATCTCCCGCGCACCGACGGAATCTCGACGACGAAAATCAAACAGGACTTAGAGAAACTTACGACGAAAAAGGACTGATCCGACGATCAGTCCTTTGTTTTTATCACCGGTCCGGCGATTTCTCGCGCCAGGATAACATTACGTAATGTGCTTGGTAGCGGGGTGACATAGGCCAAGGTCGCCCGGTATTCCAGTTCGCGGATATACTTCGGGATCTGGTTGAAACGCGATGCGACGCGCACTTCCTTTTCCTTCAATTCCTTAAGCAGAGTTCGCCCTTGGTCGTTGAATCCCAGGATCCGCAGGGTCGTCGGGGCTTGCATCCTCGCCATCTCGCTTTTCTTGGTATGTACAAGCAAGTGCGTACACACCCTCTGTATCCTTGCCTTGGTATACCGCCGTGTCACGCATTTCTTGAGGAACGAATCCCAATCGTCGCATACTTCGGCTTGCTTGGTCAAATGGTTTTCGATCCCTTCGTCAAAGAGGAAAAGACCCGAGAGATCCTCCTTGTTTTGCGTCAAGAGTTTCCAGCGCAGATACGGATAATAGATCGACCAGCCGATGAACGGAAGATCCTTCATTTTATCGTACAGCGGGGTTTGGTCGGAATAATCTTCATCGTTTTTCTTCGCGTTGCGGATCGCGCTAGCACTGGCAAAACCTTCCGACAACTCAAGCCCGTGATAGGTATTGGTCCGTTGGATCGTATGCGGCGTGATGCCTTTCTCCTTCATGGCGCGAATGTAGGCGATCCCCAGGATATCGTTTGGAAAGTAGGCGCCGGCGCTCAACCCGTATGCCTTGGGATATCCCGCCCCCGATTTGAGGTTTTCCTTGATCGCATCCACGTTGATCGGCATCGAGGCGATCAACATCAGTTCCTCCAGATTATTGGTCTCGCTACCGAACACTATGTCGCTGACCCCGGCGACGCTTAAAAGTTCGACCGAAGCCATGGCGAACTGTTTCGCGCTTTGGACGGCATAGGCGAAAGGGAGTTCGATCACCAGATCCACCCCGTTCTCCAAGGCGGCTTCGACCCGGCTCCATTTATCGATCACCGCCGGCTCGCCCCGTTGGACGAAATGACCCGACATGACGGCGACCAAAACGTCGCACCCCGTGATTTCCCGTGTTTTCTCGATGTGATATTTATGGCCTTTGTGAAAAGGATTGTATTCTGTAATCATTCCTGCGATTTTCATTGGTTTCACCGCCAATACTATAGCATACCCCCTTGCATGCTTTCAAAGGGAAGTTTATGATATAAGTAGAAACAGGGGGGAACACTGTGGAAAAAACGATTACATTCACATCCGTATCGGATGGACAGAGGTTGATGGGGACGTTGTTGGTCCCGCAGAAACCCAAAGCGTTGGTCTGCATTTTTCATGGAATGTCGGAGTATAGCGGGCGATACCGGGGTTTCGCAGAGGAGTTGATGGCGGAAAACCTGGCGGTCATGCTCGTCGATCATCGCGGACATGGGAAAAGTTTGTTTGATCAACACTTGAAAGGGCATTTCGCGGACAAGGATGGGTGGATCCGAAACCTGCGCGACCTGCATGATTTCATCCGTCAGACCAATGACGGAATGAATTTACCGATTTTCATTTTCGCCCATTCGATGGGGACGCTTTTCGCACGGAGTTATCTGAAACGTTATGAAAACAACGTGGACGGCATCTATATGACCGGTTCGCCCGCACTTAGCCCCAACACGGCTTCGGCCTGCATGCTGGCGCGGGTGTTGGCTTTGGTATTCGGTAAACGTCACCATAGTAAATTCCTTTTGAACATGGCGTTCGCCGGGTTCAACAAGCATGTCGACCATCCGGTGACGCCGGTCGACTGGTTAAGCTATGACACCAAGAACGTCAACAACTACATCAACGACGAATTCTGCGGTTTTCCGTTCACGGCGCAGGGTTTCGTCGATTTGCTTGAACTCTCCACCGATGCCTATAGCGATGAAGGATGGAAAGTCCAACGTCCGAACCTACCGATCCGTTTTGTCAGCGGAGCGGAAGATCCATGTTTCGAACCCGGTGGATTAAGTGAAGCGGTCCGGCATCTGACCGACGTCGGCTACCGATGGGTCGAGAAACGATTGATCGACGGCTGTCGCCACGAAGTCCTCAATGAAGTGAAACGTTATGAAGTCGTCGACGACTTCATCAAATGGGTCAACTACCACCTGAAAAACCTAAGTGAAATCGGCTAAACACCGAGGGAGATGTTCATGAATCCAACGCAGACACTCGTCTACATGATTTTGATCCTTGCCCTCTTCATGGGTATCTTCAATGCGTCCTATTCCGTATTCAATCCAAAAAACGGACGGAAGTTCCCGCTCTTCTTTTTGAACCTCTGTCTGTTTTTCATTGCGTCCATGCATTTGATGGAACTTGTTTCGACGTCCGAAGAATCGCTATTGATCTGGCATGACCTTAAACTCTTCGCTTGGTTCTTTTTCCCGGCGGTTTGGCTGTTTTTGTCGATCGACCTGACGCGGAAATTGACGAAGGGAAGAATCATCCTCCCGCTGCTTTTGGGCGCTTCGTCGCTTTCACTGGTCATCGTCCGATTCCTGGACCCGCGCTATTCCTTATTCTATACTTCATTCCAACGCAGCCAAGGGATGTTCTTCTGGCGCTTGGAAACGACGAAAGGACCTTTCTATTCCGTATTTCTCGGATATCTGTTGATAGCGTTGATCGGCGCGCTGATCGTTTATCTGTCCGCGGCGATCGGGAATGGCAAAAAACAACGTCGTCTTTTCATCGGATCGTTCTTGGTTTCGCTGATCCCCGTCCTGTTTTATATAGCGGAACTTTACGACCCCTTCAAGACCGGTTTGGATTTTCTATCGACGGGGATGTTGACCTCCATCGCTTTGTTATCCTACATCAACCTGAAGTCGACGTGGAAAGCCGTCGCGCAACGTGCGAAGGCGGATCTCTTCCAGAACGACGAGAACCCCATGATCCTGATCGACCGAGGGTTTACCTTACTTGACTTCAACGCGAAGGCGGAGCAGTACTTTCCGGAGTTGGATGAATCCGTATTGGGCTTGAATCTAAAAGCGATCCTGGTGCGCGGTAAGATGCTTCTGGAACACTTGGAACATCCGATGCAACCGAACCTGGACTTCCAATACGGCGAAAACCTTTACACCTTCGAAATCAAGACGACCAAAGTGACGGATGAGCGGAAAATCGAACTCGGAACCCTGATCCGACTGATCGATGTGAGCGAGAAACGCAAGGAACGCGAATCGCTGCATCGTCTGGCGACCCGCGATTCCTTGACCGGACTATTGAACCGCAGGCAATTCATGTCGCTGGCGAGACTCGCGTTTGATCGCAATCGGATCGACGACAGCGGGTTGGGCGTGCTTCTGTTCAACATCGATAAGTTCAGCGAAATCAACCGGACCTTCGGAACCCATGTCGGGGATGAAGTGCTGCGCGGCGTATCCGCCAAACTAAGCGAGATCTTCCGGAAGTCGGATGTCGTGGGACGTATCGGCGGGGAAGAGTTCGCGGCGGTCCTGCCTTCGATCAAAGCGGAGGACGCATTGAAGTTGGCGCTGAAATGCTGTACCTTGATCAGTGAAACGACGTTCACCTTCGATGGGAAGACCGTCCAGACCACCATCAGTTCAGGTGTCTGTGTCACCCGATCCAAAGAGGACACCTTGGACGAAATCCTGCGATGCGCCTATGTCGCACTGAAGGAATCCAAGGAAAAAGGGCGGAATCAAGTGAGTCTCTATGCTGAAAACGCGGTGAATCCGACCGAAGAAGTCAAATAATCGCTTCGAAGAAGAATACATTGACTTTATGACGCTTTTTCCCTATAATAGGTACGTTAACGGAAAAAGGTGATTCTGTGAAGTGGTCGAAAACCGAAATTCTACGTAGCGCCGACAAAGCGTTGGTGTTGGACGAAGAAATCGCGTTCTCACCGGCGACGTTCGACGGGAACGACCGGCTCCGCAAACTTGAGAAAGTCCATGTGACGGCATCGGGTTTGTGGGATGGCAACCAAAACGTACTCCGCGTCCATTTGGAAGTGAGCGGCGTGATGGTGGTTCCTTGTGCGATCACAGATGAAGACGTGCTTGTCGAGTTCAAAACGGAAGATGATCCTGTCTTCTCGTTTGGAAAAACAGACGACGAAGAAGCCATCGAAGTCAAAGGGGATACGGTCGAATTGATGCCGGTCGTCTACCCGCTGATCATGATGGAGATTCCCTTGAAAGTCGTTAAGCCCGGTCTGAAGGATTACCCCAAAGGGGATGGCTGGGAAGTGCTCACGGAAGAAGAGTACCTACGCGAAAAGCAATCGCAAATCGATCCCCGTTTAGCAAAACTGAGGGATTACAAACCTAAAGACGAGTAGGAGGTGTTGACCCATGGCAGTTCAACAAAGACGCGTATCGAAGACCCGTAAGGCGAAACGCAGAACACATTACAAATTGGCAGCCCCGACATTGGTAAAATGTCCGTCCTGCGGCGAATACAAGCAGCCGCACCACATTTGTGAATGTGGCCATTACGAAGGCAAGTAAAAAAAGCGTTCTTCGCTTTTTTTAATCATGAAACCCTTCGCTTTGGAGATGTTCCGCATCCAATCCGACGTAGTGGACCGCGATTTTGAAATCACGGTCTTTTCTTCTGGAAAAGCCGATATCAATCGACCTTTATTCATCTTCCACGACGGACAAAACCTCTTCGAGGATGAAAAGGCGACCTACGGGCGCTCTTGGCGACTTATTGACATTTTAACCAAAGACGATTTCCCCGACTGTGTCTTCGCCGGCATCACCTGCGGCGAGGGTTTCACGCGTTTCGACGACTATTGTCCGTTTCCTTTCGATGTGTTCGCTCAGACAAAAACCGGTGCGGACCGCGTGGTCGGAGGTTATGGCGAGCGCTATCTTCGCTTCGTATATACGGAACTTATCCCATATCTCAATACCCGCTATCCATCTCAAAGCCGTATCGTGATGGGCGGATCGAGTCTGGGAGGATACATCAGCACGGTCGCGGCATTGAGATATCCCCTAGAAACCCGAGGGATCATCGCGCTTTCCAACGCTTTTTGGGTCGCCGTCGATCCCCTGATCGACCTCATCGAAAAACAGGACGGGGGACTTTGCAGGATGTATCTCGACATCGGCGACAAAGAGAGCGACGAGCCGGAAATGAACCGGGTCGCGATGGAGGCTCAGGCGAGGGTCGTCGAAGCCATCAAAGGCAAGAATCCCTCAGAATTACGGGCTGAAATCATCGAAAACGGCACCCATAACGAAGCGTCATGGGGCGATCGGATCGAAGAAATCCTCCGCTGGTCCATTAAATAATAAATTTCATCCAAGAGATATTCGAAAATTGCGAATATCTCTTTTCTTTTACTTCGGTTAGCGTATAATGGTGGTAGAAAGTGGTGTTTCGTGGTAGAAAGTGGGAGGAAATCCGAATGTTCATGGGTGAGTACAGACACAATCTCGATGCGAAAGGCCGGATCATCATCCCGGCTCGCTTTCGTGACGAACTGGGTCCGATCATCATCCTTACCCGAGGACTGGACGGTTGCGTTACGGTCTATACCCAAAAACAATGGGAAAGCGTACTCGAACAGTTATCCAAACTCCCGTCCACCAAACGCGAAGCCCGCATGTACGTGCACTTCCTGACCGCGAAAGCGGCGGAATGCGAGATCGATGCGCAGGGGAGGGTCTTGATTCCCCTGAGTCTGGCTGAAGAAGCGAAGATCGAAAAAGAATGCGTCGTGCTGGGTGTCAACGAACACGTCGAAATCTGGTCGAAACCGCGGTGGGACGAATATTACGCCCATGCCAGCGCATCGATCGAAGACGTGGCCGAGTCGCTCACCGAATTCCTACGCTAAATGGAACACATCTCGGTATTATTACAGGAATCCATCGCCGGATTGGCGATCCATCCTGATAAAACCTACGTCGACGCGACCTTGGGACGCGGCGGCCATAGTCTGGAAATCGTAAAACAACTCAAAAACGGCCGGTTGATTTGTTTCGACCGTGATCTCAAAGCGATTGAAGAATCGAAACAAGTCTTATCCGACCATCTTGATAAAATCACCTTCATCCACGGCAACTTCAGTGAGATGAAAGAAAAGCTCAAGGGAATCGGCATCCACGGCGTCGACGGGATCATGGCCGACCTGGGTGTCTCCTCCCCGCAGTTCGATGATCCAAACCGCGGTTTCAGCTATCGCTTCGATGCACGGCTGGATATGCGGATGGACCAATCCCAACCCTTATCCGCATGGGATGTCGTCAACACTTATCCGTTCAACGATTTGTTTCGGATCCTGCATCGCTATGGCGAAGAACCCTTCGCCAAGCAGATCGCCCGTAAGATTGAAGCCCGTCGTCAAGAGAAGACGATCAATACGACCTTGGATCTGGTCGATGTGATCAAATCAGCCCTGCCCTCCAAGATTCTATCGAAGAAGGGACATCCAGCCAAACAGACGTTCCAGGCGATCCGCATCGAAGTCAACGGGGAACTGGACGCCTTGGAGGAAATCCTTGAACAGGGGATCCAACTCCTCAATCCTGAAGGCCGGTTCTGCATCCTGACCTTCCATTCGTTGGAAGACAAGATCGTCAAAGAAAAATTCAGCGAAGTCTCCACCCTCCATGTGCCGCATAAACTGCCGGTACAGAACCTTCCAGTAGCGAAATATGAGTTCATGACACGCAAAGCCATCGTCGCTTCCGACGATGAACTTGACCAAAACAAACGTTCGCATTCCGCGAAACTGAGAATACTACGAAAACGAGGGGAATAACATGGCGAAAAAAATCAAGGTCATCCGACGCAGGAAATTCAGCATCACGAAAACGATCCGAAACCTCTTCATTTTGTCTGCGGTACTCTTTGTGACCTCGGCGCTTTTCCTTCGTACGTATAACGTCAACCTCAGTGTCGCGATGCAGAAGACCCAAAAGAAAATCATCGAAGTCCAGAAGACAAACCAGACCCTGGCTTCGGACATCCAGGAACTCAGCGCCTATACCCGTGTCGCGGCGATCGCGGAACAAGACGGGTTGACGCTGATCCAAGGCAACATCGTCACGGTTGTAACGGGTGAATAAATGAAAAGAAGAAGCAATCGCATGCTTCTTTTTGTCATGGTTTTGTTTATGACGGTTTCTTCCATCACGGCGGCTAACGTCTATGTCGTGGCGATCGGCGGCATCCACCTGAGAAGCAACACGGATATCATCGACTACAGCGAGAACGTACACATCCAAAACGAAATCCTATTGGCGAAAAGAGGGAACATCCTCGACCGCAACGGGATCATCATCGCCGAAGACGTGGATGCCTACCATGTCTATGCCGTGTTGGACGGACGATTCGATGAGAAATACGTCACGGACATCGAAGCGACGTCCTCCGCGTTGGCGGATTACCTCAACGCACCGGTCGAATACATCCGCTCGCGCCTCAGTGTTTCAGGGGCGTATCAAACCTTCTTCGGCATCTACGGCCGCAATCTATCCAAGGACCAGAAAACCGAACTGGAGGCGCTTGGCCTGGATGGCATCAAATTCCAAAAAACGGTGGCGCGCAACTATCCATTCGGGACGTTCGCATCGCATTTGGTCGGGTTCGCCCAGGCCGAAGATGAAAACGGGAACGGGAATGTGTTGATCCATGGCAAAATGGGCGTGGAACTCGGGCTTGAAAACCGCCTGGTCGGCGTGAACGGCAAAAAACAGTCGACGGTCGACCGCTACGGGTATGTCCTGCCGGGATCGAAAGTCGTGCAAGTGGACCCGGTCGACGGGTACGACGTTACATTGACCCTCGATAAAGGGATCCAGGAAGCCTTGGAAGCCGCGATGTTCGATACACGGGATGCGTTTGAAACCAACAAGATCTGGGGTTCGGTCATGGAAGTCGACAGCGGGAAGATCCTGGCGTGGAGCCAATGGCCGGGATTCGACCCCAACGTCCTGAACATCGAAGATTATATGAACATCGGCTCGCAATACGCCTATGAACCGGGGTCGACGATGAAAACCTTCGTCTATGCCTCGGCCATCGATACGGGGGTCTATAAGGGGAACACGATTTTCGACAGTTCGCCTTTCCGCATGGGGATCAAGAACGGACAACCGATCCGTGTGAATAAGAACCAAAGCGCGATCGCCGTCATCAACAACGCCAACAATAAGAACTGGGGTCTGATTTCCCTGGATTACGGCTACATCTATTCCTCCAACGTCGGCATCGCGGAAATGCTGACGAAAGTCGTCGATACGGAGGTCTACCGCGACTATCTCGATGATTTCGGGTTTTTTAGACCCGTGGATACGGATTCCATCCCCGAAGTGACCGGTTCGATCAACTTTCAATGGCCGGTCGAGAAGTTGACCGCGGGCTATGGCCAAGGGGTCACGGTCACGATGTTGCAGATGCTTCAAGCCTATTCCGCCGTATTCAGCGACGGGACCATGGTCAAACCTTATGTCGTCGCTTCGATCAACGATCCCGAAACCGGGGAACCCGTCTATACGGCCGAAACGACCGTCGTCGGGCATCCGATCCAGGAAGACACCGCCCTTCACCTTCAACAATTGATGTATCAGGTCGTCTATGACCAAAAAGGTACCGGTCGATTCTACAAGATCCCAGAAGTCAATTCCATCGCGAAGACGGGGACGGCGCAGATCGCCGTCAACGGATCCTACGATGCGGACTATAACTTATTCTCGGTCGCGTTGGCGATCCCCGCGGAAAATCCGCAAATCATGATCTACTACGCGTTCGAAGCGGAATATGCACGCAACGTCCACAGCACCACGTCGCCGCTTCAGCAGTTGATGCGTAAAATCACCTTGGCCTATGGATTCACCAAGCCGACGACCGATCCGGACGTCGACGACAAACCCAAGGTATTCATGACAAGCGTCCCGTTCTTAACCAACCACAGTTTGGGTTACGCCGATGCGAAATGTACTCTTGCCGCACTGGAATGCCTGACGATCGGCAACGGGAAAAGCGTCGTCGCCCAATACCCGCTTCCCGACACGCACGTGCTCAGCGACCAGCGCGTCCTTTTACTGACCTCGCAAGAAAACATCCTGATGCCGGATATGACGGGATGGAGCCGCCGCGACGTCCTCGCGTTCTTCGCACTGACCCATGTCCCCGTGACCATCAACGGCGAAGGCAACGTTTCATCGCAGTCGGTTGCGGTCAATACCGCGATCGATGCGTCCGTCATGGTTGAAATCACACTAAAATGACCATGCTTTGAAATGAAGCGTGATATAATAATCAAGCAAAAGGGAGGATGAACCATGAAACCGATCTTGGCGCTCATCTTGGGTTTTCTGTCGGTCGTGACCGCGATGCCCTTCTTCATCGACTATTTAAACCGAAAAAACACCAGCCAGTCCGTGAGTGAATACTCACTGAAGGAATTCAAGGAAAAGAAAAAGACACCGACCATGGGAGGGGTTCTTTTCGTTTTATTCCCGGTCGTCATAATGACGATCCTTTATCCTCAATCGTGGTTAGAAATCAAGAGCGCCTTGGTTTATCTGGCTTATCTCGCCTATGGCGGGATCGGCCTTTGGGACGATCTGAAGATCGTCATCGAAAAGAAAAACGACGGGATCAGCGCGCGGACCAAATTCACCGCCCAGGTGATCCTGGCGGTCGTGTTCTATCTGCTCTATCGTCAATCCGCTTCTTCGGTCATCGTCATCCCGTTCACCGGATGGGAATGGAATCTCGGATGGCTCTATGCCGTCCTGGTCTTCTTCATGTTCGCAGGCGCAAGCAACGGCGTGAACCTGACCGACGGAATGGACGGTCTGGCCGGAGGTACGTCCTTGCTAGCATTTGTCCCATTCGCGACCATCGCCTATCTCCGCGGCGAGGAAGTGCTTTTCGCGTTCATCCTGGCGTGCATCGGCGCTTTGATCGCCTATCTGCGATACAACTGGCATCCCGCCAAGATCTTCATGGGCGATACCGGCGCGTTGGCGCTGGGCGGTGTATTGGCGGCCTTGGCTTTCGTCATGAAACTTGAATTCGCCTTGTTGGTGATCGGCGGCGTGTTCGTCTTCGAAACGGTCTGCGTCATTCTCCAGATCGGATCCGTCAAGTTGAGGAAGAAACGGATATTCATCTACACCCCCATCCACTATGCCTTCACGATGAGCGGTTGGAAGGAAAAGAACACCGTGCTGTTCTTTTGGTTCCTCGGGGCGCTTTGCGCCTTCCTCGGTATTTTGATCGGGGTGTCGGCATGAGTAAGGTACTGGTCATCGGAGCAGCGCGCAGCGGCTTGGCCGCGACGCGCCTATTACTCAAACACGGCGTGGAAGTCGTCTTGACCGACATGAAACCGATCGTGGAAAAAGAAGAGTTGATCGCAAATGGCGTGCAGGTCTTCGACAACGGTCATCCGTTGGAAATCCTTTCGCAGAAGTATCTCTATGCCGTCAAGAATCCCGGCATCCCCTATACAAACGAGTTCGTGAAAATCGTACAGCGTGAAGGGATTCAGATCATCAACGAAATCGAACTGGCGTTGCGGTTCGCGAAAGAATACACGGTCGGGGCGATCACCGGGACCAATGGGAAGACCACCACGACCAGTTTGTTATGGGAGATGCTGAAACGGAAGGATGAAAATGCGATCGCGGCCGGCAACATCGGTCTTCCGCTCTGCGAATCCCTCATCGAATCGGGGGATGTCAAACGCGATGTCGCACTCGAAATCGCCGCCTTTCAACTTCTAGGATGTCCGACCTTCCATCCCTTGGTCAGCGTGATCATGAACCTAACACCCGATCATTTGGACGTCTTCGGTGCGATCGACGCCTATTATCGCGCGAAAACGCTCGTCTATCAAAACCAACGCGGGGAAGATTGGTTCCTTCGCAACATCGACGATCCCAACGTGGTCGCCTATACGCAGGATGTGAAGTGCAAAGTCATCGAGTTCTCGCTGACTCAAGCGAGCGACCTGAGGATCGAAAACAAGACGGTTTTCCTGTTCGATACGCCCTTGTTCGAACTCAAGGACCTCCATATCGTCGGGAAACACAATGTTCAAAACGCGATGGTCGCAGCGGCGATGGCATATAAACTGGGTGTCAAACCGGTCGATATCCAATCGGCGATCCGTGATTTCAAAGGGGTCGAACACCGTATCGAATATGTACGCGAACTTGGCGGGGCACGCTATTACAACGACTCGAAGGGGACCAACTGCGATGCGACCATCGTCGCGCTGAACGCGTTTGACCAACCTGTGATCCTGCTTGCGGGGGGCTATGACAAGAAGACCGGTTTTCAGGAAATGGTCCCATATTTGGACAGAGTGAAATCCATGATCGTGTTTGGTTCGACGAAGCATCAACTGAAGGAAATCTATCCGGAAGCGATCGTCGTGGAGAATTTGAAGGAAGCGGTGGAACTTGCGAAAAGGATGGCGAAAGACGGGGATATCGTCCTGTTTTCACCGGCTTGCGCAAGTTACGACCAGTTTGACAACTACGAACAACGGGGTCGGCTTTTTAAAGATTTCGTCAACGGGAACGAATCGTAAATTGTCCTTTTCATAAAGGTCGATTTGCATTATAATAAAAAGGCAATCGAACAGGGGGCATGTCTATGGAATCACTCAATAACCATCAGCAACTTCGCCTGACGATCGCTTTGAAACTCGGACAGCTACAGCGCGAAGGTTTGGCGCAGCTGTCGTTTTCACAAGTGGAAGATACCCTTCTGAAATGGAAGTGGAGAAAACGTCGTCCGTTGTCGCTCAGCGAAGCGGTGAACGACGTATTGTCATTATCCGGCGAGGAAATCGTCGCGTTCCTATCGAGACAAGCGATCATCGAAGGACAAAATCAATCAATATCCGAATTCGAGGATATTATCGGAGGATGAGGGAATGAAGAAAAACTCACGAATCTTTGTATTTATCGCCACGATCATCGCGCTCTTCGCGCTGATTTTGGCATTTGCGGGGGATATCCGTAAAAACATGACCTTGGGGCTCGACCTGCAAGGCGGTTTCGAAATCGTCTACGAAGTCACCCCGTTGGAAGACGGCGGGGATTTACCCGCGCTGTCCGCCGTCGCGCGCAGTGTTTCGAAGCGGATCGACATCCTGGGTGTCAACGAACCTGAAATCATCATCGAAGGCAACAACCGCATCCGCGTCCAATTGGCCGGTGTCAACGACCAGGAACAAGCACGCCGCATCATTTCGGCGACCGCGAATTTGGAATTCCGGGATGTCGACGACAAGTTGTTGGCCGATGCTTCCATCCTTGAAGAGGGCGGGGCGTCTTTGGGCTATGAAAACGGCTTTATCGTCGTTAGCCTGAAAATCAAAGATCAAGACAAGTTCTACGAAATCACCAAAGAAGTCGCGACGCGTTCCAACGGGAAAAACATGATCGTGACCTGGCTTGACTTCGAAGAAGGCGTCGACAGTTACGATGCGGAAGCGGCGAAGGTCGAAAAGGGCGAAACACCCAAGTACGTTTCGGCCGCGACCGTCAGCGAAGGCATCAACGGGGACGCGATCATCAAAGGGTCGTTCACCGAAAACGAAGCCCGCGAAATGGCCGACTTGATCAATTCCGGTTCTTTGCCGGTTAAGATGTCCGAATTGTATTCCAACGTCGTCAGCGCCCAATACGGTGCCAACGCGTTCTCGCAAACCATGTTCGCCGGTATCCTCGGTGTCATCGGCGTCGCGTTGTTCATGATGTTGGTCTACCGCTTACCGGGCATCATCTCGGCGATCATGCTGATGCTTTACGTGTTCTTCGTCATGTTGGTCTATAACACCATGGGCGGCGTATTCACTCTCCCCGGCATCGCCGCGTTGGTCCTCGGGGTCGGGATGACCGTCGACGCCAACGTCATCACGTTCGAGCGCATCAAAGACGAATTATACTTGGGAAGATCGGTCAGAAAAGCGTTTGAAGAAGGTCATCAACTGGCCTGGTGGACGATTTTCGACTCCCAGTTCACGATCTTCATTTCGGCCGTCATCATGTACATGTTCGGCACCGGAGCGGTCAAAGGCTTCGCTACGATGCTGATGGTCACCATTTTCGGTACCCTGCTCATCAACGTTTTCTTCGTAAAATTCCTTTTGGGGCTGCTTGTCAAGAGCACCTTGCTCGATAAGAAACCGACCTGGTTCGCGGTACGCTCGAAAGACCTGCCGGATATCAGTAAAGGGGAAGAACCCCGTTACCACGGAATCTTCAGTAAAGTCGATTTCGTCGGCGTTTCGAAATACTTCATCACGGCTTCGATCGTCGTTCTGGTCGGCGGACTTTTGGTCGGCGGATTCAACTTCGTCAAAGGCGATGACTTCATGAATCTGGGCATCGACTTTACCTCCGGTACGAAAATCACCGTACTCTCCGACACTGCGTTGGATGAAGCCACCCTGAAAGCCGATTTCGCCGAGTTGGGGATCGAGAACTTCCAACTCCAATTCTCCGGCGATAAGATCGCAAACATCACTACCAAAGAAGTTTTGACCCGTCCGGTATTGGAAGAAATCAGCGATGCGATGCTTGAAAAGTACGGCTATGCGTCCAACGACTCCGTGGTCACCCCGATCGTAGGCGGTGAACTGGTCCGTTCCGCATTCATTCTCTCCGTCCTGGCATGGATCTTGATGTTGGCGTACATCGCCTTCCGTTTCGAACTCGACTATGCCGTCGGCATGATCGTCGCCTTGGTCCATGACGTTTTGATGGTCCTTGCGGTATTCTCGATCTTCCGTTTGGAAGTCAACACGGAACTCGTATCCGTCATCCTGGCCATCATCGGCTATTCGGCGGACGACACGATCGTTATCTTCGACCGTATCCGTGAAAACATCAATGCATGGACCAAACCGCATATTTCACACAAAGACTACCGCTACCTCGTCAACGATTCGCTACGGACCGTTGCGCAACGTTCGCTGTACAACACCATCACCACCCTCATCCCGATCGTCTTCTTGTTGGCACTGGGTTCGGGTGCGATCTTCACCTTCAACTTCGCGATGCTTGTCGGGTTGATCTCAGGGGCTTATTCCTCGATCTTCATCGCCGCGCAGTTCTGGTACTTCATTCGGATCAATAAGAAGAATCCGACGAAAAACAAAGTCGTCAAGGCTCGTCGCAAAGAAGACCTCGACGAAATGACCATCATCGGAATCAACGACTAAAACCTGGGCAAACAGTTCGCTGTTTGCCTTTTTTATCGGGGTGTATGGTAAAATGAATCCAGAATTGAGGAGTAACCATGGCAAAAATCGTTGAACTTTCCATCGAGAAAGCGGATCTTTATCAGACAAAGTATGCGATATCCCCCTTGATCGCCCAGGTTTTAGCGGCCGGGGACATCAGTTTCGAACATGCGGACGAGTTGTTTCACCCGAGTGCATCACAGATTTGCGACGACGAGAGATTTTTAACTGCGAAGCGGATTCTTCTTGAAGCGATCGACCGTCAGGAGAAAATCTTGATCTGCGGGGATTATGACGCCGACGGATTGTGTGCGACGTCGATTTTGGTGCGGACCTTGCGTAAACTAGGCGCCAACGTCGGGTTCTATATCCCCGATCGCTTCAACGAAGGGTATGGGCTCATCGAAGAAACCGTCGTCAAGGCACATGATAAAGGGTATACGCTCTTCGTTACGGTGGACAACGGCGTTTCCGCGCATGCGGCATTACATAAAATCCATGCGTTGGATGCCCGGGTCTTAGTATTGGATCATCATGAAATCACGGAAGAGGTTTCTTGCGACTTGCTGATCCACCCGACGTTATTGCCGAAACACTTCAAGGATTTATGCGGAAGCGGTCTGGCTCTGCAGCTTGCCCACCACCTGATCGGATTCGAACCGTATAACGCCGTCTTGGGCGGGATCGCCACGATCGGGGATATGGTCGAGTTGTGGGGGGCGAACCGAAACATCGTCATCGATGCGCTAGCATTGTTGAACCAACACCGCTTCGTCACCATCGAAGCTTTGATGGAGAAACCGGTCGATCTCTACGATGAAGAAACGATCGCCTTTCAAATCGTGCCGAAACTCAACGTGGCGGGACGATTGGCCGACCAAGCCAACGCGAACCGGATCGTCGATTATCTCTGCAGTGAATCCGAACTTGAAATACGAAGGAATTCCGACCAGATCATCCAACTCAACAAAGTACGCAAAGAAGTCAGCAACGCGATGTACGAGACCGCCCGGACGCTGAGGGAATCGGGCAACGTCATCGTATTGACCCATCATAGTTTCCACGAAGGCATCGTCGGCATCACCGCGGGACGGCTAGCGAAAGAAATCGGTCGGCCGGTGTTCATCCTGGCAGAGAAGGGCGATACCCTCAAAGGAAGCGCTCGAAGCGTTGCGGATGTCGATCTTCGTCGCTTGACAAGCGAAGTCCAATCCCTCTGCATCCGTTATGGCGGGCATGCCATGGCCGCCGGGTTGGAGATCCGCAAGGAAGACCTACCGGCGTTCAAGGACGGCTTGCTTCGAATCGCCGATACGATCGACTGGAGCGGGGCACAGGAAACCTTGGCGATCCTCTCGCCCGATCCCATGAGTGTGACGTCGAAGGATTTCATGGATCTTCTGGCGTTAGCCCCTTTTGGCAGCGGGTTCCCGATGCCCTTGATGCGTTTTAGGAATTGTTCGGTTCAATCCTACCGTGAGTTTTCTTCAAGTTTCCGTAAATGGCAACTCACGTGGGGGAATCTCTTGGTCGACGCCGTTTACTTCGGAGAAATCCCTTTCGAATTCCCTCAAGTCGGCCAGGGAAGTTTCGATGTGATCGGAAAAGTGAAAATCGAACGATTCCGCAATCGTGAAAAACTATCGATTCTGATCGAACTGATCGGAGCGTCCTTGTAATTTAGAAGGTTCTTGCTATAATAACTATGTTGCAAGGAGGCA
Organism: Erysipelotrichaceae bacterium; assembly: GCA_041736705.1. GTDB lineage: Bacteria > Bacillota_I > Bacilli_A > Erysipelotrichales > Erysipelotrichaceae > GWE2-51-13. The sequence continues at coordinate 80,825 of JBGSTC010000029.1, forward strand.
GTTATGGATTACAAAAAATACATAGCCGATATTCAAGATTTCCCGATCCCGGGCATCCTGTTCCGCGACATCACCCCTCTGATGGCGGATGGTGAAGCGTTTAGGACGGCATCGAACGAAATCATCGAGTTTGCGAAACAAGTGAATGCGGAAGTCGTCGTCGGACCCGAATCCCGTGGTTTCATCTTCGGGTGCCCGGTATCCTACGCACTCAACATCGGATTCGTACCGGTCCGTAAACCCGGAAAACTGCCGAGAGAAACGGTTAGCTACAGTTATCAGTTGGAATATGGAACCAATGAACTCCATGTCCATCGCGATAGCATCACCCCCGGGCAGCGTGTCTTGATCGTCGACGACCTGTTGGCGACCGGCGGAACCGTCGAAGCGACCATCAAACTGATCGAACAACTGGGCGGCGTCGTCGTCGGTTGCGCCTTCTTGATCGAATTGACCGCGCTTGAAGGACGAAGGGTGCTTGAAGGGTACGATGTGTTTACGCTCATTAGTTACGAATAAATCGAAGAGGAAGCTCTTCGATTTTTAAAAGAAAAGGAGGTGGAGGGATGGAATCGAAAAAACAGTTGATCACGATGGACGATGTCCGCAGTGAAGTGCGTTTGTATATCCAGAATACGGAAAGTCTCGCGTTGATCGACAAAGCGTTTTCCTATGCCGAACTCCACCATAAAGAACAATTCCGCAAGAGCGGCGAACCCTACATCATCCATCTGGTCAACGTCGCCTATATCCTCGCCACCCTGCGTGTCGGTCCGCGGACCGTCACGGCCGGTTTGCTTCACGACGTCATCGAAGACTGCGGGATCTCAAAGGATCGGCTTGCCAAGGATTTCGACGATGAAGTCGCGACCTTGGTCGAAAGCGTCACCAAGATCGGCAACATCGAGTTCAAGGACGAAAAAGAATACCAGGCCGTCAACCACCGCAAGATCTTCATCGCGATGGCGAAGGACGTCCGCGTCATTTTGATCAAGCTGGTCGACCGTCTGCACAACATGCGGACGCTACAGTACATGACGGAAGAGAAGCAGACGAAGATCGCCGGGGAAACCCTGGAAGTCTACGCCCCGATCGCCCATCGTTTGGGGATCAGCGAAATCAAGAACGAGTTGGAAGACTTGAGCTTCTATTATCTGCATCGCGACAAGTATTATGAAATCGCCCACTTGGTCGAGATACGGAAGGCCGAACGCGATGCGCAGGTCAATACGATGATCGAAGACATTTCCGAGATGCTGGGTCAACAGAAGATCCCGTTCCGCATTTTCGGACGTTCCAAGCATCTTTATAGCATCTACAAGAAAATGACGACCAAGAACAAGCGATTCGACGAGATCCTCGATCTTTTGGCGATCCGCATCGTCACGCAGACCGAAGTGAACTGTTATGAAGTTCTCGGTTACATCCATCAGAAATACCGTCCGATCCCAGGACGTTTGAAAGACTACATCGCGATGCCGAAGATGAATATGTACCAGTCGTTGCATACGACGATCATCGGCGAAGGCGGGGCGATCTTCGAAGTGCAGATCCGTACCGAAAACATGGATGCGATCGCCGAACAAGGCGTCGCCGCCCATTGGCGCTACAAAGAAGGCAACAAATACAATCCCGAGAAGGAACAACACGAGATCGAAGAGAAACTTTCGTGGTTCAAGGATTTCACCACGATGACCGACGACGTCCACGCTGCCGGCGAATACATGGATCTTTTGACCCACGACGTGTTTGAAGCCAACGTCTATGTCATGTCCCCCAAAGGACGGGTCATCGACCTTCCGCAAGGCTCGACGCCGATCGATTTCGCCTACCGCATCCATACCGACATCGGTCATGCGACGGTGGGTGCCATCGTCAACGGGATCCTGGTCCCCATCAACACCGAGCTGAAAACCGGCGACGTCGTCCAGATTAAAACATCGAAGCAATCCAACGGACCCTCCGAAGACTGGCTGAAGTTCGTAAAAACGTCCCATGCGCGCAATAAAATCCGCAATTTCCTGCAAAAGAAGGAAATGGAAGACCGGAGCGAAAACATCGCCAAGGGTGAATCCATGTTTAGGGAAGAGTTGAAACGGCGCGGGATGGATGAAAAGGAATTCATGAACCCCAAGAAACTGGAATCGGTGTTCCAATATTTCACCATCCAGAACTACAACGACTTCATGAACGCCATCGCGGTGAAATCGTTGTCCATGACGGCGGTCTTCGAGAAACTCCAAGTCCGTAAACCGACGCTTCTGGAAAATTTCGACCGCCTGTTCAAACAACCCCGACCCGATAAAAAGAACGTTTCGAAGTTCGGCGTCACGGTCGCAGGCGTCGATTCGATCATGATTTCATTGGCAGGGTGCTGCAACCCGGTGTTCGGCGACGACATCATCGGCTACATCACCAAAGGCCAAGGGGTCAAGGTGCACCGCAAGGATTGTCCCAACGTCATCCACGAAACCCGTCGCCTCATCCATTGCGAATGGGATGAAGAATACACGACCGGTAAATATGAAGTGAATCTCTTCATCATGGCGACCGACCGCAGTTTCCTGATCACCGACATCATCACGGTGGTGAGCCAATGCAAAGCGGGGCTAAGCGCGATCAATTCGACGGTCAACGACGATAAGATCACCGCAACCACTACGTTGAAAGTCGTCGTGGACAATGCGGAACATCTGCGCATCGTCATCGCGAATCTGAAGAAGGTGAACTCCGTACTCACCGTCGACCGCATGACCCAATAGTCAACTTGACAAGCGTAGAGGCATACGCTAAACTGTATCCATACATCCGAAGAAGGGGAAACTCGCGCACGGAATTCAAGAGAGAGGGAAGCGATCGGTGAAAGCTCCCGGAGGAAATGCGCAGCCGACACCCCGGAGGAGACATCCTGAATGAGTAGGGATGGACGTCGCCGGCGTTAACGGATTGAGTGCGTAGCGATACGTAAACAAAGGTGGTACCACGCAAGAGCGTCCTTTACAGGCGCTCTTTTATTTTCAAGGAGGAAAACATGGCGAATTATCAGGTTCCAAGAGGGACGCAAGACGTATTTGGTAAAGAAATGACGAAATGGCATGTATTGGAGGAGTTGATCCGCAATCTCTGCTACGTCTATGGCTACGATGAAATCCGGACGCCCGAATTCGAACACACGGAAGTCTTTCACCGTGAAAACGACAGTTCGGATGTCGTCAACAAGGAAATGTATACGTTCACGGACCGCGGGGAGCGATCGCTGACCTTGCGTCCCGAAGGCACGGCGGGCTTGATCCGCAGCTACGTCGAAAACAAGCTCTACGCCCATCCCGACCTGCCCCAAAAGTTCTATTATGTCGGACCGTGTTTCCGTTACGAACGTCCTCAGAAAGGCCGCATGCGGATCCACCACCAGTTCGGCGTGGAAGTCATCGGGGAGAAATCTCCCTTGATCGACGCCGAAGTCATCCTCTTGGGGATCGATCTGATCACGCGTCTGGGCATCCAGGACACCAAAGTGTTGATCAACACCTTGGGCGACAAAGCCAGTCGGTTGGCGTATCGCGATGCGCTGAAGGAACACTTCGCACCCAGCGTCCATGAACTCTGCGGCGATTGCCAACGCAGATATGAACAAAACCCCTTGCGCATCCTTGACTGCAAGGTCGACGCCGAGCATCCCGCGCTGGTTTCCGCGCCTGAAATCCATGCCTACCTCAATCAGGAAAGCAAGGACTATTTCGACGCCGTCACCCGCATCTTGACATCATCGGGGATCCAGGTCGAAATCAGCGACCGTTTGGTCAGAGGCTTGGACTACTATTCGCATACCGTCTTCGAAGTCGTTTCCGTCAACAAGGAAATGGGCTCGCAAGCCACGATCTTCGGCGGCGGACGCTATGACGAGTTGGTCGAGTACTTCGGCGGACCTTCCCATTCGGGCATCGGGTTCGGCATGGGGATCGAACGGCTCTTGGTCGCATTGGATGCGGAAGGCATCGACATCTCCGATGACGAACCGGCCGATGTCTATGTGGTCAGTCTCGGTAAGGAAATGTTGGAGAGCGCGTTCCAGTTGGCCGCGATGTGCCGTGCCGGCGGATACCGTACGGAACTCGACTACACGGGAAGATCGTTCAAGGCACAGTTTAAATCCGTCGACCGCAAAGGCGCCAAAGTCGTTTTGATGGTCGGCGAGAGCGAAATCAAAGAAAACAAGGTCGTTGTCAAAAACATCGCGACCCAAGAACAACTGACTCTTTCAACCGACCAATTGATCCATCAATTGGACCACTGGCTGGACGAGAACCATGTCTGCGAACATGGACACTAAAGGAGAGACACTATGAACAGAACCCATACCAACGGCGAACTTCGCCCCGTCCATGAAGGTCAAACGGTCACATTGATCGGTTGGGTCGCACGTCGACGCAACCTGGGGTCCTTGGTCTTCATCGACCTGCGCGACCGTACCGGCATCACGCAGCTGGTGTTCGATGAAACCAAAGAAAATCTCGTACGTGAAGTGCGCAACGAATACATCCTGGAAGTCGAAGGGAAGGTCGCGTTGCGCAAAGACCCCAACGCCAAAATGGCGACGGGAGACATCGAAATCCTGGTCGATACCGTCAAAGTCATCAACACGGCCGAAGTCCCGCCGATCATGATCCAAGACGAAACCGACGCCTTGGAAGACACGCGCATGAAATACCGCTATCTCGATTTGAGACGGCCGATGATGCAGAAGAAATTGATCCAACGCGCCAAGATCGTCCAAACGATGCGCAATTATCTCGATACCAACGGTTTCATCGACGTCGAAACCCCGATGTTGACCAAATCCACCCCTGAGGGATCCCGCGAGTACCTTGTGCCTTCGCGCGTCCATGCCGGGGAATTCTATGCCTTGGCCCAATCCCCGCAGATCTTCAAGCAATTATTGATGGTCGCCGGATTGGAACGTTATTACCAAATCGCCCGCTGTTTCCGCGACGAAGACCTCCGTGCCGACCGTCAATTGGACTTCACCCAGGTCGACATCGAAACCTCTTTCCTCAGCGAAGCGGAATTCCAACTCTTGATCGAAGAAATGGTCGTCAAGGTCATGAAGGAAGTGCTGGGTCGCGAACTTACGACGGGTTTCCTCAAACTCCCGTTCAACGACGCCATGAACCGTTTCGGCAGCGACAAACCCGACATCCGTTTCGGTCTTGAACTCCAGGACGTCAGCGATGTCTTTGCGAACACCACGTTCGCCGTCTTTAGTAATGCACTCGCCATGAAGCAGGGAAGCCTGAAAGCGATCGTCCTTGAAAACGGGGCATCGTTCACCCGTAAGGAAACCGACGCCCTCACCGAAGTCGCAAAGAAAAACGGCGTCAAAGGTTTGGTCGTCCTGAAGGTCGTCAACGGACAACCCGAAGGCAGCGCCGCCAAGTTCTTCAGCGCCGAAGAATCCGCCAACCTGATCGCAAAACTCAACGCTCCTGAACACAGTCTGATCCTGATCACGGCGGATGCCTGGGAAAAAGCCTGCAACGCCCTGGGGGCCGTCCGTTTGGCTTTGCGCGATAAATTGAACCTGGTTTCAAGAGATGATTTCGCCTATCTTTGGGTCGTCGATTTCCCCTTGCTCGAATATGTCGAAGAGGACCAACGCTTCGTCGCCCGTCACCATCCCTTCACCCGTCCGAAAGAAGACCAACTTCATCTCTTGGAAAGCGATCCCGCCCAGGTGCAAGCCTGCGCCTACGACTTGGTCCTCAACGGATTTGAAGTCGCCGGGGGATCCTTGCGTATCTATGACCAGAAGGTCCAGGAGAAGATGTTCTCCTTGATCGGGTTCACCGATGAGCAAATCCATGAACGCTTCGGCTTCTTCGTCGATGCGTTTAAATACGGCACCCCTCCGCACGGGGGGGTCGCGTTCGGACTCGATCGCTTCGCGATGGTCTTGACGCAATCCGACTCGATCCGCGATGTCATCGCGTTCCCGAAGAACGCTTCCGCCCGCTGTCCGCTCACGGAAGCCCCGTCGCCGGTCGAAGCGAAACAACTGGATGAATTGCATATCAAAATTGTCAAGTAGTGATTTTATCCAAATCGGTGCTATAATGGAATTACCCAAAAGGATATTTATTTCCGACACGTTGATATAAGGGAAACCGGATGTTGTTCCCTGGTGTTGAAGACCCGGCGTTTCGCTGGGGATCCTAATCGGAGCACAGGTTACCCACCTGAATTTAACAGGGAATATATCGCAACCTTTTGGGCCAACAAAAAGACTTCGGATTTCACCGGAGTTTTTTTCTGAAAAGCAGGGGGAAACCATGATCAAAAAATTCGTCCAGTACTACAAACCGTATAAATTGCTTTTTTTCATCGACATCTTCGCGGCCGTCACGATCGCGTCGCTGGACCTGGTGACACCGCGGTTTTCGAACTATCTCATCAGCAGCATCATCCCTAAAGGTAGCCTCCAGCAGCTCTTCACATGGTGTGCGATCCTCGCGGTGGTCTTCATCGCCCGCGTACTCCTTCAATACGTGGTCGAATACTGGGGTCATGTCCTGGGCGTGCATATGGAATACGACATGCGCAAGGAAATGTTCGGTCATATCCAGACCTTGCCGATCTCCTATTTCGACAACATGAAAGTCGGGAAACTGATGTCGCGCCTGGTCAACGACCTCAACGAAATCTCGGAAGTCGCCCACCACGGACCCGAAGACCTGCTGATTTCAGGAGTGCTTCTGATCGGCAGTTTCACGATGATGTATCTCACCAACACGACCATGGCGATCGCGATGACCTTCCTGGTCCCGTTGATGATTTTCGTCGGGGTACGCCAAAACCTCAAGTTCCGCAAGGCGTTCCGCGCGATGCGGGAGAAACTCTCCGAAATCAACGCCCAGGCGGAAGACAACTTTTCCGGCATCCGCGTCGTCAAGGCGTTCAATGCGGAAGAGAAGGAAGAATTGAGTTTCGCCGTCGGAAACGAGAACTTCGCCGTTTCTCGGCGCGGTGCGCTCAAGGTCATGGCGGAGTTCGGCATGACGGTCAAAGGGTTCATCCTTTTGATCCAACTCACCGTGTTCCTGTTGGGGGGATATCTGGTCTTCAACGGGGAGATGGCGATCGGCGGTCTGGTCGAATTCATCCTCTATGTCCAGCTCTTCCAGCAACCCATCAACCGGATTTCCGGATTCATCATGCAATACAACGCCGCGATGGCGGGGTTCGAGCGTTTCCTTGGTGTTTTGGGAATCAAACCGCAGGAAGACCGCGCCGGTGCCGGCGAACTTTCCGACATCAAAGGCGAAGTGACTTTCGACGATGTTTCCTTCGAATACGGCGACCGCAACGGTAGCCATGTGTTAAGCCATATCAGTTTCAACGTCAAGCCCGGGTCGAAAGTGGCGTTCGTGGGTCCCAGCGGATCCGGAAAAACCACCTTATGCAGCCTGATCCCGCGCTTCTAAGAGATCGAAGAGGGATCGATCCGGATCGACGATACGGATATCCGCGATATCCGTCTGAAGAACCTACGCGACCATGTGGGGATCGTCCAGCAGGACGTCTTCATCTTCGCGGGTACGATCGCACAGAACATCGAATACGGGAAACCCGGCGCGACGCGGGACGAAATCATCGCGGCCGCCAAGATGGCGAAGACCTGGGAATTCATCGAACAGCTTCCCGATGGCTTGGATACCTACATCGGCGAGCGCGGCGTCAAGCTCTCCGGCGGTCAGAAACAGCGGGTTTCACTCGCCCGTATCTTTTTGAAGAACCCGCGGATCCTCCTCTTGGACGAAGCGACAAGCGCCTTGGACAACGAAACCGAGAAGCAGATCCAGGAAACCCTGGATGAACTGGCGAAAACACGGACGACGTTCGTGATCGCGCACCGTTTGTCGACCATCACGGATGCGGACGAAATCTTCGTGCTCACCAAGGAAGGGATCGTCGAACGGGGAAGCCATGATTTCCTGTTATCCCAAAAAGGATTCTACTACCGTCTCTACCACATGCAGGACAACGACTAGAAAGAGGATCGGATGGACTATCGATTGAATCTACGGAAGGTGGGGGTCATGATCCGCCACTACCGCAACCAAAGGCTCGGTCTATCCGAAAAAGAGAACTACTCCCAGGATGCTTTCCTGATTACTTCAACCCGACATACGTTTTTCGAATTGCATCCGGGATATCCCGTGTGCTCGCGTGCGACGCTTTCAAGGATCGAAAACGGTAAGGACATCTACGAAGAGGAACTTTACCGTTTTTTCTTGCGTAAACTCGATCTGGCCTATTGGTTCTCGATCCAAGCCGAAATCCGATACGAGGCTTGTTTCCAAGCCCTCGACACGATCTTGCTTCATGGAAGGTCGTGTGAGCTTGATTCGCTCACAGTGCCCAATCGACATCCGGACAACGTCCTTTATGCCTTCTATGACGACTTGGTCCAAGACGCGATCACCTTTTATCAGACCGGTTGTTTTCCATCCCTTGAAGCGCTCAACCGCGTCAAAGACCTATGGTATTGCGTCCCGCATCCGCTTAAACCGGCGTATCGGTTCATCTTCGTCCTGGCACGCGTCGTCCATCCGTTCTACGACCGGATCGAACTGGACCCGGTGTTCGATTGTACGATGAAACATCCTTTGAATGCGCTGGTGGTCGCGATGATCTCGATTTCGGACCATCGGTTCGCCCTCTGTCAGCGGATTCTGAAACGGTTCGAGGAACAACCGCAGGGCGGGGAGTTGATTTCTCTGATCGTGTCGCATATGCATATGTACTTCAGCGTCGTCACCCTCAAACGGAAACAGGACATCCCGTCGATCGATGCGGTCGCGCATCCTTTGCATCGTCTGATCCTCGCTTCGTTCTTTCTGAGGCTCGGGAAAGACGCGATCGATCGTCACGACTTCGACGAAGCCGTCGGTTTCTTCGAGGCGTTCCATGATTTCGACGAACCTTTCTGTGTCTTTTCATCCATCGTCACCCAAGAGCCCTGTTGCAGGGTCGAACTCGTGAATCCGAAACTCAAGGTCATCCAGACATATCTGAACCAAGTCAAGTTACGGGATGCTTCGTTTCGGCTTGAGTTCCTCTTGTCCGAAATGTCCCCCGTCCTTGACGAGACGGACCGCTTCATGAAAATCTGTTTCAAACGCGAAATCCTTGGCTTGGTCAGCGAAACCCGCAAATACAAGAGCCTTTATGACTACATCATCAAAACGGAGACGCTCTGAAAAATGTTCGATAATCCATGACTAAACCGTCGATAAGCGGTGCTTGTGCGAGTTCATGCGAAAAACCGAAGGATATGGTAGATTAATACAGGCGGGGTTGAGAGACCCTGTTTCTGCCGCCATGCAGGAAGATGAACGCCGGTTCCAACTTTGGTGAAGAAAGAAATCTTGGTCGGTTTCTTTCTTCGATTTTCTGTTTGAAAAGATGTCTAATCATGGTAGAATGTATAAGAAAAAGGATGGTGACGTCATGAATGATTTTTGGCTATCATTAATCAACCTTCTCATCGGAGGTGCGATCGGTGGCGGGTTGGGTTTCTATTTTACGCGTAAGGCCATGATGAAGCAGTTGAAAGAGAATCCTCCGATCAATGAGAAGATGATTCGTGCGATGTTTTTGCAAATGGGAAGAAAGCCTTCCGAAGCACAAATCAAGCAGATCATGAAATCGATGGATCAATATCGTTAGAAACACAGCTTGACTGTGTTTTCTTTTTCGGGAGGTAAAACCATGATACGTTTCGGAATCCTCGGCTGCGGTAAAATCACCGAACGTTTTTTAAAAGGATGTAAACTTTGCGACGAGGTCGTCGTGAGTGCCGCGGCATCCCGGGACTTGCATAAAGCGCAGGCATACTGCGCCTCTCATCAGATCCCTTACGCCTACGGGTCCTACGAAGCCTTGTGTGCGGACAACACCGTGGATGCGGTCTATATCGCCACCCCGCCGTTTGCCCACTACGAACTCGTGAAAATGGCTTTAAACCAGGGTAAGCATGTCTTGTGCGAGAAACCTTTCGTCGCAAGCGAACAGGAAGTCGAGGAATTGTTCGAATTGGCGCGTCGTCAAGGAGTGATGCTGATGGAAGCGATGAAGGCGGTCTTCACCCCGACCACGAAGCAAGTCAAATCGTGGCTCGCCGAAGAGAAAATCGGACGAGTACGATATGCCGAGGCTTCGTATTGCTATCTTTCCCCCTTCGACCACGACCATTGGGTCTTCGACGCCAAACGGATGGGAGGGGGGATCCTCGACGTAGGGGTCTATGCGATCGCCTACCTCAACGAACTGATTTCCAAAGACATCCAGGAAAGCGTCGCCATGGGTACGATCGGCGAAACCGGTTCGGATGAATTCATGCAGATCCTCATCAAGTATGAAAACGGGGTTCAGGCGTCCGTACGCGGCGCACTGAACGTGAAAACGAAAAACATCGCCTATTTCTATGGTACGGAAGGATACATCGAAGTCGAGGATTTCTGGAAGACCACGAAGGCGAAACTCATACGATACGACGGTGAAAACGAGAATTACGACGGATCGTTTGAAAGCGAATTCTACTTCCAGATCGAACATTTCGTCCAATGCATAAAAAAAGGGACCGTTCAAAGTCCCGTGATGGGCGAGCGTGCCAGTCAAGCCGTCATCCGCCTCATCAACTCGCATCTATAACCATTTCACCTTGTTTTCATTCCCGTCGCGCAGACGTTGGATGTTGGAGCGGTGGCGATAGACCACAAGGATCGTCAGAGCGGCGGCTAGAAGCGAAATCATCAGATTGTCCTGGACGAAGAACATCAGGATTGATGCGAGCGTCACGACGATCATGGCGGATAACGAAACGTATTTCGTGAATTTTAGGATGACGAAAAACAAACCCAGCGGGAAGACGAAGATCCAGAACACCGCCCAAGGGTCGGCGAAATAGACGGTCACACCCAGATAATAGCCAAACGCGGTCGAAACGGCTTTTCCCCCGCGGAAATTCGCGAAAATCGGATAACAGTGGCCGATCGCGGCGGCGAATCCGGTCAGGATCGCGGCGTTGGTATCGCCGGGCATCGCGAGTACGGTGATCGAGATGGCGATGAAGCCCTTCAATCCGTCCAATAACGCGACGGAGAAACCGGCCTTGCTTCCCAACACGCGCCCGGCGTTGGTTCCGCCCAGATTCCCGCTACCGAACCCGCGGATGTCTTTACCGTAGAACAGCTTACCGATGACCAGGGCGAACGGGATCGACCCGAACAGATAACCCAACAGAATCGCGAAGTAGATCATGTACGTACCTTCTTTCCGATTTTCATTATACCAAAACCGTTCGACCTGTCATTTGTTTTTCATCTTTTCTTGTGTATAATTGACAATGGAGAGGGGATTCGCATGGCAGCAACTAAAAAATACGATGAGACGAGCATCCAGATCCTGGAAGGACTTGAAGCCGTACGAAAACGCCCCGGGATGTACATCGGATCGACCGATGCACGGGGTCTTCACCATTTAGTGTGGGAAATCGTGGACAACGCGATCGACGAAGCGCTCAACGGATACGGGAAGACCATCAAGATCACCATCGAGAAAAACAACGTGATCCAAGTCGAGGATGAAGGACGCGGCATGCCGGTGGGCATGCATAGTTCAGGAGTCCCCGCACTACAGGTCATTTTCAGCGTGCTTCACGCCGGAGGGAAGTTCGGCGGAGAGGGCGGATACAAGACCGCGGGCGGATTGCACGGGGTCGGCGCTTCGGTCGTCAACGCCTTGAGTTCTTGGTTGGAAGTCACGGTCGCCTACGATGGCAGCCTATACCAGATGAAGTTCAGCGACGGCGGGAAGAAAGTTTCGCCTTTGATCCACTTAGGGAAAACCAATAAGTCCGGAAGCATCGTCCGTTTTTTGGCCGACAAGTCGGTGTTTTCGACCTTGGACTACAATATCGCCCTCATCAACGAACGGGCACGCGAAAGCGCGTTCCTGTTAAAAGGCATCACGATGATCGTCAAGGACGAACGCACTCAAAAAACGGAAACCTACCACTATGAAAAAGGGTTGGACGCCTTCCTCGAGTATCTCAACGAGGACCGGACCGTCCTACATAAAACACTCTCGTTTTTCGGCACCTTCAACGACATCGGGGTGGAAGTCGCGCTTCAATACACCGACGACTATCAGGAAAACACCTATTCCTTCGTGAATCTTGTGCGGACGGCCGACGGCGGGACGCATGAGATCGGCTATAAATCCGCACTGACCAAGACGATGAACGATTTCGCACGGAAACTCGGGATCCTTAAGGAAAAAGACAAGAATTTCGAAGGGAACGACATCCGCGAGGGATTGACTTCCGTGGTTTCGGTAACCGTCCCTGAGAAAATACTGCAGTTTGAAGGGCAGACCAAAGGGAAATTGGGAACGCCGGACGCGAAGTCGGCGGTCGAGAACTTCGTTTCCGAAAAACTGATGTTTTATCTTGAAGAGAACCGCGATTTCGCGACGATGATCCTTAAGAAGATCCAGAAGGCGTCACAAGCGAGGGAAGCCGCAAGGAAGGCGCGCGAAGATGCGCGCAAGGGAAAGAAGAACGGTCGCAGCGAACGGATCCTTTCCGGGAAACTTTCGCCGGCGCAATCCAAGGATTCACGTAAGAACGAACTGTTCCTGGTGGAAGGCGATTCCGCCGGTGGCAGCGCGAAGCAGGGAAGGGATAGCAAATACCAGGCGATCCTGCCGCTGCGTGGGAAAGTCCTCAATACGGAAAAAGCGAGTCTGGGGGAAATCGAAAAGAACGAAGAACTCAACACCATCATCCATGCTCTGGGTGCCGGTGCGGGCAGCGATTTCGAGGTCGAGGACTGCAACTACGGCAAGGTCATCCTGATGACCGACGCCGATACCGACGGTGCGCATATCCAGGTTCTTTTACTGACGTTCTTCTACCGCTATATGCGCACTCTGATCGAGACGGGGCATGTCTACATCGCCCAGCCTCCGCTCTTCAAGATCACCCGCGGCAAAACCATCGAATATGCCTATGACGAAAGCGAACTGCAGGAAAAACTGAAACGGATCGGGAAGAGCGAGATCCAACGCTATAAAGGTCTGGGTGAAATGAACGCCGAACAGTTGTGGGAAACGACGATGGATCCCTCCAAGCGCGCATTGATCCAGGTCTCGTTGGACGATGCGATCGCGGCGCAACGCACGGTTTCCGTACTGATGGGCGATAAAGCCAACTTGCGGCGCGAATGGATCGAAGACAACGTCTCTTTCACCATGGAAGACCGCTTCGAGACGGAGATGAAGCCATGAAAACCAATGAAAACAATAACAATCTGATCCAGTCCCTGCAGGAGTTGATGCAGGACCGTTTCGGAAGATATTCGAAATACATCATCCAGGAAAGAGCCTTGCCGGATGTCCGCGACGGGTTGAAACCCGTCCAACGCCGCATCCTCTACGCCATGTACGACGACGGGAACACGCATGACAAAGGGTATCGCAAATCGGCCAAGACCGTCGGTCTGGTCATCGGGAACTATCATCCGCATGGGGACAGTTCGGTCTACGAAGCGATGGTCCGCATGTCGCAATATTGGAAAATGAACCTTGAATTGGTCGACATGCAAGGGAACAACGGGTCGATCGACGACGACCCCGCGGCCGCGATGCGCTATACCGAAGCACGTCTATCCGCTTTCGGCGAATCGCTCTTGGAAGACATACGTGAGAACACCGTCAATTTCGCCCCCAACTTCGACGATACCAGCAAGGAACCGACGGTTCTGCCCGCCCGGATCCCTGAACTCTTGACCAACGGGGCGACGGGGATCGCCGCCGGTTACGCCACCAACATCCCACCCCACAATATTTCGGAAATCATCGACGCGGCCGTCTACCGCATCCATTTCCCGACCTGTTCCTTGGAAGAACTCGAAGAAAAAGTCCAAGGGCCCGACTTCCCGACCGGAGGCATCGTCCAAGGGACGGACGGCATCCACGAAGCGTTTTTGAGCGGAAAGGGAAGGGTCGTCATCCGCGCCAAGACCACCTTGCATGAAACCCGCACGATCAACCAGATCGTGATCACGGAAATCCCCTATGAAGTGGTCAAGGTAAACATGGTCAAGAAGATCGACGAAATCCGCCTCAACAAGAACCTCGACGGCTTGCTGGATGTACGCGACGAATCCGACCGCAATGGTCTTCGGATCGTGTTGGACATCAAGAAAGAAGCGGACGCCCAGCTCATCCTCAACTATCTCTACAAGAACACCGACCTGCAGGTCTACTATAACTACAACATGATCGCGATCGTCGACCAACGTCCGGTACTGCTCGGACTTCGGGAAATGCTTGACGCGTTCATCAAGCACCGCAAGGAAGTCGTCTTGCGCCGTAGCCGATTCCAATATGACGACCTTGAAAGACGATGTCATATCCTGGAAGGGCTGATGCGTGCCGTCAGCGTCCTGGACGAAGTCATCACGATCATCCGTTCATCCAAAGACAAAGCCGATGCGAAGTCGAACCTGATGAAGCGCTTTGATTTCTCCGACGCCCAGGCCGAAGCCATCGTCACCTTGCGTCTGTATCGCCTGACTTCCACCGACATCGTCGAACTCCGCAACGAATTCGCCCTGTTGGTCAATGAAATGGAATACCTTCAATCCGTCATCAACAGCGACGAGATGCTGAAGAGCGTCATCGTGAAAGAGTTGAAAGAAGCGAAAACGAAGTTCGACCGTCCGCGCCGGACGATCATCGAAGGGCAGGTCCAGGAGATCGTCATCGACAAGATGTCCATGATCCCCAACGAACGAACCGTCGTCACGGTCAGCCGCGACGCCTATGTCAAACGTGTTTCCTTGCGATCCGTTCAAGCCAGCGAAAACACGGATACCGGTCTGAAAGAAAACGACCAGTTGGTCGGGACGATCGAGTGCGATACCTACGACACCTTAGTATTGTTCACCCAAAAAGGGAACTACGCCTATCTTCCGGTCTATTCCATCGAGGATGCGAAATGGAAGGAAGTCGGCAACCACCTAAGCCATTATCTTAAGGCGGACGGCGAAAAGATCGTTTCCGCGATGATCGTCAAGAATTTCAAAACCTATGCCTGGATCGTCACCGTCAGCGCCCAGGGCTTGATGAAGAAGACGGCGATATCGGAATTCGAAGTCACCCGCAACAACAAGACCTTCGACGCGATGGTTCTTCAGCCCAAAGACAAATTGGTCAGCGCGTTTGTCCTCTATGAAAACGAAGACATCCTGTTAGCCAGCCAACAGGGATACATGGTGCGCTATGCCGGGGATTCGATCTCCGAAATCGGTACCAAAGCCAAGGGTGTCAAAGCCATGAACCTGTCGACCGGCGATTTGGTCGGTTATGCATCCGCGATCAAGGAAGGGACCAACGCCGTCCTCTTCTACACCCACACGGGGCAATACAAACGTATCCGACTCAATGAAATCGGGAAGATGAACCGTCCTGCCAAGGGTG
Organism: Erysipelotrichaceae bacterium; assembly: GCA_041736705.1. Lineage (GTDB taxonomy): Bacteria > Bacillota_I > Bacilli_A > Erysipelotrichales > Erysipelotrichaceae > GWE2-51-13. The sequence goes on from JBGSTC010000029.1 coordinate 96,368, forward strand.
AATTGTTGGCGAAACGCATCAAGAGCAACCCGCAGAACATCAGTTATCTGACGACGGTCGGATCCTATGACGTACTTCGTCTGACCCAGGATAAAGACCAGTGGGTCGCCGTGAAAGACGTGCCGATCATGGCGAAAGACGCGACATTCTCCGTCGGACCCAAGGGGGAAAACCTCTATGTGCTGATCGGGATCGAAGAAGTCAAGATCATCGACCTACCCATCAAACCAAGTGTAAAGGAAGAAGCGCATCACGATGTCGAGATGCTGAGTTTCGATCTCTAGTCAAAAGGGTATCGCGGAATAAGTTCCTCGATACCCTTTCTTTTACTTCAATCTCTTAAGTATCCTCAACAAGATAAAGGTCAGATACGCCGAAGATTCTTTCTTTTGACCGAAATCCCAGTCTTTATAGCGTTGATAGACGGATTCGGGGACAAGCATCCCTTCATCGTCGACCTTGCTTTTCAATAGGTCGATCATTTCGATGAAACGGGGGTCGGTGTGGACGGAATTGACCCGGCTAAGGACATCGCACACGCTCAGAAGGTCGTACCAGGCGGTCGGTCCCTTGACTTTGCGGAAATCGTTCCCCATATAGAACATGTAGGGGTGCTGGGTCAGACTGTTCGACCAAAGGTCCAGCAGTACGTTCGCGCAGACTATCACCGGTTCGGAATCCTGATATTCCGGGATTTCGACCAGGAGTTTCAGCATGACCAGACTCGCATAGGGGCACGGGTCTTCTTTTCTGCCCGGTCCGCGGAAGGTGCCGAGTTCTTGTGATCCGATGCAGGGGAACCCGTTGGGTCGCAGCGTCGAAACGAGATGGTCGACCCCGGGTTTTATGTCGGCAGGATCATCCACATCCGCTTTCACCAACGCCAAAAGCAAGAGCGGGGCGTCGCACAACGCCCAGGAAAAGACGTTTTCCCCGGTCCCGCCATAATTGACGGAGATGTTCATCAAAGTTTGATAGACCCCGTGTTTATCTTTATGGGCAAGGATGGCTTGGATGGCTTGATCGATTTCAGACACGGTTCGATCCAAGCCCAGATCCAGTAAAAACAGTAGTTTATGCATTGGGTTGTTTACGTTCTTGTGGCCGTTCACGACGAAATCATGGAAATCGACGATCTCCCTCAAAATAGACTTGACCCGTTCGTCTTCCAAGAGTTCAGCCAATAACTCATCTTTGTTTTGCGTCGGGTCCGCGTCAAGTTGCATGTGGATCGCATACCGCAACCAAGGCTCGCTTCGTTTCATCAGTTCATCCGTTGAAATCATGACATCACGCCCCTTGTCCTCTAAGTAGATTCTATCATGGATTTCCAATAAAAAAAGCAGCGTGGCTGCTTAGGTTTCAAACTGCAAAAGAAACGGGTTCTCGGCTTTCGTCCCATGATCCAGGAACATGTCGATTTCCTTCAATGAAGCGAATTCCTGAAAACTGTAGGCATATTCTTCTTCATTACGTGGAAATACGGACTCAAGATAGACGACCCTGGTGTTGGCCAGAAACGCGGAAGTGACACCAAGGACGCTGTTCTCGATAACCAGGACCCGGTTTGGATGAAGGGCGGCCAAGCGGCAGGCTTTCAGGTAAAGATCGGGTTCGGGCTTGCCTTCGTTGACTTCGGATTGGACGACGCTTAACACGGGGTGCATGAACGTGTGCATCGAAACCAGGGTATCGAGCAGATCCCGCGGCAATGAAGAGACAAACCCGTATTCGAAATGACGTTCAGTCAAGGAGAGGAGGAAGTCGCGGGCATCGGGTCTGAGGATGGTATGTTCTTCGATCTTCCGCTTGATCTGAGGGAGATAGAGTTTCTGCGCTTCATCGTGAAGTTTGGATAAAGCGGGGAATTCGCGGTCCAGTTTTTCACGCGAGGTTCCACGCGTATCGACGACGCGTTTGAGAAACGAAGCGGGAAGGGGGATGGAGGATTCCATGGCGAGTCGGGCATAGGCATTGTGGATGGGGTCGACGACATCGAAGATCGTGGCATCGACGTTGATCAGAATCAGTTTACGTTTCATTTAAAATCACCTTTTCCATCTTACCCTAAGTCGATGGAACGGGCACTCGATATGCCCGTTTCCGCGTTTCAATCCGTCCGCTTTTTTGGTATAATAAGGCAACGGAGGAAGACTATGCGAACGATGTATCCGAAGATGCTGGTTGATTCCCCCTTGGGGATCGAAATTTCGTTTTTGGCGAAACACAAGATCGATACGGTGTTCATCGATGTCGACAACACGCTGCTCGCCCCCAGGGAGCGTCTTTCATCCGTTGAACTCAAAACATGGATCAACCTCGTCAAGGCACAGGGGATCCGGGTGTTCCTGGTTTCAAACAACACTTCCAGAAGAATCGCCGACATCGCGAAGGATTTGGATGTCGAAGGGTTGCCAAGGGCGTACAAGCCGTTTGTCTTTCGGATCAAACGGTTCATCCGGAAACATCGAGTCGACGCTTCGACGTGTTGTTTCATCGGGGACCAGCTGTTCACCGACATGTGGGCGGCCTACCGTATGGGGATGATGGGGATCATGGTGAACCAGATCAGCCCCAAGGATTATTTTTATACACGATGGATCCGCAAGATCGAACAATGGGTTTTGCGTCAAGGAGGATTACGATGAGCGAACTGAAGAAATGTGTCGGATGCGGGGCGATGCTGCAGATGCAGGATCCCGAGGCGGCCGGGTATATCGTCAAGGAAGGGCAGACGCTTTGTCGGCGTTGTTACCGGTTGAAGCACTACGGGGACACGGCCGTGTTGAAAGTGTCCAAGGCGGATAGCGACGAAGTGTTGTCGCGGGTCGCCAAGATGGACGTGCTGGTGGTCTATGTGTTGGATTTGTGCGATGTGGAAAACGGCCTGCTGCCGGGCTTGCATCGCCACTTGATGAATAAGGACGTGATGCTGGTGGCGACCAAGCGGGATCTTCTGCCCGATACCTTGGGGAACGACAAGCTGCTTCAGTTCCTTCGCAGCCGGCTTCGCGAGGAGGGGATCGAAGTCAAAGGGGTTGTCGTGGTCGGAGACCATGCGAAAAACAGCCAAGGCATGATTTCCGAGATGATCCATGTGTTGAGAAAAGGGAAAGACGTCGCGGTGGTCGGAATGGCCAATGCGGGGAAGAGTACCTTGCTGAATGCCTTGATGCCTTCGGCGAACCTGACGGTTTCGCCCTATCCGCATACGACCCTCGATTTCAACCCGATCGCATGGGAAGGGATCACTGTCTACGATACCCCGGGAATCAAAGTCGAGGACAGCCTGTGGGAACAACTCGACCCCGCGTCGATCAAACTGCTCGGACTGAAGTCCGCCTATAAACCCCGGTCGTTCCAACTGACGTCTTCGCAAAGTTTCGTGTTGGGTGGTTTGGCGAGCGTGACTTTCGTCGGTGTGAAAGAGGCGACCGCGACGTTCTATGTCAGCGACAACCTGAACATCCACCGCACCAAGGCGGAGAACCTCACGGAATACCTGGAGAAGCATTTCGACGAATTGACGCCGCAAGTGATTGTCAATCCGAATCTGACCAAGAAGTTCACTTCCAGATTTCAGCCGCAAAAAACCGACGTGGTCTTCGGCCAGATCGGCTGGGTATGCATCCAGGGGAGTTATGAAAGAATCGATGTCAACGTCCCGCAAACGGTGGACGTACACTTCAGAAAGGCGATGATCTAATGTTGAATTCGAAACAAAAAAGCGCGCTGCGCAGCCTGGGGCAGACCCGTAGGGCTTTATTCCAGGTCGGCAAGGAAGGGATGAGCCTGAACTTGGTGAATACCGTGGGCGATTCCTTGGAAGCGCATGAGCTGATTAAAATCAGTGTCTTGAAATCCTGTCCAGTACCGGTGAACGAAATCGCCTTGGACCTTTCGTCATCCACGCATAGCGAAATCGTCCAGATCATCGGGAAGACCATCCTTCTTTATCGACAAAGCGAAAAGAAGAAGATCGAACTTCCGCGATGAAGAAAGTCGGTCTGTTCGGAGGGAGTTTCGATCCCATCCATACAGGGCACCTGCACATCGCATTGGATGCCAAACGTCAGCTCTCGCTCAGCGAGGTCTGGTTTTTACCGACGGTTTCCACACCGCTCAAAGGCGAACAAACCGTTTCGTTCGACCATCGGGTCAAGATGATCCGACTCATGATCGCACCCTATCGTAAACTAAAGGTATGTTTGATCGAAGCTTCGCTTGATCAACCCAACTATACCGTGAATACCGTGAAGGAATTGTTGAACGCTTATCCCGACCATGAATTCCATTGGATCCTAGGCTCCGATCAGGCGAATCAGTTTAGCCGGTGGAAGGACCACGAGACCCTTCGTCGACTCCTGAAGTTCGTGGTTTATCCCCGTAACCCCAAGGACGACATCCCGTCCTGGATGGTTTCGTTGAAAACCAAGGATTACCTGAAGTATTCCTCGACCCAAATCAGGCAAGGGGAAGTGGGGCTGACGTCGCCCAAGGTCGTCGCCTACATGATGAGGCACGGGTTGTATGCGGAAGAAATCGGGAAGGCGATGGTGAGTGCGAAGCGATGGATCCATGTCGATTCCATGCGTAATTTGGCGCTACGGCTTGCCGGAGCGCATCATCTCGATGAAACCCGGGTTAATCTCGCCGCGCTTCTGCATGACTGTATGAAAAACAAGACGATGGATGAACTGCGTGCGATCTTGACGATCGCCGAGCCCGACTACCTGAAACAACCTCCGGCGATCTGGCATCAGAGAGCCGGCATGCATTATGCGAAAAGAGTCTTGATGATCAACGATAAGAGCGTCTTGAAGGCGATCGGTCATCATGTCGAGGGGGATGTGAAGGATCCGTTGGTGAAGGTCATCTATCTTGCCGATAAACTGGATGAAAGCCGAGGCTACGACTCAAGCGAATTGATCGGATTGGCGATGAAGAACCTGGATCTCGCCGTGAAGCAAGTGCGTCTGAACCAACAGGCGTATCTTAAGAAGGAGGGTGTGGATGTCTGAATTACTGCAAGTGGTCGTAGACGCCGTCGATGATAAGAAGGCGAATCAAATCATCGTGTTGGATATGCACGAGGTGAACCCCTGGGTTGACTATTTCGTGGTCTGTGATGCGCAAAGCCTGCGCCAAGTCCATGCGATCGCGGATAACGCCGTCAAACAGGCGGAGAAGACCGGTTTCTATGTCGACCATGTGGAAGGCGGGGAAGAGAGCGACTGGTTGCTGGTGGACTGCGGCAGCGTCGTGGTGCATGTCTTTAGCGCCGAAGCCCGTCTAGTCTATCAATTGGAGCGCTTATGGGCGGACAAAATCGTGAAACGCTGAATTATTCGATCTTGGCGGGGTATTACGACCGCTTGGTGAAGGATGACGAAGCGTCGGCGCACTGGTGCGCCTATACCAAGAAAAGGATCCAAGGGGATAAACTCCTTGAGTTGGCCTGCGGAAGCGGGGAAATCACGCTTCGCTTAGCGAAACTCGGGTTTCAAATGACCGCCTTGGACTTATCCGAAGACATGATCCGCAAAGCTCAGGAAAAGGACGTCGACGACTTGATCGCGTATCATGTGGGGGACATGCGTGACCTATCGGGGTATGAGGTTTATGACGGGATCCTTTGTTTCTGCGACAGCATCAACTATCTCTCGTCCATGAGCGAACTCAGGAAGATGTTTCACGAAGTCCACGGCCATTTGGCGAAGGGGGCGTCCTTTCTCTTCGACATGCATACCGAAGCCCGTTTGATCGAATTCGAAGATCCCTTCATCGAAGAAGGTTGGATCGGCGAAACGGGATATCAATGGGCGATCGAAAGCGACTACCCGCGGATCATCCACCATTTCCGCTTTTACCAAAACGACGGATCCGTGCTTTCCGAGACGCATGTGCAGACCGTTTTCCCCTTGGACGAGGTCGTCGAAGCACTGACGGACATCGGATTCAGGGTCGAGGTCACCTCGGACTTCGAAGAAGAAAAAGACGCAGAGGCGGAGAAGTATTTCATCCATGCCATAAAGGAGTGAACCCATGATCGCAATCATCGGCGCCATGCCGGAAGAAATCAGAGAAATCGTGCGTTTGATGCACGATGTAAAAGAAGTCGAAATCGATGCCCATGCTTTCCATACAGGGACCCTGAACGAGACGAAGGTCATCGTCTTGTTGAGCGGCATCGGGAAAGTCGAAGCCGCGATCAGCACGATCCTCTGTCTGAAGAATTTTCCCGTGAAAGGGATCGTCAATATCGGAACCGCCGGCGGATTGAAAGAAGAACAGGAAGTGTTGGACGTGGTCGTTTCCACGAAGACCGCCTATCATGATTTCGACCTGAGTGCCTTCGGAGAACCGAAGGGTTTCACGACTTCTCGGTATGTGGTCGATGCGGATCCACGCTACATCGAAGCGTTTCAAAGAATCATCGGTGAAGAGCGCCATTGGATCGGACCCATCGTTTCAGGCGACATGTTCGTCGGGGACCCGGTGGTCGTCGCATCCATCATCGAAGCCTTCCCCGAAGCGATCTGTGTCGAAATGGAAGGGGCGGCGATCGCCCATGTCGCGAAGATTTTCAACACGCCGTTTGTCATCTTGCGTTCCTTGTCGGATATCGCCGTAAAGCACGGGAATGCGATGACCTTTGAAGAATACCTTGTGAAAGCGAGTGAACGTAGCGCACGATGGTGTTATGAAGTCATGCCGCTGCTGGAAAGCATGTAATATGTTCAACCAAGTCGAGGAATGGATCCTTCTTATCCTGTCCGAATCGTTTTGGGTGAACCTTTTGGATCAATTCCGTGATTTCGGTCCCTTGGCGCCGATTTTTCTCGCGATGCTTGAATCCTTCATCCCCGCATTGCCTTTGATCGCCATCGTGACGTTTTCCACTGGGGCTTTCGGACCATACTTCGGTTTCCTTTTCTCCTATATCGGGAGTCTGGGTGGCTCCATCCTCGTGTTCCTGCTCATACGCAAGGTCGTGAAACCGTATTTCATGCATTGGGTGCCGAAACGCAAGAACCTCGACCGATGGATGCGTTGGGTCTCAAGACAAACCCCCGATACCATCATCATGTTGTCGGCCATGCCGTTTACGCCCAGCAGTCTTTTGAATCTCACGTTCGGTTTATCCGAATTCTTGGCGATGAAGTATATCGTATCGATCGCCCTCGGGAAATTCATCATGATCGGCGCGATGGCGATGTTCGGACATACGATGATCCGCTCCTTGGGGGATCCTTGGGTTCTCCTGGGCTTGGGTATGATCTACCTCGTGGTCCATCTTCTCTATCGTAACATTAAGGCGAAAGCGAAATTGAACGAGATCGAGGACGAAAAAAAAGAAGAGTGACCTCTTCTTCAGTTTGTATATTCGGCGCGCCAGATCCCGACGTTCTTCATCCACGTCTTGATCTCGTCCATCGTGAACGGTTGCTCCGTATCCCATTCCAGTACGTTTCCGATGATGATTTCACCGCTTGTGGAATCATAGGCGACAAACGCGGGATAATGGGAGAACCCCCAAGCCTTGCGTATCGCATTGGAGGAAATGTCCTTGGAAAGTGCGGACATGTCGACGGGTTCGATGTCTTCAAACAACGTCACGTTGGCATCGTCGGCCAGCTTCACCAACAAATCGTTCTTGACGAATTCGCAATCCGTACTCGTCGTCTGGCAGAAATAGATATAGTGCTTTCCCGGATTGTCCATGAGATAATCTTCAAGGTCGCCGAACGCGACGGTCGAAGCCTTCAGGCTGGTTTGTTTCAAGACATCCGCATTCTGTGGACGAAACACGAGATAAAGACTGGAAGCCGTAATACTGAGGACTAGAACGAAAGCAATGACGATTTTCCAGAATTTCCGCATCACGCACCTCCTGCACTTCGCATTTTAGCACGAGTGTTTCAAATATGCAAATCGGGGACACATCGTCCGATCAACCCTGATAAACCAAAGAAGGAGGAAGAACATGCCATCCAACGTGAAACCCATTTTACTCAATCTAGGGTTGATCTTGATCATCCTGCTCATCGTACTCTTCAACCTTTTCGTATTTGTCAGCGGTCCGGCTCAGAAAAGGACGGCGGAACGCGAAAATGCGCTGGAGCGAATCCAAGCAAGTTTCGGTATCGCCGATGCGGTTTCCCTTTATGACAGCGACTATAACCAGTCGTTGTTCATCGGGGAAGGAACCGAGAACGGCAAAGAAGTGTATTTCGCCGCCACGCTCAACGGGAACGTGTTGGATACGATCGTGAAGTCGGAATTCGATTTCGACGCCGCGTTGGCGAAAGCGGGAAGCGTGATGGAATTCATCGACCCCGAAGTCCGGGTCGCCTATTATAAAGGGAAGTTCGTCATCGCCGTTCTTGAAAAGAACCGTGAAACCTTGCTTGATAGACTGGAGTATTCGGTGGTGTTCACCGTGGAGATCAACGTATGAAAAACAAAATCTACAACGAGCCTTATTTCGATCGGATCGGATGGATCCTGGAAAACATCGAGAAGAGTCAACTGACTTCCATCGAAGCCTTGGTCGTACTTCAACTCGAACATATGCAGAAAAACAAGATCCCCGTCGACCTGGATGTTCTCGCCCGGCGATGCAAGGTGGATGTCGAGCTGATCGACCTGATCCTCGAGTCGCTGCGAACGAAGGATTATCTGCGCATCGAAGTCCAGACGTCGACCATCGTTTATGATTTGGAGGGGCTTTTCGACCATCCCGAAACCTTGGCGACCACCGACGATGAAGTCTTCAGGATTTTCGAGCAGGAATTCGGTCGTCCCTTAAGTTCGACCGAAATCGATAAGCTGATCGATTGGCTTAAGAATGCCGGTGCGCGGTTCTGCATCCATGCCTTAAGGGAAGCGGTCATGTACCGCAAACTCAGCTTCGGATACATCGATAAGGTATTATCACAATGGTTAAAGAGCGGCGTCACCCTGGAACAGTTGAACGAAGGCCGACGAAACGATGACGCGAACGACTGAAATCCTGGATGTCATCGAAGGGATGTTCCCTGACGCGCGATGCGAGCTTCTCTATCAGACGAACTTCCAGCTCGCGGTCAGTGTCATCCTGAGTGCCCAAACCACCGACAGAGCCGTCAACGAAGCCACCCCGGCCTTGTTTGAGCGATTTCCCGATGCCCAAAGCATGTCGATGTCGACACCCGAAGAAATCGAACCCTATATCCAACGGATCGGGCTCTATCACAATAAAGCCCGGCATATTCTCGCGTTCTCAAAAGCCTTGGTAGCGGATCACGGCGGGGAAGTCCCGTCTTCCTATGAAGCGTTGGTTAAACTCCCCGGCATCGGAAGCAAGACCGCCAACGTCATCCAAGGCGTCGGATTCAACATTCCGTCGCTGGCCGTCGATACGCACGTCCATCGCGTCAGCCTACGGTTGAAGCTTGTCCCGAAAGGCTCGGATGTCCATGCGACCGAGACGACGCTGAAACGCAAGATCCCAAGGGAAAGATGGATCGTCGCCCATCATGCGATTTTATTCTTCGGACGATACCATTGTAAATCCCAAAAACCCGAATGCGATTTTTGCCCGCTCAAAGATCAATGCGGATACGATCAAGAAAAAACCCGGAAACGTTAAGTTCCGGGTTTGTCTGTCTTAAGGGATGATCAGCGTGATTCCATCGACGGTCAATGCGCTAAGCATATAGGTATCCTCGTTGGTCACGAGTTCGCCGTCGACCCGTACTTCGGTGATCAGCGTACCGACGGTCGTTTGGAAATTGCACGTGATCAAATCGCAGATCTTATTGGCTTCGGCTTGCACCTGCGTTTTCCCGATGAACTCGTTGTTCAGATCGACACTCTTGTCGATCACGGTTACGGTGATGTTCATGGCTTCAAGCTCGGTCAGGGTATACTTTCCCCCTTCGATATCGGGTGAAATCGAGGCCACGTCTCCGAGTTGATCGGTCGTCGCATTGTTGGGCAATGTGTGGGTAACAACTTGGTCATTGATCCCATAGGATGCCAGGAAGTCACGCGTCTCCGAGTAGCTTCTTCCAACAAGATTGTTTGGAACAGTCACTTGGGTATCTTCTACGATTACGTCCTTACAAATCTCCGAACTTGAAATCTCGGACAGCTCATATCCGAAATAGCCACAGACACGGACGGTCGAATTCACAGGCACGTCGACGACTTTCGAAAAAGCGTTGGTCGACTCAGCATACTCGGCGATCACGGTCGAACCGACGCTGAGTCGTACCTTGTATTTCACAGCCCCGAAGATCCATGAAGGATCATAAAGCCGCGTTCCGACGGCGGTGTAGGTTTTGTCTTTGACCTTGAGTTCCATATCGAGGGTCGGAGGCGCGATGGTCAAAGCCTCGGGGTTCGGATAGGCGCCGAAGGCGAAATCGAATTGCTTCTGCGATCCGCTGTCGATCATCGTCGCATCGAAACTCGTGGGGTTCTCCAAGGCCGGAGCGACCAAGGTACCCAACTGTGCGAAACTCTTCTTGATCAGCGCGGTGGTGACCAATGACGGATTCATATCCGTAAGAGGGGAAACATAGGGGAACACGCCCAGGACATGGGTGATCGATACGACACCGCTGGGTTGTTTGACCGAAGCGGGTTTGGCGCGTTCTTTGTAGAGTTCGTTTAAAATCAAACTGTTGACGTTGCCGGGGAGATTCATCCGGCTGACGTCGCTGGTGATATAGCTGATCTGGTCTTTGTTGGCTTTATCATAACCGACCCAGACGGCGGTGGTGAATTGGCTGGTCGATGCGACCATCCAACGGTCTTTGACCGATCCCTGGGGGATGCCGTATTCCAAGCCTTTGTCGCCCCAGTCGCTGGTACCGGTTTTGGCATAGACTTCATAGTTGCGCTTCAAAATCTGCATGTAGTTCTGATAGGGGCCGGTGACGTCGTATTCCATCATCTTGGTGGAAAGGTAGGCGGCGTCTTCGGAAATGACTTTGGTCGAGGCGTAGGTCGGAACGATCGGTTCCGAGCCGTCCTTGAATTCGATGCGTTGGATCGTATGCGGCTTGATGTAGTTGCCGCCGTTGACGATCGCCGCATGCGCCCCGGCTTCCTGTACCGGCGTGATTTCGAAACTCGATCCGCCGATCGCATAGCCAAGGTCGAAGTTACCGGAATTGACCTGGTCGAACCCGATGCTGTTCAGATAGGCGATGACTTTCTTGCTGCCGATCTTGTCGATGACTTCCTGCAGCGTCTTGAGTGCCGGGATGTTCAACGACCGCGCGATCGCGGCGCTCAGCGTGACTTGTCCGTTGTACCGTTCGTCGAAGTTGGAAACGACGATGTCGGTCCCGCGATAGAGATACGGTTCGTCCAGGATGACATGCTGGGTCGAATACCCGAGGTATTCGAAGGCGAGGGCATAGGAGAGGATCGGCTTGAGGGACGATCCAGGTTGTTTCTTCATGGTCGTCGCACGGTTGAACAAACGTTCGCCTTCATAGAAGCGTCCGCCGCCCATCGCGACGATCTCACCCGTCTTGTTGTTCAAGGTGACCATCGCGGTCTGGATGATGTCGTTGGGCCATTTGAGTTTGGTTTCGCCGTTCTGGATGGCTTCGACCGTATCCTGAAGTTTGCGATCCATGCTGGTATAGATCATCATCGGCGTCGTGTAGGGATCCAATCCGGTGGTTTCTTGAACTTCCGTGATGACTTCGTCGATATATGCCTGGTAGGGGCTGCCGATCTTCTTGCTGGACCCGCCCGCGAAGGTGTCTTCCAGATTGATGGATTTCGCTGCGGTGGCTTCTTCCTCCGAGATGTAGCCGTGATAGACCATCAGATTCAACACTTCGTTACGGCGAATGGTTGCCACTTCGACGTTGCCGTTGATAAAGGGGCTGATCGCTCCGGGGGCGTTGATGACGCCGGCGAGGAAGGCCGCTTCGCTTAAGGTGATTTCGGAAATTTCCTTGCCGAAGTAGTATTGGGCGGCGTTGTTGATTCCGCGCGTCGTCCCGGCGCCGAAGTTGATCATGTTTAAATAAAGCTCGAGAATCCGCTTCTTGCTGATTTGCTTATCCAATTGCATCGCCAAGTAGATTTCCTTGATTTTTCTGGGGATCTGCTTCTCGGCGCTGAAGTACGTATTCTTGATCAGCTGCATCGTAAACGTGGATCCGCCTTGGTCAAACGAAATGTCGCGCGTCTTGATCGACGTGATGAGGTTCTCGATGGCGGCTTTCGTAAAGCGGGGAAGATCGAATCCGTTATGGACGAAAAACCGCGAATCCTCGATGGAGATGAACGCGTCGATCACGACCTGGGGCAGGTCGGCGTAGGTGATGTTTTCGCGCAGTTCCTCGCCGATGTCGGCGATCAAAACCCCTTCGCTATCGAAAATCTGACTGGATTCCGGACTTTCGAAATCCTCGATGTTGAGGGTCGGGGCGGTTTGGATGACGGAGTACAGGTAATATCCCGCGACGCTTGTCCCGACGATCGCCAAGACGACGATCGATGCGACGATGGAGGCGAAGACGCGCGTGACGCGACCTTTTTTCCGATTGGTTTTCTTCTTCTTTTCAGTCATTCAGCATTTCTCCTTTGAAATAATACGCATCGACACACGTCAGGTAGTCGATCGGAGGGGTAAGTCTCCAGGGAATCCGCATCCCGTTCTCCCGGATCCATACGATGGGGATCGAGCGGCGGGTCGCGTTGTCGATGAACGACAACAGCCTGTCCGCCGGGACGAAATACGTTTCGTCCAGCGATGTAAAACGGATGATCATGAAGGTCAGTGCCCCATGACGTAGGACGCTGCGCATATGCGCGATTTGATGTTCATGCAGGTAGGCCAGGGCGAAGCTTGTCTTGGATTGGGTTTCCTTCGCTTCGTAGTCCACCGCCTTGCAGCGGTACACGCCGTTGTAGTCGGTCGTGCTGGGCACTTTGAAATAGGCTTCGGTGATCTTGGCTTGGCTTCGCGACGGATAGGAAACCGTGGCGATCATGATCGGGGTCGGCTTCTTGTGCACGTTGGCCCGATCGAGTTCCAGATAATACGCATTGGTCTTGTTCAAGTCGTCTTCAAGGCTCATTCCGCGCTTGGAAGTCGATTGAACCGGACCGGTTTTCTGAGGCGTTTTCTTCGTTGGATATCCGACCATTTCATCACCTCTGATTATTATATACGAATACGTGCCATATTTCCATCTTTTACGACGAGGCTAGGAGACCCCGCACTTGCAAATCACGCGTAGATTTGCTTTAATAGAAGCGCAGGAGGAACCTGATATGAACAAAATCGGAAAACTGGACGCACAGACTATTTATCAGAAAGAGTTCAATATCGAATTCAAAGGGTACTCCGCTTCCGAAGTCGATGCGTTTTTGGACCTTGTGATCAAAGACTATCAGCTCTACGACGAGACGATCGAGAATCTTCGCGACCAAGTCGAACAACTGAAAAACATCAACCTTCAATTCCAGAATAAACTGACGGAGTTGCAGGGTCGGATCGAAGCCGGCGATATGGTCGAACCCGCGGGGAACTCCGTGGATCTCTTGAAGCGTTTGGCGAAGCTCGAACAGGAAGTCTACAAGAAATAAGACATCACACTAGGACAATCGCTGGGTCACCAGAGGAAAGTCCATGCTCGCACCGTCTGCGACGACGGTAGTGATTATGCTGGATGAAACCATAAATCCAGGCGGGAAACCGACGGCTGACGAACTCCTAAAACGAAAGTCATGGACGGAATCTATAAAAGTGCCACAGTGACGGAGTCCGATGGGAAACCACCGGAGTGGAACGAGGTAAACCCCATAAGCGAGAAACCCAAATTTGGTAGGGGAACTTGGCGATGCGAACTGAAGCAAAACCGAGGCGTGCAAGCGCAGATAAATGATTGTCGCCCGCAAGGGAACAGAACATGGCTTACATAGTGTGATGAAAACGGGACGCAAGTCCCGTTTTGATTTTACATTCACTCTCGGAGTTGATATAATCATAAAAGATGGACGGAGGTAGATCATGACGGAAATCGGGAGTATCATCCGACGTAAACGCGAAGAACTTGGTTTAACGCTGGCGGAAGTCAGTGAAAAGACGAAAATCAGCATGATCCATCTCGTGGCGATCGAAAACGGCGACATGGATCATTTTAAACATGATATGGTGTTCCTGCGGTTCTACCTGAAAACGATCAGTGTCGCGCTCGACCTCGACTTTGAAACCATCGCTCATCAGTTCAATCTCAGCAAGGACGACTATACCAACACCATCTCACTGAAAAAAATCAAAGAAAACGAAACCAGCGAAGCCAACGTGGTCAAAAACAGGCAACTCTCGGACAGTAAATACATTTATCAGAACATCAAGAAACGGCGGGTCGACGTTTCCTTCATCACCCTCTTGATCGCGATCGTTGTGATCGTCATCGGGTTGGTGTTCGTGTTTTTCAATAGCGTCCTGCCGTTGTTGACACGCGGTCCCGAACTCATCTATCAACCGGTCGACGAGATTCCATCCGAAATCACGCCGGAACCCGAACCTGAACCCGAACCCGAGACCGATCCCGAACCGACGATCATCGTCGTGACGAAGACAGGGGTCACCTCGTATTCGATCACGGACTGGGTGGCGGGGAAGCAAGTCAAGTTCGTCGTCAGTTTTTTCTCGAACTCCATGATGAAAGTCTACATCGACGACGTGTTGACCAACAATCCCAGCGCGCGGATCTACAACTATGGTGAAACGATGGAGATCATCGTCGAAGCGGCTGCGAACCGAAAGGTTTCGATCAGTTTCGGATACATCAAGCGGAATACGATCAAGGTCGATGGCATCGACGCCGTGATCGATCCGACCATCGCCAACCTGCCGCGTTCGTACCGTATCGAATTCACATTCGCAGGAGGTTCTTGATGAATTTACCGAATCGTCTGACCTTATTGAGGATCGTCATGATCCCGTTGATCGTGTTGATCGTTTTGTTTCCTTTCGCCCAGTTCAACATCTATATCGGTCATTTCTCGATCGAACATATTGATTTATCCTATCGTAACGTCGTGATCCTCGTCTTGTTCGCCATGGCCAGCTTCACCGATTTTCTGGACGGCTACATCGCACGTAAACACAACCTAGTCACCAGCCTGGGCAAGTTCCTCGATCCGATCGCGGACAAACTCTTGGTCAATACGATGTTCATCCTTTTCGCGTGGCAGGGGATCATCCCGGTCGTCGCGGTCTTGGTGATGTTGTGGCGGGATACCGCGGTGGATGCGATCCGGATGATCGCATCCCAGAAAGGCCGCGTCATGGCGGCGGGGTATCTTGGGAAAGTGAAGACCGTCGCGCAAATGCTTACGATCATCCTGATTCTACTCAACAACCTACCGTTTGAACTTTACTCCTTGCCCGTCTCCGATCTGATGGTCTGGTTCTCGACTTTCATTTCATTGATCAGCGGAATCAGTTACTTCCTACAAGCCAAGGACATCCTGTTGGAGTCGAAGTAAATGGAAGAACTCTTGAACCTGCTCCGCAGTCTGGGTTTGTCGATGAGCTGTTGCGAGAGTTTCACCGGAGGGTTGTTCGCGACGCGGGCGACCGCGATCGCAGGGGCGTCCGATGTGTTCTTGGGCGGGATCATCGCCTATTCCAACGACATCAAAGCCAACGTCCTTCACATCGATCCAAAAATCCTGGGGGAATACGGGGCGATCAGCGCCCAAACCGTCGAAGCGATGGCGAAAAACGCACAGGTTTTGTTTAAGAGCGACCTCTGCGTTTCCTTTAGCGGAAACGCCGGTCCGGCCGTGTTGGAAGACAAGAAAAACGGCGAAGCCTATATGTGTATCGTTTATCGGGATGTTTTAAGGGTCTATCACGACGTGTTTCGCGGCAGCCGCGAGGATGTCCGTTATGGCGCCGTGGATGCGGCGATACGCCGTATCAAAGAGTTGGTTAGGGAAGTAACAGAACCTTGCGAAAAAGGGGTCGGAGGATAACCATGGAAAACAAAAAAGATGCATTGTTGGAGGAAGCGCTGAAGCAGATCGAAAAACAGTACGGCAAGGGTTCAATCATGAGACTTGGCGACCGTGCCAACGTGGACATCGACGCCATCAGCAGCGGATCGATTTCGATCGACCTGGCGCTGGGGATCGGTGGATACCCCAAAGGACGGATCGTCGAGATCTACGGTCCGGAATCGAGCGGTAAAACGACGCTTGCTTTGCATGCGATCGCCGAAGTACAAAAACGGGGCGGCAAAGCCGCGTTCATCGATGCGGAAAACGCCATCGACCCGCGTTATGCCCGCAATCTGGGCGTCAACATCGACGACCTGATCCTGAGCCAACCGGACAGCGGGGAACAAGCCCTTGAAATCACCGAACTTCTGATTAAGAGCGGAGCGATCGACCTGGTGGTCGTGGACTCCGTCGCGGCCTTGGTCCCGCAAGTCGAACTCGACGGGGAAATGTCGGACGCCAACGTCGGTCTGCAAGCCCGTTTGATGTCCAAGGCGATGCGTAAACTCTCGGGTGTCATGAACAGAAGCGAATGCACCGTCATTTTCATCAACCAGTTGCGCGAGAAAGTCGGCGTCATGTTCGGCAACCCCGAAACGACATCCGGCGGACGCGCGTTGAAGTTCTACGCCTCGATCCGCATCGACGTGCGTAAAGGCGAAGCCATCAAGAGCGGCAACGACATCGTCGGAAACAAAGTGACCGTCAAGGTCGTCAAAAACAAAGTCGCGCCTCCGTTCAAAGTCGCTCTTGTCGAAATCATGTACGGCGAAGGGGTATCGAGGATCGGTGAATTGATCGATCTGTCGGTCGAACACGAAGTCGTGCAGAAATCCGGCGCTTGGTTCGCATACAAAGGCGAAAAGATCGGGCAAGGGAAAGAAGCGGTCCGCGCTTTCTTGAAATCCAATCCGGTGTTGGAAGCCGAAATCACCGAAGAAGTCAAAAAGAAGGCGTTTTTCAAGCAAGAAGCGAGCTTAAAGTAGCAGGGGAACCTGCTATTTTTCTTGTGCTGAGCAAATGTTATTGTGAATTGTCCGTAAATTCGTTATTATGTAAAAGAGTTATATCTAACTCATCAATAGGTACAGGAGGAAAAGCATGCCTAAAGACATTCTCTTTTCCGTCTTGACCGGTATCAGCGGTTTTGCTTTGGGACTGATCGTGATGGTTTTAGTCTCAAAGTTAGGGTTAAATAGAGATCAACAAAAAGCAAGTTTACTCATCAGCGAAGCAACAAACAAAGCGGATAACCTTGTACGCCAGGCGGTCCTTGAAGGAAAAACGCAGGCGTATGAATTGAAACTTGCCGCGGAGAAGGAAATCAAGGAACGTCGTCAGGAAATCCAGGAACTGGAAAACAAGATGTCGCGCCGTGAGGATAACTTCCATTTCCGTGAAGAAACGTTGACGAACAAAGAAAAGCAGATTGATGATAAAAATAAACAATTAACCGAAAAATTGAACGTACTGGAGAAGATGGAACGTGATTTGCAGTCGAAGATCGACATACAGGTAACAGAACTCGAACGATTCGCGAACATGACTCAGGCGGAAGCCAAGAAGGAATTAATGAACGCGGTCGAAAAGAAGATCCAAAACGAAGTGACGGCTTATATCCGTGAAGCGGAAGACGATGCGAAATCGATTGCGGCCGATAAGGCGCGCAATATTATCGGAATGGCGATTCAACGTTATGCCCAAGAGGAAACGTTGGAGCGTACCGTTTCGGTCGTCGCGCTTCCCAGTGAAGAAATGAAAGGCCGCATCATCGGCCGCGAAGGAAGAAATATCCGGGCGATCGAACAAGCGACGGGTGTCGACCTCATCATCGACGATACTCCCGAAACCATCACGCTATCTTGTTTCGATCCCATCCGACGGGAAATCGCCCGTCTTGCGCTTGAGACCTTGATTAAAGACGGACGGATCCAACCCGGCCGTATCGAAGAAGTCGTGAATAAAGTAACCAAAGAACTGAACGAAACCATTCAGAAGGTCGGTGAAGAAGCCGTCTTCAAACTGAACATCGGGAAGATCGACCGCGAAATCGTCGGTTTGATCGGACGTTTACGTTATCGCTACAGCTACGGTCAAAACGCGCTGCAGCACAGCATGGAAGTCGCTTATCTGGCAGGGATGATGGCCGCCGAACTGGGGTTGAACCAAACCTTGGCGAAACGTGCCGCGCTTCTGCATGATATCGGGAAAGCGATGGACTTCGAAGTCGAAGGAAGCCATATCGAAATCGGGGCGCGGATTGCGAAGAAACACGGTGAAAACGCCGTCGTCATCAACTCGATCGAATCCCACCACGGAGAAGTCGAACCGACCAGCATCATTTCTGTCTTGGTCGCCGCCGCGGACACCTTGAGTGCCGCCCGTCCGGGAGCCCGCTTCGAATCCTTTGAAAACTATATCCAACGTTTGGAACAACTTGAAAAAATCGCGACGTCGTTTGACGGCGTCGAAAAGACCTATGCCATCCAGGCCGGCCGCGAAATCCGCGTCATGGTCGTGCCCGAGAAGTTGGATGACATGGCCTGTCATCGCATCGCACGTGAAATCCGTGAGAAGATCGAAGCCGAACTTACCTATCCGGGACAGATCAAGGTGACGGTCATCCGCGAAACCCGTGCTTCGGACATCGCCAAATAATGAAAATTCTGTTTATCGGCGATATCGTCGGTAGCAAAGGAAGGGCAGCAGTCAAACAACTGCTGCCTTCCCTGCGATTGGCCTATGACGCGGATGTCGTGATCGACAACGGGGAAAACGCGGCGCACGGTAAAGGGATCACACGTAAAATCTATGAAGAACTTTTGAGTTACGGGATCGATGCGATCACGCTGGGAAACCATGCGTTCTCCAAAGCCGACCTCTATGACTTCATCAACCAGGCGGACCGTTTGGTCCGGCCGATGAACCTCATCCCGACCGGACTTGGACGCGGGCATCTTGAAATCGATGTCAAAGGCACGCCTTTGGTGATCGTCAACATCTGCGGTACCGTCTTCATGGAAAACACCGATGAAACACCGTTCGAGGCGATGCATCGGATCGAAAACAACTTCACGAACAAAATCGTTTTGGTCGATCTCCATGCGGAAGCGACCAGCGAGAAAATCGCCTTCGCCTACATGTTTCAAGACGTGGTCAGCGCGGTCGTCGGTACGCATACGCATGTGCAGACCGCGGATGAGAAAATCATGAATGGTTGCGCCTTTATCAGCGACGTCGGCATGACGGGTCCCTACGACAGCGTCATCGGGCGGGATGTGATGGAAGTGCTTGACCGTTTCAGCGGAATCCGCAGCGCACGCTACACCGTTTCCGAAGGGGAGTCCCAACTTTGCGGGCTGTTCATCGAGATCGACGAGACAACGCGCCGCGCGGTCAAAATCGAACGGATTCAAATAAGACCGAAAGATGAATCCATAACTCGTTCTTGAAGAACCTCTAAATCGTGATATAATTATTTCAGATCAAGGAGGGTGTTGGAAATGCCGGTAGTAGTAGCAAAAGACATTTGTATCGGTTGCGGAGCGTGTGTTGGCGTATGCCCGACGGGAGCGTTGTCGTTGGACGCCGACGGAAAAGCAGAGTGCGATGAATCGCTGTGCATCGATTGCGGCGCATGCATCGGGGTCTGCCCGACGCAAGCCATTTCGCAGAAGTAAGAAACCAAGCGTCGCTTGGTTTTTTTAACCGGAGGGTTCCATGAAAGAAATCAAAGACTACTTCGTACTCCCGAATCTTAAAGAAGCGCAGAAACGATCGAAGGACCATGCGGTCATCGAACGTTCGCTTTTCCATATCGACGATGCGGTGAAAAACCTCGGTAACGGTCGTAAGTATTTTTTGCGTACCTATGGCTGTCAAGCCAACGAGAGGGACGGCGAAACCATCCGCGGTATCTTGGAGGAAATGGGGTACCTGCCGGTCATGGACGCCGAAAGCGCCGATCTGATCCTTCTGAACACCTGCGCGGTCCGCAAGAACGCGGAAGACAAGGTGTTCGGTGAAATCGGACAACTCAAACGTTTCAAACTGAAAAACCCGGATCTGATGTTCGTGGTCTGCGGATGCATGGCGCAGGAAGAGGAAGTCGTCCAAACCATCCTACTGAAACACCACCACATCGATTTGGTGTTCGGCACCCATAACATCCACCGTCTGCCGGAACTTCTCTATAAAGCGACGTTGACGCGCGAACGCGTGATCGAAGTATATTCACAGGAAGGCGACGTCATCGAAAACCTTCCGGTTCGCCGTGCGTTAAACACCAAAGCCTGGGTCAACATCATGTATGGCTGCGATAAATTCTGCACCTACTGCATCGTCCCCTATACCCGCGGGAAAGAGCGTTCGCGGACCATGGAAGACATCCTTGAAGAAGTGGAGACGCTGCGCAAAGAAGGGTGCAAGGAAGTCACTTTATTGGGCCAGAACGTCAATGCGTACGGAAAAGACCTCTATGGTGAACATTGCTTTGCGAAACTGATGGAAAAAGTATCCCGCACCGGGATCGAGCGGATCCGGTTCACCACCAGCCACCCCTGGGATTTCACCGACGAACTGATCGATGTTATCGCGACGATCCCTAACGTCATGCCCTACATCCATCTTCCATTTCAGTCCGGCAACGCCGATATCCTGAAAATCATGGGAAGACGTTATACCCCTCAGGAATACCTGACCTTGTTTCATAAACTCAAGGACAGAGTGGAAAACGTCGCGTTTTCCACCGACATCATCGTCGGCTTCCCCAATGAAACCGATGAACAGTTCAACGATACCTTGGCGATGTTGGATGCCTGCAAGTTCGACAATGCGTTCACCTTCATCTATTCGCCCCGCGAAGGGACGCCGGCCGCAAAAATGGAAGACAACGTGCCGACGGAAGAGAAACGCAAACGGCTACAGATCCTCAATGCCAAGGTGGCGCAACATGCACTTGAAAACAATAAGAAGATGGTCGGTCAAACCGTAAAGGTATTAGTGGACGGACCCTCCAAGAAAAACGCGCAAGTCTATTCAGGGTACACCGAAAACAACAAACTGGTCAATTTCACCTCGGGCGACGATTGTACCGGCGAAATCGTCGAAGTGCTGATCACCGATGCGAAAACCTGGACCTTGAACGGTAAACGGAAATAGAATCGGTCCAACGTTTGAAAAACACGACCCGCTAAGGTATAATGGTAGAAAAGCAGGAGGAAATATCATGGATAAAATACGCATTTTTGCGTTAGGCGGGCTGGACGAAGACGGCAAGAATCTTTATGTCGTGGAAATCAACAACGATCTCTTCGTCATCGAAGCCGGAATCAAATACCCCGATACGGAACAGTTGGGAATCGAGATGATCATTCCCGATATGAAATATCTCGTCGAGAACAAGGACAGGGTGAAAGCCGTGTTCATTACGCATGCGCATGACGATGCGATGGCGGCTTTGCCGTATCTGTTACGGCAGGCGAACGTCCCCATCTATACGACGCCGCTGAGCGCTGTGATGATCGAAGAAATGCTCAAGAAGCAGAATATCAAGGAAGTCAAAATCCACCGCATCAAACGGAACGGGAAACTGGTTATCAACGGCGTCAACATCCGTACCTTCGGACTGACGCATTCCATCGCCGACGCGTTTGGCTTGGCGATCGAGACCGACCAAGGGGCGATCGTCTATGCGGGTGAATACATCATCGACTTGAACGCCCGCAACGCGGCGTTCGCTTGCGACATCACCGAATTCGCGGATATCGGAAAGAAGGGCGTACTGGCCTTGTTGACGGAATCCGTCTATGCGGAGAAACCGGGCTTCACGGCGCCGAACCACCGCATCACGGACCATATCGAAAGCGCCGTCGAAGACGCACGGGGCCGGGTGTTCATTACGCTCTATGAGCAAAACCTGTACCGCTTGATCGAAGTCATCGAACTCGCCAACAAATACAAGAAAAAGATCTTCTTCTACAATGACAATCAACGCAATCTACTGCGCCAGGTCGAAAAACTGGGCTATTACCATGTGCCGGCCGGGTTGGAACTCAGTGCCGAGAAGTTCACCAATGACTACACCAACGCGATCATCATCGTCAGCGCCAGCGGACCCAACGTATTCAGGGTCATGCACCGCATCGCGATCTCGGAAGATACGAAGCTTGAATTGCATAGCGAAGATACGGTCGTCATCGCTTCCCCGGTCGTTCCGGGGACGGAGCGCGAAGCCAGTAAAATGGAGAACGAGCTCTACAAAGAGGGCGTCCGCGTCGTGACCTTGGACCGCAAGAAAATTTTCTCCATGCATGCTTCCGCCGAAGACATCAAGATGATGCTTTCTCTGCTGAAACCGAAATACTTCATCCCCATCCACGGCGAATACCGCCAATTGATCGTCAATGCGAACATCGCATTGGATTCAGGTTACTTCGCGGACCGCATCGTGGTTCTCGACAACGGACAAGTCGCCTTGTTCGAAGACAAAGTATTGAAAAACACGTCGACGATCCTACCTTTGGAAGATCTGATGATCGACGGCAACGAATCGCTGGATGTCAGCGGAATGGTCTTGAAAGACCGTGAAGCCTTGTCGACCGACGGAGCCATCGTGGTCGGCGTCGTCGTCAACTATGCGACCAAGGAAGTCATCGGTGGACCCGATGTCCAGTCCAGGGGCGTCATCTATCTTAAGGAAGCGGACTATATCGTCAAGGAAATCGGCAACATCGTCGAACGCGTCATCATCGACGCGGTCGCCGCGAACAAGTATGAAAACATGTCGGTCCGCATGGACGCCAAGGATAAAATCATGCGCTATGTCCTGAAGGAAACGGGCAAACGCCCGATGATCCTTCCGGTCATCGTCGAAATCAATGTGAATGAATAATCACGGAGGGTTGCATGGCACGCAGAAAAACACTACGGAAAGAGGAGCGTAAGCTTCTCTACATCATCAACGCCCTCATCCTGTTTACGTTGACCATCATTTCGTTTCAACGTTTCGGGATCGTCGGCATCTATCTTGACCGTTTGGTGCGCTTTTTTGTGGGCGAAACGATCGTATTCTTCTATGTCCTTATGTTTCTTTACGCCTTGTTCATCTTGTTTTGGCGTAAGAACCCCAACCTTCGCTTAAAGACGAGCATCGCGTTGGGGTTGATGCTGACGGCGATCATCCTCACCGCCTCCTATCGCGCCTATACGCGATCCGACGTCGGATTCGCGGTCTTTGAAGAATGGATGAGTAACACGCCGGAAATTTTCACCGAAGCGCTAGCCCCCAACGGAGGGTTGGTCGGGGTATTCCTGTATTCGCTCTTCACCCTCTTGTTCGACCGGATCGGGACGCTGATCGTCATCGTTTTCCTCTATATCGTGGCCATCCTACTTTTTGTGGACTGGAAATACGTGAAGAAGGCCGTCGTCAAGATGCGCTCCGCCAAAAACCGCGTGATGACGCAGATCGGCGAAGAAATGGCTTATGAAGAAAAAATCGAGCCGGAACTTCCCAAGAAGAAGCACCGCTTGAAGTTCTTGTCGCCGGATGTCAAGGAACCCGAAGTCCAGGAAGTCGTCGTCCCAGAAAAGCGTCCGACCGTGATCGCGAAGCCGAGTCTGTTCGATGAAAGGGAAGTCACGACGAAATCCGCCGCGACCATCCACAACATCGGTAATTACGTTCTGCCGGACATCAAGATCCTCGATGAGGTCGCGGCTAAGAGCAAATCCAGCGCCAACGCCAACGCAGCCGTCTTCAAAGGCAAGAAATTGCTTGAAATCCTGTCGAATTTCGGCATCAACGCGACTCTAGTCGCCACTCATATCGGCCCGGCTGTCACGAAATTCGAAGTACGTCCGGACTCCAACGTCAAAGTATCGAAGATCGCTTCCATCCAGGACAACATCAAAATGGAGTTGGCGGCGAAGGATATCCGGATCGAAGCCCCCATCCCAGGCCGTAACGCGGTCGGCGTCGAGATCCCCAACGTGGAGATGATCCCCGTCCGCATGGCGGAGATGCTGAAGGAAATCCCTCCGGAAAAGATGAACAAGAAACTCTTGTTCGCACTGGGTAGGGACTTGTCGGGTCGTCCGATCTTCTCGGAACTCGACAAAATGCCCCACCTCTTGATCGCGGGAGCGACCGGCAGCGGGAAATCCGTCTGCGTCAACTCGATCATTTCGACCTTATTGCTTCGTACGACACCCGATGAAGTGAAGATGATCCTGATCGACCCCAAAAAAGTCGAGTTCACTTCGTTCCAAAAAATCCCGCACTTGATCTGCCCGGTCATTTCCGACGCCTCCGAAGCCGCAAGAGCGCTGAAGATCGTCGTCAAGATGATGGAAAACCGTTATGAAGTCTTCTCCAAATGCAATGTCCGCAACATCACAGCCTATAACGAACTCCTCATCAAAGCCCCGCAGGAACATCTCGAACCGATGCCGTGGATCGTCGTCATCATCGACGAACTCGCCGACCTGATGATCGTCGCCGGGAAAGAAGTCGAATCCAGCATCCAACGGATCACCCAGTTGGCGCGTGCCGCCGGGATCCACTTGATCGTCGCGACCCAGCGTCCTTCGGTCGACGTCATCACCGGGATCATCAAATCCAACATCCCATCGCGCATCGCCTTCGCCGTCTCCAGCGGTGTGGATTCCAGGACCATCCTGGACCATGTCGGGGCGGAAAGACTGCTCGGTTACGGGGATATGTTGTTCATTCCGGTCGGAGAGCCCGCTTCCGTCCGTATCCAGGGGGTTTTCGTTTCCGACGACGAAGTACGCCGTTTAGCTGAAACCACTTCCGCACAGCGCAAACCGACCTATGACGAAGCCTTCATCAACCCCGAAGACGGGGAAGGATTGTCGGAAGGCATCGCATCCGCCTTGGATGATCCGCTTTTCGATGAAGTCAAAGACTATGTCATCGAAACCCAACGGGCTTCGACCTCCAGCATCCAACGCCGATTCGGATTAGGATACAACCGTGCGGCGCGCATGATGGATGTCCTTGAACAAAAAGGGATCATCGGACCGACGCAGGGCAGCAAGCCCCGCGACGTCAGGGTCCGCAAATCCGACGATGAAGATTAAGCGGTTACAAAACCGCTTTTCCTTTGGTTTGCTTAGTTGACTTTAAGTGTAAAAAATACTAAACTGAGTAGGAGCAGATACACTGCGAAAAACAATGGAGGAAGAAGTAATGAAGAAGCTTTTGATTCTTTTGACTGTATTCCTGATGGTATTCGGACTTGCTGCATGTTCGAAACCCGAAGACAAGGGATTTGAACTTGCCTTGATCACCGACGTCGGCAATATCGACGACAAATCGTTCAACCAAGGCGCATGGGAAGGTCTTGTCAAGTATGCCGAAGAAAACGACATCACCCACCAATATTACAAACCGACCGAACAATCGACCGCTGCCTACGTCGATGCGATCGAATTAGCGGTTACCGGCGGAGCGAAAGTCATCGTCACCCCGGGATTCTTGTTCGGACCGGCCGTATTCGAAGCCCAGGACTTGTTCCCGGAAGTCATGTTCGTTCTATTGGATGCGGATCCGCACAGTGAAGACTGGACGCAGTTCCGTGCCGAAGACAATGTTTATTCGATCTATTACGCTGAAGAACAATCCGGTTTCTTGGCTGGCTACGCCGCTGTTAAAGACGGCTACACCAACTTAGGATTCATGGGCGGCATGGCTGTTCCGGCCGTTGTCCGTTTCGGTTATGGATTCCTTCAAGGCGCCGAATATGCCGCCGCTGAAATGGGTTTAGCCGATGTCATGGTCAAGTACCACTACACCGGCAACTTCGACGATACCCCCGATAACAAAGCGAAAGCCGCTTCCTGGTATCAATCGGGCGTCGAAGTGATCTTCGCCGCCGGCGGTAAAGTCGGAAACTCCGTCATGTCCGCTGCCGAAGAAGCCGACAAGAAGGTTATCGGCGTCGACGTCGACCAATCTCCTGAATCCGACACCGTCATCACTTCCGCGATGAAGGAACTCGGAAACTCCGTTTACCTCGCACTGGAAGCATATTATGCCGATGAATTCCCGGGTGGCGAAATCGTCACGTTGGGTGCCGATGTCGACGGTGTTGGTTTGCCGCAAGACTTCAGCCGTTTCACGACCTTCAAACAAGCTGATTACGATGCCGTTTTCGCAAAACTCGTTGCTGAAACCATCATGATCAAGAAAGACACCGACGCCGCGACGGCCGATTTACTGCCGTTGACGATCGTCAAAGTCACCATCGAATAATTCGACTCGAAGCGGACCGCAAGGTCCGCTTTTTTTGTTTTGCGCCAACAAATGCACCATTTTCCCTCAAAATAAGATATAATTCCAACATAGGAGAAATACCCATGGAATATGTAATCGAAATGCTGAATATCACAAAAGAGTTTCCCGGTATTATCGCCAACGACGACATCACCTTGCAAGTCCGCAAAGGGGAGATCCATGCGTTGCTGGGCGAAAACGGAGCGGGGAAATCGACTCTGATGAGCGTCCTTTTCGGTTTGTATAAAGCCGAGAAAGGAATCATCAAGGTCAATGGTCAGGTAGCGAAGATCCATAACCCCAACGATGCCAAAAAGTACGGCATCGGGATGGTGCATCAACATTTCAAGCTCGTCCACAATTTCACCGTGCTCGAGAATGTCGTGCTCGGTGTCGAAACCGTGGAGAACGGGTTTTTGAAGTTGAAGGATGCACGCGAAAAAGTCGAAAAGATATCGAAGCAGTATAATCTTTTCATCGATCCGGATGCCTTGATTTCCGACATTTCCGTCGGGATGGAACAACGGGTCGAAATCCTGAAAATGCTGTATCGCGAGAACGAAATCTTGATTTTCGATGAACCTACGGCCGTACTTACCCCGCAGGAAATCGACGAGTTGATGAAGATCATGAAGAATCTGGCGTCGGAAGGGAAGTCCATCATCTTTATCACGCATAAGTTGAACGAAATCAAACAGGTTGCCGACCGTGTCACGGTATTACGAAAAGGGAAATACATCGCGACGGTCGACGTGGCGACGACGTCCAAGGAAGAGATGTCGGAAATGATGGTTGGACGCAAAGTCTTGTTCGAAGTCGAAAAGGGTGAACAGAAACCCGGTGAAGTGATCCTTGAAGTCAAGAATCTGGTCGTTAAGTCGAAACATAGCCATAAGAACGCCGTCAACAACGTGAGTTTCAAGGTTCGTCGCGGTGAAATCCTTTGTATCGCCGGGATCGAGGGCAATGGTCAAACGGACCTGGTCTATGCCTTGACCGGTTTGACACCGATCGAATCAGGTTCACTGCTTTTCAAAGGCTCGGACATCACACGTTCGACCATCCGGCAACGTTCGGTCTCCGGGATTTCGCATATCCCTGAAGATCGGCACAAACACGGATTGGTGTTGGATTATAACCTTGCCGAAAATCTCGTTCTGCAGTCCTACTTCCAAAAAGACTATCAAAACAACGGTTTCTTGAAGTTCGATGCCATCTACAAGCATGCATCCGACTTGATCAAACAGTTCGATATCCGTAGCGGCGAAGGGGTCAATTCGAAGACCCGCAGTATGTCGGGCGGCAATCAACAGAAGGCGATCGTCGCTCGTGAGATCGACAAGAATCCGGATTTGTTGATCGCGGTCCAACCGACCCGCGGATTGGATGTCGGAGCGATCGAATATATTCATAAAAAATTGGTTGAACAACGGGATGCCGGGAAAGCCGTCCTTCTGATTTCCCTTGAAATGATCGAAGTCATGAACGTCAGCGACCGTATCTTGGTCATGTATGAAGGGGAATTGGTCGGTCAGGCGGATCCGAGAGTCGTTTCACAACAGGATCTGGGTCTCTTCATGTCCGGATCCAAGAGAGAGGTGATCGAATGAACAAGCTTCTGAAATCAAAAGGCTTCCAGAACGCATCCGCGTCGATCCTCTCGATCATCTTCGGTTTTGTTTTCGGTTTCATCGTATTACTCATCAGTAATCCGGCCAATGCGGTCGGTGGTTTCTTAACGATCTTGTCCGGCGGGTTCACCGGCGGGATGAAAGGCTTGGGTCAGACGCTCTATCTGGCGACACCGATCATCATGACCGGTTTGTCCGTCGGGTTCGCCTTCAAGACCGGTCTCTTCAACATCGGGGCGTCCGGTCAGTTCATCGTCGGTGCCTTCACCGCCGTCTTCATCGCCGTAAGGGCGACCTTCATCCCGACCGAGGTTTTATGGTTGGTCGCTTTGATCGGTGCATTCGTCGCCGGCGGGTTGTGGGCGTTGGTCCCGGGATTCCTGAAAGCCTATCGTAACGTCAACGAAGTCATTGCTTCGATCATGATGAACTACATCGGGATGTATTTGGTGAATTTCATGGTCGTTCAGACGGTCTTCGACGCGGCGCGGAACCAATCGATGACGCCGACCCGCGCCATCATCCCCAAGGTCGGGTTGGATACCTTGTTCAACGGTTCCAACGTCAACCTCGGCATCATCATCGCGATTCTCGTCGCGATCATCGCCTACATCGTGTTGGAGAAAACGACCTTCGGTTATGAACTGAAGGCGTGCGGTTACAACCGCTCGGCGTCGCAATATGCCGGGATGAATTCGAAGCGGAACATTTTATTGTCGATGGTCATCGCCGGGGCGTTCGCCGGCTTAGGCGGAGGGCTGCTCTATTTGGCGGGATCGGGGAAACACATCCAGGTCGTCGATATCCTGGCGGCCGAAGGGTTCAACGGGATTCCCGTCGCCTTGCTGGGGTTAAGCAATCCGATCGGCATCATCTTCGCCGCGATCTTCGTCGCCTACATCAATGTCGGCGGCTTCTATATGCAACTCTATAAATTCGTACCGGAAGTCATCAGCATCATGGTGGCTGCGATCATCTATCTCAGCGCCTTCTCCTTGTTCTTCAGGGAACAGATCAGTGCGTTCTTCAAGAAACGGACGGAGGGTAAATAATGGATACCATCTATTTCGTCTTTCAAAACTCGTTGTTGTTCACGGTCCCCCTGGTCGTCGTCGCATTGGGCGGTATGTTTTCCGAACGTAGCGGCATCGTCAACATCGCACTGGAAGGGATCATGGTCATCGGAGCGTTCTTCAGCATTTTCTTCATCAAGACATTCCAAGGAAAGAT